>JANWID010000349.1 GCA_025450095.1 Bacteroidia bacterium | reverse complement strand
AGTTTTAAGCGGTTTTGGTTCAGAGTACTACCCACACGTGTTTATCCAACTTATAGTTCCAAATCAAGACCGGCATTGGATTATTAATGAAGGATTTGCAACTTGGCTTGGTGGGATAATGGAAAAGACATTTGAAGAAAGTGCAAAAATACTTGCGATAGAACTATCAAAAAACGACACAGTCATATTTGACGATATTCTAAATAAAAAATGGGGCTGGCAATTTGCTGCTTATTACACTACAGGTGCAATTATCTGCAAATTGGTTTATGACAAGGGAGGGGTTGCGGACATAAAAAAACTATTAGACACTTTGCCTCAGAATGACAAATTAATTCAGACAACTTGCGAACTTCTAAAAATTAAGACAACAGACTTTGACAAGTTTATGCGGACAGAAACTTTGAAATATTTGAAGAACTAAAGAAAGCAACGTTGTATAACACGGGTTTTGCGTTAGTGGGCTGACAGTGTGAATATAAACAGTAGAGCTCCCGATAGCTATCGGGATAATAAACCTTGGTGCTGGCAGACAGTTTTCGGTTTCAAAAGCCCACCAACGCAAAGCCCGAAACCGTTAGGTGCAACCCTACCAAACACACTTCTAAACGGAAAAACAACAAACAAAAAATGGAAAAAGAATTTAAAAACTGTCAGTCTTGTGGAATGCCACTGAAACGAGACGAAAAAGGAGGAGGAACAAATGCAGACAAAAGCATTAGCAAAAAATATTGTTCCTACTGCTATGAAAATGGCGAATTTATTTACAAGGGAAACAATGTTTTGGAATTTCAAGAATACTGCAAACAGAAAATGATGGAAGGCGGACATTCAAGATTTTTCTCGTGGTTATTCACAAGAGGAATGAAACGTTTAGTTAGATGGAAAAACAAATAGCTGTTATGACAGAGGAATAAGAATTGTTGGTTGAAATCGAAAAGAAACTAACAGACGCTGAACAAAGTCAAATGCTCGGAAACCCTTGTTTCAAAATGCATTGGTATTTAAATTGACAGATGATATTCATAGTATAGAAAATAACAATAAATAAAAATTGCCAGCCGTTAACAGCGGCTTGGCGTTATGCTGGCATTCAGGTAAAATGGAGTGAGGGTTTCCAAATAAGCATTTGTCTTGCCGACAAATACTTCTCCGAAAATCCGCACAACGCCAAGCCGCAGAACATTATGTGTAAGCTTTTGACACAACATAAACCAACATCATGAAAACGACAATTTTAGTACTATTTGTTATTTTGTTTATTGCTGTTCTACTATGGTATTTCCTAAAAGCAGACACAAATTCTGTTCATTTGCAAAAACCTTTAAAGTCGACAGAAAAACCAATCTCAGAGGACATTATTCAAAACATAATAAACAGCGACTACACAAAAAAATTAGACTCATTAAAAGTTCATATAGAAGGACATAAAGTAATTAACTCGACTATTGGGAATGCGGGATTCATTTTGAATTTGGAAAATAATACTTGGGCTTCTGCGTACAGAGTAGACAATTCGATTTTATCGGACTTTGGTAATGGTGCAATTCCAGAGAAAAGTATGAAAAATATTAACTCAACGAAATTTGGAGACGCATCAATTTCTATAAGAGATGACAAGCCTTATGCAAATGAACCGAACGATATAAAACCAGAAATTAAAAAGTCACACGGTAAAATATTAGAGGGACTTGCTATTGGTGACAATACATTCAATTTTGCATTTGCTGACGGAATGGAACTGGACTTTCAATTATGTAACGACAAAGAAGGAAAACCTTCAATTAGAGTATTTTGGGAACAATGGTAAATAAGCCTACACATAACTGCACATTTGCAATAGACGGGGTTTCGTGCTCCACAGATTGTATAGTGGTAGGCGAAAGTTCAATGCTCCGAATGAACGTTTGTGCTGAAAATCCCGCCCATCACAAATCTGCAAAACGTTAGTGGCAACCTATAATACTAACAGACAATGAAAAAATTACTAACACTTTTAATTTTACCTATTGTCTTATTTTCGTGCAAAGAAACACCCTTGCAACGTGCAGACAATGACTTTGACGTAACAGTTGAATCACCTGAATTTAAAGAAAATATGCCAATAGTATTATTTGACGAAGGACATAATAATTTTCATACCACAAATGGACTATATGAGCCTTTTGCAAATCTTGTTCGGAATGATGGCTATAACTTAAAAACTCTTACCACCCCTGTGACAGCAGAAGTATTAAATTCTGTCAGTATTTATGCGATTGTTAATGCCAAAGGTAAGGGCGACTTGAATGATACTCCTGCGTTTACCGAAGACGAGACAGAAATTATCAAAAATTGGATAATAAACGGTGGCTCTTTATTGCTCATTGCAGACCATTTCCCGTTTGGGTCAGCAGTAGATAATTTAGGAAATAAGTTAGACATTGAATTTCAAAAAGGAATGGTTCAAGACAGCATATTTTACGATAGGATATCAAATGATCAAAGTCAGTTAGTTTTTTCTAAAGAGAATAAACTACTTAAAGAACATGCTATAACAAATGGAGTAAGCAAAATAATAACCTTCACCGGACAGTCCATAAAATGTAAAGACAGTACATGTATATTTTTTTTAACACTTTCGGATGCAGCATACGATATGACTCCAATTACAAAAGTTACTAAAGATGGAGGTGACACACAAGTTGAAGTAACTTATGATAATCCTCAATTGGCAAAGGGACGTGCACAAGGTGTTGCTCTTAAATTAGGAAAAGGAAAAATTGTTTGTTTGGGAGAAGCTGCAATGCTTACCGCACAAAAGTCAAGGGACAATAGTAAAGTTGGAATGAACTATAATGCTGACAACAAAAAACTGGCGCTTAACATTCTGCATTGGCTAACAGAAAAGGAATAGAAAAGAAAAGGTATGCCATTCCAATGAAAAGAATATCATTAATAGTTATATCATTTCTGTTTTTCAACAATTGCACAATGAATAATACCTACAAAGATATTTCGCCTGATAAAAACCCCAACGAAGCGCACAACGAATTGGTAACTAAAATCCATATTCCAGAAGTTTATGAATTTATCACAGGTGTTGACACTGATTTTATCAGAATAACAATTCTTGACCTTGATAAACAAAATTGCAAACAGATTTATTATTCCAATAAATTAGAATCAATCAACAACTCAGTCCCTCAAACATTTATTGGTATGAATTATCTTGACAGCGCTTACAGAAAAATTCCCGACAACAATAAATTATTAAGGCTTTCGGGTAAAAACAATTGGACAACCTGGATATATTTACTTGACACAACAAATTGCAGGCTTTATGGCCAAATCAGTTTTCCGGATTTGAACGGACATACAAAATAATTTAGTTGACACGAATTGCAATTCGAACAAAATCGGAACAATCTAAAAACAGCGAGATGATGATAACGACAGACAGCATCGTCTTGAACAAACTTTGGTGCAGACCTCAAACAGTTGTGCTTTCCTGTTCATTCACCAGCACTTATTTGAAAATAAGGATTCAATTTCTATCTTTGATAATGCGCTTTAAAACCGCGTTTATACAACTGAAGCAAAAATGGGATACTTCCGCCTAACTGTCATTTTTGTACTTGCTTTTTTCAGTGCTGTAAACAATGGGTACAGTCAAGCCCCTAATTATTTATGGTTTCATGGTTACGGTGATCAGAATTGGCAAAGAATTTCTGATATGGTATCCGATACTGTCGGGAATATATACGTAACAGGTGAATTTACCGGCAGCTCTTTGACTTTGGGAACTTATACGGTTAATAATACAAATCCGAACTTCACCGATATCTTTATTGCAAAATTAGATGGTAACGGAACGATTTTATGGCTGAATAGCTTTGGAGGATCTGATTTTGATTATCCTACCAAACTTTCTCTGGACGATGCAAATAACATTTATGTTACAGGTGTATTTTTATCTTTAAATATCAATGTGGGTTCAATTTCACTGATCAATAACGGAGCCCAGGACATTTTTCTTTCAAAATTTGATAATAACGGAAATATAATCTGGGCGGAGCAATTCGGTGGAGCTGACTGGGATTTTTGTCATAGTTTGGTGTCATTCAATTCCGATTATTTATATATAACTGGGAGTTTTGTTTCTCCTTCAATCGATTTCGGAAATTATACAGTTAATAATTCCACTTTTGGTTTACTATCGAGTAGTATTTATATTGCAAAACTGGATACCTCCGGAAATACAATATGGGCAAGAAGCGCTATAAGCGAAGTGAGTGATGATGCTTACGATATAACAATTGACCAGGACGGGAATAGCTATATAACCGGGTACTTTAGTTCACAGCAGATTATATTTGATTCTGATACTCTTTTTAATTCATTTATTATTTATGATGATATTTTTCTTGTTAAATTCAATCCAGATGGTGAAGTAATTTGGGCAATCTCGGGTGGGGGTGACGGAATGGATTTTGGTGGCCGTGTTTATATTGATAATGCAGGCGATGTGTTGTTAGCTGGTTCGTATGAATCAGATTCTATAATTTTCGGAAATGTAAATTTGCCTTGGCTTAATGGGGCGAATTTTTATATATCAAAATTTGATTCTTCAGGCTCGCTTTTATGGATAAAAGGGTATGCCGGAAATCATGACGATGGCTTGTTGGGTATATGCAATGATTCAAATAACAACATCTTTATCATAATAAGTTCTTACTCTGATTCTTTGGCTATTGACGGATTTACAATGTCAAATTTGGGAAATTCTGAAGTTTATATCGCAAAACTTAGTGCGAATGGCAATGCACAATGGACAAAAGAAATTCATGGGTTATATAATGAAACTGCTGTCGACATTTTGCTTACCCAAAATAACGATATTGTAATTGGAGGATATACAGGTTCCCCAATTGTATATTATGATTCAGATTCAATTATAAATAATGGTTCATTGGATATTTTTCTTGCTAAAATTGGCAGTTCCACAGGGTTACCTGAAACGGAAAATGATTCAATTAGTATTTTCCCCAATCCTGTTTATAATAAATTAAATTTTAATTTGAATAATGCGGGTTTAATTTACATTTATGATTTAAAAGGTAATTTAATTTTGACCCGTTTTCTCAACAAAGGATACTCTTTTGTTGATGTTTCGACCATTTCATCAGGACTATATATTTTATCAATTAACAATTTCAGAACCAAATTCGCTAAATACTAATTAAGTTCTTTGGCTTCGGCTAACAGCCGGTTTGCTCAAGGCCGGCCGATGTTTATTAGAAAAATGTTAAAGCGGTGGCCGGCCCCGTCGCCAACCGCGAAAACGTTAGCGGTAAGCATAACGAACGAACCGAATACAACAAACATTAAAGATAAAATGAAATATGCGGTTAATGTATCTTTGATAATTGTGGCATTCGTGACAGGCTTTGCATTTAAAACATTAATGATGAAACAAAATATTGATTCTAGGCATGAAACCATAAAGGAGAATAGAAAACTTGATGAGGAACGGATTCGAAAAACAGAGACGACCTACGACCATGCCTGGCAGCAAGGAGATATTAAAGGTATGATGTTATGCTTTACAACTGATGCAATACTTATCAGCCCGCGTGGAGATGAGGCAATCGGTATTGAACAAATTCACAAGCTTTTTAGTAATTTTTTGGGAAGTGAAGCCAAACACACAAAACACACCAGCCGAATTACCCGAATAAGTTTCGTAACCGATGATGTGGCAGTTGTAGATGGCGAGGCCTTTATAGAAGGTGGGGAAAAATTGTCTGATACGGTTAAAAACCACAGATTTACAGATATTCTCGTTCGAAGCGGAGATGTTTGGCTTATTAACCAGATTCGGGCCTACACAAAGTAGGTCGGACCTGCGCTAATTGCGAAATTAAAAATAGAAATACATGAGAAAATTAATTTCATTTATGCACATATCTCTTGACGGTTTTGTAGCAGGACCGAACGGAGAAATGGACTGGATTAAAGTTGATGAAGAACTATTTGATTATGTCGGTAAGCGGATTAGCGAAGGTGACACTGCATTGTATGGACGAGTAACTTATCAGATGATGGAAGATTATTGGCCTACCGCAGGAGATAAGCCGAACGCAACCAGGCACGCCATTGAACATTCAAAATGGTATAGCAAAGTTCACAAGGTTGTTTTATCAAAAACGCTGAAGGGCTCGGGTTGGACTAACACCAAAATTATTAGCGACAACCTTTCAGACAATATAAATGAAATAAAACAACAGGGAAGCAAAGAAATCTTACTTTTTGGTAGCCCAACAGCAACACATTCACTTATTCAACTCAATTTAATTGACGGCTTCTGGCTATTTGTTAATCCAATTATTCTTGGGCGAGGCATTCCATTGTTTGTAGACATCAAAGACAAAATAAAACTAAAACTATTACCGACTACACGACAATTTGCTTGCGGGGTAACTGAAATGAATTACACAGTGGACAGACCATAACTTCTCTTTTTCGCTCCCTGCCCCGATCAAGGTGAATATAGTGTGAGCAGCAGAAGAATGATGATAACAAAGTAAAAACTCTCTCAGCTCTCAGTTCTGTTCCTGCTTCTCGCTCTCTGCATGATTTAGGAAAAATTTAGAATCGGAGTAGAATGATTTTGATTTCCGTTCTCCATATTACACCCTGCTCTAATAATCGTAAGGATGAGGAGCAGGAACAGGACTGAGAGCTGAGTGAAATGGTTTTTTTGGAGCGCAACATGTCGCTGGACAACTGGACGTGCACTATATTTCACCCCTAACGGGGCTCTTACTTTCTGGGGGCCTTTTGCTACCAATATTTTGTCCCTAGCGGGACAGGAGTACCGAATTATAAAAATGAACCCAGTTTTACTGTTAAAATCAGTAACCGGTTCCGTAGGAACCGAATATTTGTAACAACTTGCTCCCTTAATATTAGGAGTCCCGTAGGGATGAAATACTTTTGCTATCAATATTTTTTCCATAGCGAGACAAGAGTACCGAATTATAAAAATGAACAAATAATTTCTGTTTTATACAAATCCGGTTCCGTAGGAACCGAATATTGGTAAAAACTTGCTCCCTTAATATTAGGAGTCCCGTAGGGATGAAATATATTCTGCGACATGGTGGATCGCAACATGTCGCTGGGCAATGGTTGTGTACTATATTTCACCCCTAACGGGGCTCTTACTTTTGGGGGGGCTTTTGCTACCAATATTTTGTCCCTAGCGGGACAAGAATACCGAATTATAAAAGTGAACCCAGTTTTTCTGTTAAAATCAGTAACCGGTTCCGTAGGAACCAAATATTGGTAGCAACATAATCTCATAAAATTATTAGTCCCGTAGGGATGAAATATATTCTGCGACATGGTGGAGCACAACATTTCGCTGGGCAACTGGTCCTTCGCTAGAAAAAAGCTACGGAGGCCACAGAACGTAAAGGGGAAAACTGTAACTTTCGTGCTCCCCTGCCTGCCGGAAGTCAGGGAACTCGCCCAGCGACCCCCCCCGAAACATTATCCGTAATTTTTGTGCCATGAACAAACTGTACTTTTTGATCATTATATTGATAACTTGCAGAATATGTGAGGGACAGAATTTTGTGCCTAATGGTGATTTTGAACAATATATTGCATGCCCCACAGACGCTGGTCAGTTGGATTCTGCAATGTTTTGGCTAACTCCAACCCCAGGGTCTTCTGATTACTTTAATCAATGTAGTTTTGGATTTTATGTTAATGTGCCAATTAATTTTGGTGGTTACCAAAATGCACACAGCGGAGTTGCTTATAGTGGGATATATCTGTTTGAAAGCAGTTCTGATTATAGAGAATATTTAGAAATACAATTACAAACAGCACTTACAGCAAATTCATGCTACCATTTTCAAATGTATGTATCTCTTGGAAATGTTTGCAGGTATGCAACAGAAAATTTAGGGATTTATTTTTCTAATACACTAGTTACCGGTACTAATTATTTTCCATTACCTTATACTCCTCAACTGATTAATTCATCAGGATATATTTCGGATACCCTAAATTGGACATT
>JANWID010000348.1 GCA_025450095.1 Bacteroidia bacterium | reverse complement strand
TAAAACTCCTGCTGCATTAATGGTTTCAAAAAATAAACCTTCCGATGTGCTGGCATCACCAATAGTAACAAACGCAACTTCATTTCCCCTGATGGAGAATTTTCGAAACTTATCCTGGTCAAGTTCAGGATTGGTTCTGTATAACTTAGATGACAGTGCCAATCCCAGTAACCGGGGCATTTGTCCGGCAGTCGGAGAAATATCAGCGGAAGAATTTTTGAGTGCCGTAAGCTCTCTCCAGTTTCCGGCTTCATCGAGTAACCGGGTTGCATAATGTCCGTTCATCAATCTTCCTGCAGAGGAAGGATCCGCATTGACATCGGGATGCGCATATAACTGGGCGAAAAATTCCTGGATGGAAAGTAATCCACAAGCCATCATGAAAGTCTGATCACGATAATAACCGGAACGGAAATCTCCTTTGCGGAAAACTTTCGCCATAGCCAGCTGTGCAATTTCTTTTCCATCACCAAAGATTCCGAATTTGGCTTTACCGGTCAGGACTTCTTTCCTGCCTAAAATGCTGGTCTGGCGACTCTCATTCGCAAGCCGGTAATCGTTTATAATTATAGCGCGAAAATCTTCGTAGGATAACTCCTGCTTTTCAGCCGGACTGGTCGGATAGCTTTGATTCATTTCGAGAGTTAAAACAGGATAAGAATGAAAACAAAAGTAATGAAAATAGTCCCATCTTTTAAAACTCTGAAGCAGAAATAAAGCTCTGATTCAACGAATTTTAACTCCTTGTTTCTGTAGTTGAAATTCGAATACTGATTCTGTCTGAAAAAGCGGGGCAAACTTAGCCAATAAAGATATCTACCGCTGTGAATAATGCCAACATCACACTGGCGATTCCGTTAGTGGTAAAAAAGGCAAGATTAACACGGCTCAGATCATTGGGTTTAACAAGCATGTGCTGATAAACGAGCAACCCCGTAAACACAGTCCAGCCGGTAAGATACATCCAACCATAGCTTCCGTAAAAACTGGCAGCAAGCAAAATCAAAGATGATACTATATGCAAACCTTCCGAAATGCGCAACGAAATCCGTATTCCGAAAACAGAAGGAATTGAAAATAATTTTTGAGCTTTATCAAAATCCTCGTCCTGCAGTGCGTAAATAATATCAAACCCACTCACCCATGTCAGCACCGCAACTGAAAACAATACCGGCAACATAGCAAATTCACCTGTTACAGCCAGGTATGCGCCAACCGGAGCCAGTGATAGACCAAGTCCGAGCACCAGATGACTGAATGGTGTGAATCGTTTGGTATAACTGTATCCCAGCACCACTGCAAGCGCTACCGGGGAAAGATAAAAACAGATCGGGTTAATAAAATATGTTGTAACGATAAACGCCACACAGTTCAATACAGTAAACGATAGCGCTGCAGCAGGAGATATAATTCCTGAAGGTATTTCCCTGCCAATTGTCCGCTGATTCTTTGCATCAATATCCCTGTCGGCCCAACGGTTGAATGCCATAGCTGCGGAGCGAGCAAACACCATGCATAGCAAAACCCAAAGTACTAGCCAGTAGTTGAAATGAAAATTTACTTCGCGTGCACCGGCCAGAAATCCTATTAACGCGAAAGGAAGCGCGAATACGGTGTGACTGAATTTGATTAGAGAAAGATAGTTTGTTATTTTACTCTGAAACATTTTGTAAAAATAGTTAAAAGTTGGCAGTAAGCAGTTTGCAGGCTGGCGAACGCGGCCTCGCAATCCCGACCGCCTTTGTGCGCGTCGGGAAGGCAGTCAGTAGGGTTTATTAGTTTTTTATTTGATGACACTGATCCTCTTCACCTGTTGTTGCATATCTTTTTCCGGATTGGAGAATTTCAGGAAATAAATTCCGGGAGAAAGTGAAGATGTTGAAATCATTTCCTTATTTCTGTAAAGTGGTATCTTTATCACCAGTTCACCATAAGCAGTAAACAATTCGCACCACGAATAGCCGTTACTGATTTCCTGTTCAATGAAAAGTTGATCTTTTGCAGGAATGGGAGACACTTTTACAGGATGTACAACCACTTCATTGATTCCAACACAAGCAGCCACATAAATGTTAAAATCAGCACTGGATATACAACCTAACGAATCATAAGAGTATGAAAGCGTATATGACTGGTTCGGAATGAGTGATGCAGGATCAAAAACATTACCTGTAACTCCGGAGCCAGAGAACACACCACCAGGAGGCAAAGCATCCAGAATCACTGGTTGATTGATGCACGTTGTATCGGGGTTGCTGGTCCCATCGAATGTTACTGGAACCAAAGGACCAAATGTTATCCATGCCCTGGTCGAACCAAAACAAGTACCCAGGCTGACGGAATCAGCAGTGACAAAATACATACCCGGGCTCGACACATAAATAGTATCATTTGTTTCACCATTCGGCCACCATTCAAATCCGGGAACAGTATCGGTAATATACAGCATTACCGAATCTCCGCTACATGCTGAAATCTGAGTTGCAGGATAAATTTTAATCAGATTGTTCAAAGCAACACCGATATCAGTACTGTAACCATTGTCGTATGCAAGATCCGGTTTGTTATCATTATTAAAATCGGCAGCGACAATTGTGAGTGAAGTAGCACCGGAAGCGAGTTGATATGTACTGTAGCCTACAGTACTTTTTATCGCTACAGTTATTATTCCGGTCATGCTGTTGGTGACAACATCCGCTTTGCCGTCAAAATTAATGTCTGTAATAACGGTATGTAATGGAGTTTGGAAAACATTTATGAAACCAGCGGGATTTAACTGGCCCGTACCATCACCTTCAAACAATCGCACCCTGGGAGGGAACTGGCAATCTGAATCTGTAATGGCAACATCCATGTTCCCATCATTATTAAGATCTCCACTGGAAATACCATTCAGATCTCCCGTTAAGCATGTGCTATATCCATCGCCGAAAGTGAAAACTCCGGAACCATTATTAATATACAAAGCACCAGCTGCCTGACCTTGTATAAAAGCAATATCATCTACTCCATCACCATTAAAATCATTGACTGTAATTCCGTAAACATACCCTGAGTTGGGAATTGTACCCGATTGTGAAAATAATCCGGAACCGTTATTCAACATAATTGAAATGGCGGAATTTATTCCGAAAGCAATATCCGGAATAGTGTCATTATTAAATTGCCCTGAAGCAATTGCGTATGGAAAAGTAATCCACGGTGCAATCACAACCGGAGGCTGGAAATTCCCGTTTCCGTCACCGGTCATAAGCAATACCTGGTGTGCATCATTGGAGAAAACCACATCCAGGTTATTGTCATTATTAAAGTCAGCTGCTGCCAGCGGAGTTCCGTCAACTTGTGTTGTCACTGCAATATCCGCATAAAATGAACCTGCTACTGAAAAATGACCTGTTCCGTCATTCATAATAACATTGATCGAGTCATAACTATGGGTTAGTATGTCGGTAAAACCGTCACTATTTACATCTCCTGTTGCTAATGTTTGCCCCTCCTGGGCAGGACCAAACCTGGCAATCAGGTATACATCACCATGAAAATTACCACCCGATTCATTCCGGAAAATGGAAAAGTAATCGGCAACACCCCATCCTACGGTAATTATATCATACAGGCCATCCAGGTTATAATCGTTCACGCACGCGGTGGAACATCCCATTGCTGCAACATACTGAGTGAATGAAAGGTTACCCCCGGTATTATTTACAACACCCACACTGTAATTAAATTGGGAAGGTACTATCACTTCCGGGTAGTTATCATTATCGGAGTCAAAAATTAACATATCATCAGCTGATACATAATGCCATAGATTTCCCTGTTGAACGTCAATGTTTGTTGTTGATGTAATTGTCCCTGATGAATTATAATAATCTACACTGGCTGACAAAGCCATTGTATAAATGATATCCGAATTGCCATCATTATTCATATCGGCAATTCCAATTGTTTCCATTTGAGAAAGTTTTGGTACCGGTGTCCCGGCGGTAAAACCCGAACCGTTTCCAAAAAACGGCACATAATTTATTCCATTCACGATTACGAGATCGAACAAAGTGTCACTGTCGATTTTTCCGATCGCCGCAGCACCTATATTAAAAGGTACTGTAAAAGATCCAATATTGAACTGGCGGCTTCCATTGTTGTTAAAAGTAATAACATCGCTGAGGCCGTAGGCAGGGAGTATAATATCTTTCAGATTATCACCATCCAGGTCCTCGATCAATAACTTACCATAGCCGCCAAATGATACTGGAGAAAGATAAATTGAATCTGAAAATACACCTGTACCATCATTATAAAAGATATGAAGCTTGTACGAACTCTCAACAACTACCATATCCTGGTAGCCATCCGAATCCATATCCGTCACATCTAAATCGACAACGTCGCCGTTCAAAATGACTTGTGGGCCCAATACGTAGTTTCCCGTTCCGTCACCGTATCTCCAGAACACTGAGTGTAAATCAGAAAAAGCAACATCTGGAAATGCATCGTTATTCAATAATCCGGCACTGACGAACGACATAAATATTTCACCTGTTTGCCGCGAATAATTTATGGCATTTTCACTGAAACAGATTTGAGCGTCTGCGGATATTCTGAAGAATAATGAACAAATAATAATGCAAAATATTTTTCTTAACATAAATTAATTATTAGTAGCAGGGAGAGTGGTATATGGGTTATTAGAAATACAGACAGCAACATATGGATTTATATAAATACGGACAGCAGCATGTGGATTTTTAGAAATACGGACAGCAGCATGCTGTCCTTACATATGATTAGTGTTTGCAGATTTTCCCAAAAATACTTATTTCCCAACTCGACGAGGCAATCCTCTGGTAATTTGCCTGTTGGAAATTAAAACCCTACCTTTGCCCTCCTTAAATTTAAAAACACATAACGGATGTCGGACGACAAAAAAATCATTTTTTCGATGGTGGGAATCAACAAGATTTATCCCCCACAGAAACAGGTACTTAAAAACATTTATCTATCCTTTTATTATGGCGCCAAAATAGGAATCCTGGGTCTGAACGGATCGGGAAAATCCACCCTTTTGAAGATCATCGCTGGTTTAGAAAAGTCATACCAGGGAGAAGTAGTTTTTTCACCGGGATATACCGTAGGTTACCTTTCGCAGGAACCCGAACTTGATAATACGAAAACCGCGAAAGAAGTAGTGATGGAAGCGGTGAAGGAAATCGCAGATATTCTGAAAGAATACGAAGAGGTTAACAATAAGTTTTCAGAACCAATGAGCGATGACGAGATGACCAAACTCATCGAACGTCAGGGTGTGCTCATGGACAAAATCGAACAACATGGTGCATGGGAGCTCGATAATAAAATTGAAGTAGCCATGGATGCGCTGCGTTGCCCGGAAGGTGATACTCCTGTTAAAAATCTTTCCGGTGGTGAGCGCAGAAGGATTGCACTATGCAGGTTGCTTTTGCAGGAACCTGATATTCTGTTACTGGATGAGCCCACCAACCACCTGGATGCTGAATCGGTGGAATGGCTTGAACAACATTTGCAACGGTATAAAGGAACAGTAATAGCAGTTACGCACGATCGTTATTTTCTCGATAACGTTGCAGGATGGATCCTGGAGCTCGATCGTGGAGAAGGAATTCCATGGCAGGGTAATTATTCATCCTGGCTGGACCAGAAATCCAAACGACTGGCACAGGAAGAAAAAACCGAAGGCAAACGTCAGAAAACACTTCAGAGAGAGCTGGAATGGGTGCGCATGGCTCCTAAGGCACGGCATGCAAAGAGCAAGGCACGCCTTGCTGCTTATGAAAAAATGATGAGTGAGGATGTGAAATCAAAAGAAGAAAAGCTGGAGATCTTTATTCCAAATGGCCCCCGTTTGGGAAATGAAGTTATCGAAGCCGTTAACATTTCAAAATCTTATGGCGACCGTGTGCTTTTTGAAAATCTAAGCTTGCGCCTGCCTCCTGCCGGTATTGTTGGAATTATTGGTCCGAATGGAGCCGGTAAAACCACGCTGTTCCGGATCATGATGGGAATAGAACAGCCTGACTCCGGTGAAATTAATATAGGCTCAACCGTTAAGATCGGTTATGTAGATCAGTCGCATGACGGCATTGACAATAACAAATCTGTATGGGAAGTGATTTCCGGCGGTCATGAAACAATAGAACTGGGAGGACGGGCCCTGAATTCACGTGCTTATGTAAGCCGCTTCAATTTCAGTGGTGCCGACCAGGGGAAAAAAGCAGGTGTACTCTCCGGAGGAGAACGCAACCGGCTTCACCTGGCCATGACTTTAAAATCGGAAGCGAATGTTTTGCTTCTTGACGAACCTACCAACGACATCGACGTGAATACCCTGCGTGCATTGGAAGAAGCCCTTGAAAATTTTGCAGGTTGCGCGGTAATTATTTCCCACGACCGGTGGTTCCTCGATCGCGTTTGTACCCATATGCTCGCTTTCGAAGGTGATTCGCAGGTTTATTATTTTGAAGGTGGATACTCGGAATATGAAGAGAACAAGAAAAAACGTTTGGGTGATACCGGGCCGCATCGGATAAAATACAAGACCCTCGTTAGGTAAAAAAATTAGTCAGGACTAGTCATGGTTAGTCAGGATTTGTCAAGGTTAGTCAGGGTTTATCATGTTTGGTCTGAATCGTGTTGAGTTCCTATTGAATCGATATAATTATTTAAACGACTTTGTAGTTTTTTGACATCTCCTGCAATTCTTTTATAATCGCATTCAGGAATTAAATCTCTTTCCTTCGCTTTAATGAGACATTCTGCTGTTTCAAATAACGATCCTCTGGAATAGTAACAGAAGTTTTTATTCTCCTTGTAATGATACCGACCATAACCTTCGCAGATATTAAATGAAATTGAATCAGCTGCTCTCACAAATTGTTTACCAAGAGTGTCTTTGTTAAAAAAGTTCCAGACAGATACAATCTCCCAGACTTCCTTTCCTATAACATGTGCTGCTTTATAGACTTCAAGGTCCTTTAACGGAAGTGATTTTTTTTGTTTCATTGAAAAGTAAATTAAAAGTTAATTGAAAAATTCAACTGAAAATTAATACAAAAAATCAATTTTACAAATTATTTTTATTCTTTCTTTTTCAAACTATACCAAATCCTGACCTTTTTACAAACCATGACTAACCCTGACAAATCATGACTTTTTTTTCAAACTCTGCCAAATTCTGACTTTTTTCAAACCATGACTAACCCTGAC
>JANWID010000347.1 GCA_025450095.1 Bacteroidia bacterium | reverse complement strand
GTTTTGTCAATAATTGTTAATAGCGGGATGATATTTCCCCTCTTAAAATGTATTAATTTCCCTTATTAACGATGCTTATTTACCTCTGAAATCGTATAAATAAATGTTTAAAAAACTGAATTTTCAGAGGTAATAACAGGTTTATCAGAATAGAACCTGGCTAGTTAAGGAATGCCTACTTTTAATTCATTAATAGTTTTACCTATGGACCAGCGCATCAGTTTTATCACCCTTGGCGTGAATAACCTCGGGAAAATGAGAACATTTTACACTAACATATTCGGATGGACACCTATTAAAGACAGTGATGGAATCGTGTTTTACCGTATGAATGGATTTATTTTAGCCCTATTTCCCTCTGATGAGCTGGCTGCAGACATTGGTGTGTCGAATGGAGGTAATGGCTTCCGTCATTTTTCACTCGCTATCAATTTCCATTCTGAAACGGAAGTTGATAAAGTATACAATCATCTCGTGAAAAATGGCGCAGGATCTCTAAAGAAACCTGAAAAAGTATTTTGGGGTGGTTACCGGGGTTATATCAGCGATGTGGAAGGAAACGCATGGGAACTGGCTTACAATCCATTTCTGCAACTGGATAATAATAACGATGTATCCGGGCATTCATAAACTAATAAAATATAGCCAGAGTAGTAATCATGTAAACCGGCCAAACAATTTCAGCCCTTTTCCTGGATGTTTTCCGGAGGAAAATTACCCCTCAAGCACTTTTTCAATATCGGGTAAAAAATAATTTTCGCTTTTCAATATTTTCCCATCCTCGCGGTAAATCGGCTTTCCTTCACTGTCGAGTTTGCTCATATTGCTGCGGTGAATTTCCTCAAACACCTCGGTAATTTTATGCTGGAGGCCATGCGCGATAATGGTTCCGCAAAGTATATACAGCTTGTCTCCGAGTGCATCAGCAACCTGGTTCAGGTTGCCTGCTTTTGCCGCCTCGAGGTATTCGTCGTTTTCTTCCGCCATCAGGCGATGACGCAGCTCAATAATTTTAGTGCTTATATCTGCCCTCGGTGAATCATGGTATTCAAGACCGAACACTTCATGAAACTGGTGCACCTGGCCGAGTATGGAACTGAAATCTGACATGTATTAAGATGATTGATGGTATCAATGAATATTTAAAACGTGAAACTAAAAATAATTTTACGTTTGTATTATACCCGTATTAAATTGTTTTTCAAGAGGAGCATGATCCGCCATTTCAATACCCATGGAGATCCATTGCCGGGTTTCAAGAGGGTCGATCACGGCATCTACCCACATCCTTGCAGCAGCATAATAAGGAGATGTTTGGTTGTTGTACCGGTCGGTAATGGTTTTTAAAAGTTCTGCTTCATCTTCCGGTGTAATTTCCCTACCCTGTGCCTTCAGGCTGCTAACCTGTATTTGTAAAAGGGTTTTGGCAGCCTGCGCCCCTCCCATCACTGCTATCTGGGCGCTGGGCCATGCAGCTATCAATCTTGGATCATATGCTTTCCCACACATGGCATAATTACCGGCACCATATGAATTACCAATTACGATTGTAAATTTGGGTACTACCGAATTCGACATGGCATTCACCATTTTGGCGCCATCCTTAATAATACCTCCCTGTTCCGAACGACTTCCTACCATGAAACCGGTTACATCCTGCAAAAAAACCAAAGGAATTTTCCGCTGATTGCAATTCATTATAAAACGCGTGGCTTTATCTGCAGAATCACTGTAGATCACACCACCAATTTGCATTTCTCCTTTTTTACTTTTGACAACTTTCCGCTGGTTTGCCACGATTCCAACGGCCCATCCATCAATCCGCCCAAGGCCGCAAAGAATACTTTGTCCGTATAATTGTTTGTACTCGTCAAACTCCGATCGGTCTACCAACCTTAAAATCACGTCCCGCATATCGTATGGTTTTTCGCGTTCAGCGGGAATGAGTCCGTAAATTTCTTTCTGGTTTAAAGAGGGCATATCCGGAGCCATACGATCGAAACCTGTTTTTTCGAAGGTGCCGATTTTATTGAATAGCTTTTTGATATAATCAAGACATGCAGCATCATTTGGAAACTTATTGTCGGTTACACCGGATATCTCACACTGTGTTGTTGCACCACCTAAAGTTTCGTTATCTATATCTTCTCCGATGGCGGCTTTCACCAGGTACGATCCGGCAAGAAAAATGGAACCGGTTTTATCCACAATCATAGCCTCATCACTCATTATAGGCAGATAAGCACCTCCGGCAACACAACTTCCCATGATCGCGGCAATTTGAATTATACCTCTGGAAGACATGACTGCGTTATTCCGGAAGATTCTTCCAAAATGTTCCTTGTCAGGAAAAATTTCATCCTGCATGGGAAGAAAAACACCAGCACTGTCAACCAGGTAAACGATCGGCAGACGATTTTCCATGGCAATTTCCTGTGCCCGGAGGTTTTTTTTCGCAGTCATGGGAAACCATGCTCCGGCTTTTACGGTTGCGTCATTTGCAACAACAATGCATTGCCTTCCGGCGATATACCCTATTACCACTACCACACCTGCGGAAGGACAACCACCCTGGTCAACATACATATCCTGTGCTGCAAATGCACCAATCTCAAGGTTGGGCCTGTCTTCATCCAGCAGGTACGCAATTCGTTCACGGGCCAGCATCTTACCTTTCTCTTTTTGCTTTGCAGCGTTTTTCTTTCCACCACCTTCGTGCACTTTCGCAAGACGCTGATTCAGGTTGCTGACTTCTGTTTTGTTGAAATCCTCATTCCTGTTAAACACCATGTCGGTGTTATACTTTGTTTCCATAAAAAGAAATTCGAAGTTGCAAATATAGGTGTTGCAGATGACAGGTTTACAGGAGTGTTGTCCCGGTAAAAAATACAGCAAAAGGATTATTTGTTATTCAACTTACCATTATCTGATTTCTATTCTCAAAAAGCTGTAATTCAATTTTGTATATCTGGTTTAGTAACGGTTTTGGCATACGGTTAAATCTTTTGTATTTATCCTGAAAGGGCATATATTTGCTGAAAATCTATTGTATGAAAAACATATCAGCGGTGTTAATTGCTGCAGTTACGGTATCAGTTGCGTTATTTTCCTGCGGAGGCGATAAAAATGCTACGGATCAATCAGGCGGGCAGGGTAAAGTTGAACAAGATACTACACCCATTGATGAAGTGGCAACTTTCCGATTTTCTTATACCATTGCCAACCTGCCTTCACCCATTGTAATTTTTGATGAATTTACCAAATCGGATCTTCCTATAAATGTTTC
This sequence comes from Bacteroidia bacterium, assembly GCA_025450095.1. The sequence goes on along the minus strand of JANWID010000347.1, from coordinate 2,208 downwards.
CCTGCTGAATCCATCCGGGAATGTAAAGAATTATACAACCTCGATGAAGCAGGCTTTCAATTATGGTGTTTATGGTGTTGATCTTGCATACCTGGTCATCAATGAAAGGAACACTGATATTTATGATTACTACACCGCTTCAAAAACTCTCGCTGAGGAGTTGAATCTCGGGGAAACTTTTAAAAAATTTGTGGATCGTTTTGAAGCAAATTCCGAAAACCGCGATTCACTAACACGTGTGATCGATGAAGCATATGGTGCAACCGACGCATACCTGCGTTCCAACGAAAGACTTGAAACTGCGAGCGAGATCCTTGCGGGAAGCTGGCTCGAATGTCAGTATATAACAGTTCACCTGCTTAAAAATATTAACCGCACCAATGCAAACGAAATTTTATTTCAGCGGGTGTGGGAACAACGTGTTTATCTCGATAATATCGCAAAAGTATTGGGTGAATTCACTGGTAATCCGGAAATGGCTGCCATAAAAGCTGATTTCGACGGGTTGCTTGAAATTTATAAAGAACCCGCCGACGCTAAAGCAATCGATGCTGCTTTCCTTGCAAAACTGGGTGACAAGCTTACAAAAGTCCGTGCCAACATCACAAAGTAATACTCCATCATAATAATATAAAAAAGGAAGAACGCATGTTCTTCCTTTTTTAGTTTCCAAAAACTGTGGTAACTTTCAACCGGATATGAGCGAGAAAATACTTAAAGCCCTGATGCAGCTGTTTGCCATAATTGCAAACCGTGAACAGCTGTCGGATGAAGCCCGGAGTATTGTTGAAAATTTTCTGAAACGCCAGGTAAGCCAGGCACAACAGGAATACTATCTTAACTTTTTCGATGAATATATCCGGTTCCTGCAGGGTAAGGCGAGCGCCGGGAAAGCTACCAAACGGGTTTCGGTAAACTCGGTAAAGATTCTTCGTATATGCACGGACATAAACAGCGAGCTCGACCAGAAACAAAAGCATATTGTACTGGTAAAGCTCATTGAGTTTGCCTGGTCATTCGGGGAAACACCCGGAGAGCAAGAACTCGAATTCATTGATACAGTCGCCAGTGTTTTCAATATTGAAGCAGGAGAATCAAGGCTCAGCTTTTCATTTGCCTCAGCAAAAAATGTCGCCGCTCTGGAAAACAGCAACCAGGTCCTTGTTGTAAACAGCAGCGGCAGACCATCACAACCCAATATACGGTACCAGGTAAACGAAACCCTTTCCGGTGATCTTTGCTTTCTTAACATATCATCGGAAGGCATCCTGTTTGTAAAATACTTCGGAACACTACCGTTGCTACTCAATGGCCAGTCGATGGTTAACGGCAGGGTATATGCGTTTTACCAGGGTGCCGTAATCCGGGAAGCTAAGATCCAGCCTGTTTATTTCAGCGATATCATGCGCTGCTTTATGGAGTATAGTCAATCGGAAGATGTTTCCATGATAGTGAACAGCGTCGACTACTTTTTTGCAAACGGCCGTCAAGGATTGCATTCGGTGAATTTTTCTGCCGCTTCAGGTAATCTCATAGGCATTATGGGTGGTAGTGGCGCCGGTAAATCCACATTGCTGAATATCCTTAACGGGAATCTCAAACCACAAAAAGGAGAAGTACTTATAAATGGTATTAATATCCATACTGAACGTGAAAAGCTGGAAGGTGTGATCGGCTATATTCCGCATGATGATTTTTTGTTGGACGATCTTACTGTTTACCAAAACCTGTTTTACAACAGTAAGCTGGCATTGGGAAATCTTAACGATGATGAAATTGACAGCGCTGTTTTACAGCTTCTCGATTCACTCGGTCTCCTTGCCATCCGGGATCTGAAGGTAGGTGATCCACTTAATAAAATGGTCAGCGGTGGACAGCGGAAAAGGTTAAACATCGCATTGGAACTAATCCGTAAACCGGCAGTTTTGTTTGTTGATGAACCTACTTCAGGATTGTCGTCACTTGATTCAGAAAATGTGATGGACCTTCTCAAACAGCTTACTCTTGCCGGTAAGTTGGTTTTCGTAGTTATACATCAGCCATCTTCCGATATTTTCAAGCTCTTTGACCGTCTCATGATTTTGGATAACGGAGGCTATCCGATTTATTTTGGTAATCCTTCCGACGCAATCATTTATTTCAAGGAGAAAGCAAATTACGCTGCCGCGGATGTAAGTGAGTGTATCACCTGTGGTAACGTGAACCCCG
>JANWID010000346.1 GCA_025450095.1 Bacteroidia bacterium | reverse complement strand
TATATGCATAACCGGTAAATCGTAATACCAATCATTTCGCTCAAATTTAATCATCTTGTACCGAGTTTCAATCAGATTGTTTCGTGAATCTGACAAAAGCACTTATTTAGCTAATTTAACTACTCCGGATAGTCTTATGTGTTTATCTTTGAATGATAATTCTGTAATGTTGATAAGGAATCTTCACTGATGTTATTGAATTCGGATTCCCGCTTCCTGAAAAACCTCATCGACAAGGGCTTTATTGCCATTTTAGTGCCATTTTTTTTATTTTCGGTCATGGCAGTAAGTGCCCAGGATAGGCTTGTGACTCCTATCAAACTCAAGGTCGAGGAAGGTGATTTTGAAGGTGTATCTGTTGTTGTAAATAATATTACGACAGGTGAAACTAATTCCGTTGCAGGTGCTCCAAAGCTCGATCTTTCATTAAAAATCAATTCAGATTATGTGATTTCGTTCACAAAAGCCGGATACATTACAAAAAAGATAGCCATTAACACAACTGCTCCTGGTGATCGGATTTCACAGGGATTTTACCCTTTCAATTTTGAAGTAAATCTTTTCCCCCAGTATGATGGATTAAATATTGTCATTTTCAATCAACCTGTCGGCAAGATTTCTTTCAACCGGTTGATTGATGATTTCGATTATGACACTGACTACACCAAACAAATTCAATCGGCTTTAAAGTCAGCAGAAGACGAGATAAAAAAGAAGCAGGCGGAAAACAAAGCCCAGGCTGCACAATTAAAAAAGGAAGAAGAAAAGAAAAAAGCTGAAGCTGCTCAGCAGGCTAAATTAGATGAGAAGGCCAGGCAGGATTCGGTAAAGCAAGCTGCAGAAGCTGCCAGGATACTTGCTGCACAGGAAGCAAAGGCTAAAATAGAACAGGATGAAGCTCAAAAAAAGGCAGCCAAGGTAATGCAGGAAGAAGAGCGTCAAAAGGCAGTTGCAAAAATGTAAGAGGAGGAACGAGCCAAAGCAAAGGCTGCCGAGGATGCTGAAGAAAGAAAAAAGGCAACCGCAGTTCAGGGAGGTGATGAACCAAATTCTTCGAAGTCCGGAGTTGCGGGTAATGATGGTAAACCAGCGAACCCAAGTGGGCAGGGCATGGACACACCGGTCACAGCCTCAGCATCGGGAAGTGGGAGTGACCCTTCTAAAAATAAAGCGGGAACAGGTTCCGGTGAAGATTCGATGGGGGGAATAAAGGGGGTTGGTACCAAGAAGGAGGAGAAAGGTATAACCAGGGCTGCAGGAACATCAGGCAGTGAAAACTATCCGGATGCGGGTAATTCTGAAAGCAAAACAAGTGCAACAACAACGGTTTCAAATGAAAATTTTGAAGTGTTGCCAGATATTTCTGTAGAAGAAATCTCTGAATCAAACCGAAAAATCACAAAGGTGACTGTAAGAAAAAATCAAAAAGAAACAGTTTTTTCAAAAGTGGTATACCACTGGGGCGGTGTTTTTTACTTCCGTCAGAATATGAGTATCAGTGAAACACTGTATTTTATGAATACCGGACTTCGTTAACAGGCACTTTCAATTTTTAAAATCCGATGTAAGTTTTGGAGTCATTTTGTCAATGATTTTTTCCAGTTTGCAGTAATATTTGTAGAATATCACCGGTAAGTAACAGGTGATTCAATTAAACTACGATTGCAATTGAATGCAACTGCTACCCCTTTAATGAATTCCTTTGATATTGGATGGCGCTATGAGCTAAGTAAAATTGGTGCGCGCTATCTGACTATCGGAACTGCAATTGCCATTTTCCTCAATCCGATTTTCGGAATTGTGGACTACTTTGTAATGCATGAAAAGTGGCAGCAATTTATGGTGATCAGAATAGCGGTGACAGCCATTTTATTGTTTGTCATTCTACGCAGATCATTTGTGTTGTCAAAGACTCACTATGCAGGTTTTATTATCTTGACATGTTTCATCACTCAGGATGCATACTTCTATAGTTTTGCTAATCCGGAAAATATTCAACAGCTTTCTTTATCCTACCTGGCCGATTTTGTAGGGGCCAGTATGGTTCTGTTATGGAATCCCTTGATAGCCGGTATCTTCCTGTTGTTTTTTATTGCTATAAACCTTTACTCGTTTAACCAGAATTCAATGATGGCCCCAAATGAGTTTCTCTCTGATGGAGGTTTGCTTGTATTGGCGGGAGCTGTGTTTGCTATGGCTATGATTGTGTTCAGGTATCATTCAGTCAAAGCCATGGTGATATCAAAACTGGAACTGATTAAGAGTAATGAATGGATGGCAGTTCAAAATGAAATTATAGAAGAGAAATCAACAGCGCTGCAGAAATCAAATAACCGGTTGAAGGAATTTGCATACATAGTTTCTCATGACCTGAAAGCACCACTCAGAGGTGTGCGAAATATTGCATCATGGATTCGCGAAGATTGCGGAAACACTTTGAATGCCGAGGGGCTCACACATTTGAAATTGATGGAAAAGCAAATCATCAAAATGGAGAACCTTATCAAAGCGGTATTGGAGTATTCTAAAACAGGGGTTGTTAAGTCGAATTCAGAATGGATCGATCTTGATGATATGATCAAAGGTGTTATTGAAATGGTTGAAATAGATAACCGTTCAAAATTTAAAATTCATACTGATTTGGTCCAGATTAAAGGTTCAAGGATTGTAATCAGCCAGGTACTTCAAAATCTTTTAAGTAATTCCATAAAACATAATGATAAACAATTACGCGAAGTTGACATTGCGGTTAAAGAAGATGATTCACATTTTTATTTTTCCGTTTCCGATAACGGTCCGGGTATACACGCCACCGATCACCAGAAAATTTTTGATCTGTTCCAGACACTGAGGAACAGTAATGATTATGAAAGCACAGGCATAGGTTTGCCTGTAGCTAAAAAAATGATCGAGGAAGCCGGTGGAAATCTTTGGCTGGATTCAGCCCCTGGACAGGGATCTAGTTTCCATTTTTCTGTACCAAAGGAAAATTAATTACCTTCAGTTATTTTATCTCAGGTTTTCAAAGAAATAATTTGAAACCTTGGTGAGCAGGTGAATCCTGTCGCGACCAGTCACGTTGTGTTCATGCCCGGGATACACAAAATAATCAAGTTGGATATTTTTGTCTACAGCTTTTTTCAGATACATAAGACTGTGTTGCCATACAACTACATCATCGGAAGTGCCATGTATTAATAACATTTTTCCTGTTAGCTTATCGACATAATTCAGCAGGTTCGCTTTCTTATAACCTTCCGGATTTGATTCAGGAGTATCCATATAACGTTCGGTATACATTACTTCGTAATGGCTCCAATCTATAACCGGACCACCTGCAACACCTACCCTGAAAATTCCAGGTTGTCTCGTCATCATGCTGACACTCATAAATCCGCCATAGCTCCAGCCATAAATTCCCATTTTGTTCTTATCAACATAACGCTGATTCAAGAGGTATTTCACACCTGCAATCTGATCCTGCATTTCAACTTCTCCAAGTTGACGGAATGTAATCTGTTCAAATGCTTTTCCACGATTCGGTGTTCCCCTGTTTTCAAGTGTAAAAACAATAAATCCACGTTGCGCCATAAAATGCTGCCAGATATCGGCGCCATAAGTCCAGTTATTCGTGATCAGGTTAATTCCGGGACCACCATATACATAAACGATAACGGGGTAGGAGCGGGTAGAATCAAAATTTCCCGGCTTAAGCATTCTGCAATAAACGGAATCACCATCACCGGTTGGCAGAGTGAATAACTCGCGTCTGACAGTTGCAAAATCTTTCAATGGATCAACAGCATTCAGAAGTTGATTTTCCATTTTACCCTGGGCATTCACGATCATAATATTCCTGGGATTTCCCGGACCAGATAATTCATCAATCACATAGGAACCCGAAGTATTCATCAAAGCTTTGTGAACGCCATTTCCGCTGCTGATTTTTTTAACATCTTTTGATTTAACGGTCACTGCATATATGTCGCGGTTGATTGGATTTTCTTTTGTTGAAACAAAATAAACTTTATCATTTGTTGCATTGAAACCAAGAAATTCTGTTACTTCCCATTTGCCTGATGTAAGTTGGCTGATTAATTTGCCGGATACATCGTATAGGTACAGATGGTTATATCCGTCGCGACGGCTCTGCCATACAAACCGTGAACCATCCTTGTTGAAAGTTACAGGGTGTAACGGTTGTATATATGCGGTCTCTTTTTCTTCGAATAATGTAGCTTCAAATGCACCTGTGGCTACATCATAACGGTTCATTTTTAAATGATTTTGATCCCTGTTGAGTATGGCTACATATATCTTTTTTTCATCAGGTGACCAGGCAATATTGGTAAGATATTGTTCTTCCGGCTCACCGGTCTTCAGAAAAATTGTTTTGCGGGAAGCCAGGTCAAAAATTCCAATTGTAACATGATGGCTTTTTCCACCTGCCATTGGATACTTAATCATATTTACTCCGGCAGGTTGTTTGGTAAGATCCATTATCGGGTAATCAGTAACCATGGTTTGATCCATCCGGTAAAATGCAAGTTGCTTTCCTGAAGGTGACCAATATGTTCCTTTGTGAATACCAAATTCTTCCCTGTGAACAATCTGACCATTTACAATTCCGGGATTAGTATCATTTGTTACAGGAATTCTTCTGTCATAAGTCATCACCCACAGATTATTATCCACGGTATAAGCCATCGCATTAAATGATGGATTGATTTCCTCATGCTCTGCATTCTCGTCGGGTTTATCAAGAACCAATGAACAAGTTCCGTTTTTTAATGAATAATCATAAGTTCTTTTTCCTCCGTTGAAGATGAATCTTTCGGAATTTACCCAGGTAATTGTAGGAGTTGTGGAAAGTGTATCAGTGCCCTTTGCGCGGAGTGCCTGGCTTAACTGCTGGATAGAGACAACATCCTTTGGTGATTTATCGGCCACATCTGCCATTACTATTTCTTCAACGGAATTATCTTTCTTAATATATGAATAGGAATTGCTGGAAGGAATCCATTGCAATTGTTCCAATTTGGCAGGAGTTAAACCGCGGCGAGCGCTCAACACCACATCTTCCATGGTAAGCGTTTTGTTTTGAGCAAAAGTTTCAAAAAAGCACGTTGTAGACAGAACAGCAAGGATGAACAGGAATTGCAATTTCATTTTCATTTTAGGAATTGTTGAAGTTTTATTTTTGGAATGGAGAAAAAAAAAGTGAGCCACTATTCAGCAGCTCACTTTTAAATATTTTAATTAAAGATTATTTAGCATCAATTGAAATCAGCTCAACATCAAAAATCAAGGTTTCGTTACGACCGATGTCACCACCAGCACCACGCTCACCATAAGCAAGATTTGATGGGATGAATAATTTCCATTTTGAACCAACAGGCATCAACTGAAGAGCTTCTGTCCAACCTGGAATTACACCATTCACAGCAAATGATACTGGCTGGCCACGGTCAACTGAACTATCGAATACTTTTCCATTAACGAGAGTACCATGGTAATGAGTAGTTACTTTATCTTCAAGACCTGGTTTTGGACCGGTACCTTCTTTAATAATTGAATATTGAAGACCACTAGGTAAAGTAACTACACCTGGTTTCTTAGAGTTTTCTTCAAGGAATTTTTTTCCTGCAGAAACACTAACCTCATTTTTCTTTGACTGAATGCCCTGAACATATGCCTGGATACAGGCTTGTGCAGCTTCAGGAGTCATTGCAGGAGTTTTTCCTTCAAATACTTCCCTGATACCACGAGAAAGCAAGTCAACATCAATGGAATCGAGTCCATCTTTTTGAAGATTACGGCCTATGGTAGCACCAATACCGTAACTAACTGAATCAACTGTAGTGGTGATTTTTGTTTCACCGCCCTTCGACTTTTTTTGACCATCGCATGAGGTGAAGGAGAAAACCGTAAATGATGCGATAAGCATTAATGCTGAATATTTCATGTTTTTGTTTTAGTAAAATCGGGTGCGAAGATACGATTTTTGATATTCCTCTTTCTTTATTTCAGATAAAAAATCAATAATTTTCATATCTTGCCTAATGTCTGAATTATTCGGTTTTTACAGGGTAAATTTGCATTTCTAACAATAAACAACAATCAGAATTTATATGCAGCATTACAAATTAATTAAATTATTGAACGTCAACAATATAACTCTTCTAATTGCCTTGTTTTTTATAAGCTTTGGCAGTTTTGGTCAAATACCAAATTTTACCAACCTGGTAGTTAGCACAGGCTGGGATGAGATAGAAGGTTTTGTTTGGGATTCTACGGGTCAACAATATGTTTGGGAAAAAGGGGGACGAGTTTGGGTTGTGGATACCAATGGTGTCAAACAGGCTAACCCACTGGTCAATATTTCGCAAGAGGTAGGAAACTGGAGAGATCACGGATTGAATGGTTTCGCGTTAGATCCTGATTTTAGAAATAACGGATTTATTTACTTATATTATACAGTTGACAGGCATCACCTGATGAATTTTGGTACCGGGGCATACAACCAGGCTACCAATGAATATTTCCAGGCGACAATTGCCCGTGTGACAAGATACACTTGTGATCCGGCCACAAATTTTACAACCCTTGTTCCGGGTAGCCGTCATATTTTAATCGGGTCTGATAAAAAAAATGGAATTCCTGTGCTTTTTGAATCTCATAGTGGCGGTTCATTGATTTTTGGAGCCGATGGGAGTTTATTGGTTTCCACCGGTGATGGGGCTGCATACAATTGGGTTGATAGTGGCTTTGGTGGTGCCTACTGGGATCAGGCTCTGATTGATACAATCATAAAACCGAAGGAAAATGTTGGGTCATTCCGTTCACAGCTTGTTGATTGTTTGAATGGAAAAATTTTACGAATTAGTCCGGTTACCGGTTTGGGACTTGAAAGCAATCCCTTTTTTGACCCATTGGATCCTCAGTCACCCAAATCAAAAGTATGGGCTTTAGGACTTCGCAACCCATTCAGGATAACTCTTAAGCCTGGTACAGGTGAGGACGATATTTCAGCAGGTAATCCGGGAGTTCTGTATATCGGGGATGTGGGTTGGGATCAATGGGAAGAAATTGATGTGAATAATGAGCCGGGACAAAATTTCGGTTGGCCATTGTATGAAGGATTAACACCTCAAACAGGTTACCAGGGTACCAACACTTTGAACCAGGATGTACCAAATCCATTGTTTGGTACGGGATCATGTACGCAACAATTTTTAAGATTTAAGGACCTGGTTAAGCAGGAGACATTGGATCCTGATCCCTTTTTCAGCAATCCTTGTAATGCATTGCAAGAAATTCCTGATTCCATTCTCAAATTCAACCAGGTAAGACCCATTATCGATTATGAGCATGGTAATCCGGTAACCAGGACTGGAATTTTTAACGGTCTGAATGCAGGTGAAATCAATATTTCCGATTCACTTTCTCCTGTACAGGGTCAAATGTTTGGAGGATACGCTTCTATGGGTGGATTTTGGTACACCGATAATCGTTTCCCAGTGATGTGGCAAAACACATATTTTCATGCAGATTATGTAGGTGGATGGATTAGGAATTTTGTTGTTGATTCTTTGGATCAACCTTCCCAGGCTCGCGG
>JANWID010000345.1 GCA_025450095.1 Bacteroidia bacterium | reverse complement strand
AGGCGCAACTGCTGATGAATTCCAATAAAAATGCGGAAGCCCTTGATGCTTTTGAAAAAGCGGGAAGAATTCAGGAATCTATTTATCGTGCTGAAAACGATAGCGTTTTACGTGCCTTGCAGAATGAATTTCTCAATTCTCAGCGGAAGCGCAGAGAGGAAATTGATGCTAAGGAACAGGAAATTACTGTTCTCAAAGCAGGTAACGAGGATATTGACCGTGAGAATTTTAAAATGATCCGGAATACGCTTTTCTTTTTTGGAACCCTTATCGGGATAGCTGTATTGTTGTTGCTGAATCGTTTCAGAAAACTTGCTGGCCTAAAGGAACAGCTGATCAGTTCGGAAGCCCAGGTGGCAGCCAGGCAGAAAATAATAGAAGCCGGATCAATGGAAATTGCAACAAAGAAACCCATGGTAAGCGAATGGAAAGAAGTGGCTGATAATCTGAAAACAGCCGCTCCTTTAATTATGAAAATAAGTAGTGACAAGCAACATCCGCTTCAAAAAACCGCATTACAACTGCAGCATTCAGTCCAGGCTTGCCAGGCTGTTCTATCTGCTGAACCCATGCTCGAACCTGGTGACAGGATACTGACCGACCTGAATTCCATTATCGAAGAAGTAGTTAACCAGGCATATTATTATACTACTGTTCAATTTCCTGATTTCAGCTGTACAATAATCAAGGACCTTGAAAAAATCCTTCCAAGCATTGAAATTATTCCGGATGACATCCGGTTTGTTTTCTTTAACCTTCTTAGCAATGCATTTTATTCGGTAAGAGAAAAAAGGATAAATGCGCCAAAAGGGTATGAACCAAAAGTTACTGTTAGTACCCGTAAGCTTCCACGATTTGTTCAGGTGCGTGTGCGCGATAACGGAACAGGAATCCTGGAAAAAGATCCAGCCAAAGTATTTGAACCGTTTTTTTCAACCAAAAAATCAAATAGTAATGCAGGCCTCGGACTTTCTGAATCCAGGAAAATAATAACAGGTATTTACAAAGGAGAATTATTGATAGAATCAGAACCCGGATCCGGAACTGATTTTATTATCCGCTTTCCCACTTTAACAATTCACTGATGTTTCACGGAATGATTCCAGGTATTGCCGAATACAGAAGTAATAAAAATATGTCGCTGAAAAATAAATTTATACCCTGCATATTAATTTGGACAGTCATCTTTTGCTGTTATTCGACAAGCCGGATCCACGCCCAGATTTCTGACCAGTTAATTACCAGGTTATCGGAGCGGATAAATGATGTTGAAAAAGCTGATGAGCTTTATTCGATAAGATTTGCGGTTGCCAAATATGCAACCCGTGAAGATCTCACGCTGAAACAACAGGCGGATCTTGATAAAGTAATGATCCAGCTATCAGATGCATTCAAAAATTTCAACCATTACAGGAACGCTGCGGACGTATTCAAAGAGCGTCTTGATTTCAACAACCGTTACCTTAGAAAATACAATGCTTTTGCTAAAGATTCCTTGATTTCTTTACATAAGCACATTACCACTTCCGAAACTGATAAGATAAGTAACCTGGATACAGAAATTAAAAACCTGAATGCCACTCGTGCAGCAGTCTCCGGATTAAAGCAGCGATATTATACCTTGGGAGGAATTACTGCGGCGGGAACTCTGGTATTATTTGTTCTAATTGCTCTTGCCAAGAACCGCGCAATTAAGGAAGCTGAATTTCAAATTGCAGCAAACCGGGAAAAATTACTTAAAAATATCAAGCAGGTTACAGGTGCCGGTATGGTTTCCGGTAGTATTGGATTTTGTCGTGAAGCAGCTGTAGCAAATGCCGAAGCAATTTCAAAAATCCTGGAATCAACCAATACAAAAGAAGATAAAAAACTATTTTCAAATGAAATGAGTGCATTACAAAATGCACTTATCGGATTCAACAGCTTACAATCCTGATTTTTTTTACCAACCCATTCGTGATTTCAACCCGGTAATGTGTGCGAGGTGGTGATTACAATGCCAGGAATAAATACACAATGCCTGGAACAAGCTTATTGATCTTTTCTGCTCAGGATGAAAAAAAGTACGTTCGTAATCGGCAATTGAAAGATTTTTAAGAAACATTACCCAACGGATATGTATTGCAGCAATAATATTGAGTGAAATGGCAACAGCTGCTGATTTTGCTTCAGGCAGTTCTGCCCATCGGTCTTCAAAATATGCTTTTATTGTTGGATTTTCTTCAGTCATGGCTAACTTGAACCTGCAATAACTATTAATATGACTATCGGCAACATGATGAACAACCTGGCGTATCGTCCATCCATTTTCCCGGTATGGTGTATCCAACTGCAGATCAGAAAGTGATTCTGTTTCAAGTCGGATCCTGGTGGGAAACGCCTCTAAAACTGCAATATGTACTGGTATTGATCTGGCATCAGTAACTTCCGGAAGCTGGAATTTACCGACGGGATAACGGAGTTCATCAAGTGTTTTCATGATGTCATATCATGATGCTAAAATATCAATTTTAAACTTCGATTTGCCTATTTTTACACCATTCATCATATTCATGAACAGGGAACTGGCCAGAAAAAGAATCCGCGAACTGAGTGAAGCCATCGATCGGCACAATTATCTTTATTATGTGGCCGCAAAACCTGAAATCAGTGATTTCGAGTTTGACAAACTGCTTGAAGAACTGATAAAAATTGAAAAGGAATTTCCAGAACTGTTATCTCCGCAATCACCATCGCAACGAGTGGGAGGAACGGTTACTAAGGAATTTAAAACTGTTGTACATAAATATCCCATGCTTTCACTTGGGAATACTTATTCAAGAGAAGAACTTGAAGAATTTGATCAACGGACAAAAAAAATCATCGGAAATAAATTTGAATATGTATGCGAGCTGAAATTCGATGGAGTAGCAGTAGGTCTTACCTATATCAATGGCATCCTCGAACGTGCTGTTACCCGTGGTGATGGCATACAGGGCGATGACATCACAATAAATGTAAAGACAATTCCCAGCATTCCGCTTCAACTTAAAACTGGCGACTATCCCCGTGAATTTGAAATTCGCGGAGAAATTTTTATGCCCCGTAGTTCTTTCGAAAAGATAAACCGGGAATTGTATGAGCAACTGAAAGAAGATGGCTATGATGAAGATGAAATTGCTGACAGGTTACTGAAGAATCCGAGGAATGCGACTGCAGGGACCATAAAAATGCAGGATTCAAAAATGGTAGCACAACGAAAACTCGACTGCTTTCTTTATTTCATTTATAGTGAAAATCTTCCTTTCAAGACACATTATGAGAGTATGAAAAAAGCCCGGGAGTGGGGCTTTAAGATTTCAGGTTACACTGTAAAAATTCCCAGCCTCGATGGCGTATTTGATTACATCGATGAATGGGATCAACAACGACATCAGCTCGATTATGAAACCGACGGCGTAGTAATTAAGATAAACGATTACCGTCAGCAAAGGGAACTGGGATTTACTGCAAAATCGCCACGCTGGGCAATTGCATATAAATTCAAGGCTCAGTCTGTAGCAACAAAATTACTCTCTATTACTTACCAGGTAGGGCGAACCGGTGCCATAACTCCTGTTGCTAATCTTTCACCGGTGTTGCTCTCCGGCACGACTGTAAAACGTGCATCGTTGCACAATGCCGACCAGATCATGAAGCTGGATATCCGGATCAATGATTTTGTGTATGTAGAAAAAGGAGGGGAGATTATTCCTAAAATCACCGGTGTGGATTTATCCAGGCGGCAGCCTGCGGCAAAACCGGTCCGTTACATCACAAATTGTCCCGAATGCGGTACCCTGCTTGTACGGAAAGAAAATGAAGCATTGCATTATTGCCCGAATGAAAATGGTTGCCCTCCACAGATAAAAGGAAAGATCGAACATTTTATTTCCCGGAAAGCTATGAACATCGACAGCCTTGGAGAAGGTAAAGTGGAGTTATTATTCGACAAAAACCTGATCCGTTCAATTGCCGATCTGTATCAACTGAAATTTGATGACCTGAACGGACTTGAAAAAATTATTGATTCCGGCGATGGCGAAAAACCCAGGAAAGTTTCCTTACGGGAAAAGTCAGTAACAAAAATACTGGAAGGGATTGAAGCTTCCCGAAGTGTATCTTTCGATCGGGTACTCTACGCACTGGGGATCCGCTATGTGGGTGAAACCGTCGCCAAAAAACTAGCCCGGCATTTTGGTTCACTTGACCGTATTGCCAAAGCCGGTTACGATCAACTTCTGGAAGCACCTGAAGTAGGCAATAAAATTGCGCAAAGCATTATAAGCTACTTTGAACAAAAAGAAAACCGCCAGCTTACTGCGGAGCTCACCCGGGCTGGTCTGCAGATGCAACTGGATGAAAAGCTGCTACCGAAAAAATTATCTTCAGTATTGGAAAACCAGGCCTTTGTTGTTTCAGGTACATTCTCTAAATTTACCAGGGACGAATTGAAGGCACTTATTGAAAGTCATGGCGGAAAAGTCCAGAGTGGAGTGTCATCCAAAACCAACTACCTGATTGCAGGAGATGAAAGCGGGCCATCCAAGCTTGAGAAAGCTCAAAAGCTTCGGGTATCTATAATCAGTGAAGCTGAATTCGAAAAAATGATCCGGAATTCGTGAAAGAACAGCTTCGATACAAAATTTCGAATTACCTGCTTCAAAAAGAAATCAGGAATCTGAACCGGCAGGCTTCGGTAGTTCCATTCAATGATGCAAAGAGCATCGGAATACTTTATGAAGCTACCCAGGACAGGGATTACGAACTGATCAAAAATTATGTAAAGGATCTCCGTAGCTATTCAAAAGATGTTTTGTCATTGGGTTTTTATAATCGGAAAGAGTTGCCGGAAACACGATACATGAAGCTGGGGCTGGATTTTTTCACATTGAAATCGCTGAACTGGAAAATGAAGCCGGGTCATCCCATCGTTACAAATTTCATGAATCGCGAATTCGATATATTGATCTGTATGAATCTCGACCGGTCCATCCCGATCAGGTATGTTGCTTCACTTACAAATGCCCGGTTTAAGATCGGGAGATATGATCCCGTTTGCTCACGGATTTTCGATTTTATGATCAAAGTTGAGGAAAAACCTGAACTACGAATTATGATTGAACAGGTAAATTATTATTTAAAATTAATAAGGAATGAAAAGTACCAGGAAATTTAAAGGAACCGGCGTTGCAATGGTTACTCCTTTTCATAAGGACGGAAGCATCAATTTTAAAGGATTTAAAAAGTTAATTGACCATCTTATTACGGGGAAAGTGGATTACCTGGTTCCCCTGGGAACTACGGGTGAATCAGTAACCTTATCGACTGATGAAAAAATTGCAGTACTCGATTTTGTTACTGAAGAAGTAAACGGCAGGATTCCGGTAGTTGCCGGTGTGGGAGGGAACAATACCCGTGATGTGCTGAAATGCCTGAGCGAATACGATTATTCCCGGATTGACGCTGTGCTTTCCGTAACACCATATTATAATAAGCCAACTCAGAAAGGATTGTATCAGCATTATAAAATGCTCGCCAATGAATCACCGGTTCCGATGATTCTCTATAATGTTCCGGGCAGAACAGGTTGCAATATGACAGCCGATACAACCCTGAATCTTGCATCTGAATTTGAGAATATAATCGGTGTTAAGGAAGCTTCCGGAAATTTTGAACAGATCATGACCATCATTCAGAATAAACCTGACGGATTCCTCGTGATTTCGGGAGACGATCTGATCACTCTTCCTTTGATGTCGGTGGGTGCCGATGGTGTGATATCAGTTGTTGCGAATGCATTTCCAAAAGAATATTCGGAAATGGTGAGGCTTTGCCTCAAAGAGAATTTCGAAAAAGCCAGAGATTTACATTACCAGCTGAGTAATATTACCCCGATGCTGTTTTCAGAGGGAAGTCCTGCCGGAGTTAAAGGCGTATTGAATTCTATGGGTATTTGTGATGATTATTTGCGATTGCCCCTGGTGAATGTGAGCAAAGCCCACCTGAACAGAATTTTGGCCGAAGTGGAAAAAATACATGAGATGGCCTGAGGTCAACCCTGGTCCAGTTCGAACACTGTAATTTCAGGAAGAATTCCAACCCTTCCAGGATAACCCAGGAATCCCAGTCCCCTGTTGACATACAGATACTGGTTATTTTCCGAATAAAGACCACACCATTCGTGATAAACATACTGCACGGGACTCCATTTGAATCCGGGAATATCGACACCGAACTGGAAGCCATGCGTATGTCCGGAAAGCGTTAGATTGATATGTGTAGCTTTACCCAGGACTTCAGCTTTCCAGTGTGATGGGTCGTGACTCAGCAATATGTTAACAGGACTATTTTTCATTCCGTCCAGAGCTTTACCGAGATTCCCATAGCGGGTAAAATTCATCCTTGCGCTCCAGTTTTGCACACCGATCACACCGATCTGATATCCGTTTTTTTCAATATAACGATGTTCATCCAAAAGGATATCCCAACCAAGTTTCCGGTGCAACCGAATCAGCTGTTGAAGATTCTCCGCTTTTTCCTGCCTGCTATTCCATCGGTAATAATCGCCATAGTCATGGTTACCCAGAATTGAAAAAACCCCATGTTCTGATTTTAATTCAGACAGCACTTCGGTATAGGGCAGAGCCTCCTTATGATGATCATTCACAAGATCGCCGGTAAAAAAGATAACATCAGGCCGGAGATCATTCACCATTTTCACAGCCTTGACCAGTGGAGTTTTATTCATGAAACTACCGGTATGAATATCTGAAATCTGAACGATCCGGAATCCTTTAAATGCATCCGGCAAACCCGATAAGCTTAGCTTTACTTTTCTTACCTGGAATTCATATTTCCCTTTGAACATTCCCACCACCAGGGCGACGAACGGAATTGCGGCAACAAATACTCCGAGCCTGACAATAAAATCATAACGTGAAATCCCGGTCACTTTTGGTTCTCCTTGATTTGCCGATCTCATTGTTATTTGTGCCATCCATCTGATTAACCTTAAAATATCATCCAGAAGCAAGAAAACGATAAGGAACATCTTGGAGAAATAAATTACAAAGACAAACGCAAAGGAATAAATGCGTAACGCTTTTGGCCATTGGTGCCAGTCAATGATTATTCCCATGAACAGGATCAAAAAACACATGTGGCTCGTACCCCAGAATCCATAAAAAAATAACCGTGAATATACCTGTGGAAAGTTCCGTGTCAGAATTTTAATACCGTTGAAAACATACAGATCGATCAAAAAAAGTATGGCGATTATGAAAATAGTCCGCATGATCGTTCTGAAAAACTATTTCAGGGGTATAGACGTTGAATGATCCACTGCGAGTTTTCAAGCCGGTACTGTAATCGGTCGTGCAGCCTCTTAGGACGTCCTTGCCAGAATTCAAACATATCGGGCCGTAACCGAAAGCCACCCCAGAAAGAAGGACGACTTATTGTTTTTCCGTCGAACTGTTTATTAATCATTTCATATTTTTCATCCAGTTCAGCCCGGCTTTGTAACTTGTTGCTTTGCCCCGAGGCCCATGCACCTACCTGGCTTTCCCTGGGACGTGAATCAAAATACTCATCGGATTCCTTTTCTGATATCCTTTCCGTTTTTCCTTCAATACGTATCTGCTTATGTATTTCGGGCCAGAAAAAGTTCAAAGCAGCGCGATTATTTGCCTCCAGCTCTTTTGCTTTATGGCTTTCATAATTTGTAAAGAAAACAAAACCATCCTGGTCAAAGTTTCGCAACAGGACGATTCTGCTGGAAGGTCTGCCATTAGAAGAAACTGTTGCCAGGCTCATCGCATTAGGCTCATTTGCTTTTTTATCAATTGCTTGTTGCATCCATTCCGCAAACTGTAAAATGGGGTCTTCCTGTGCGGTTTTTTCGTCCAGAAATCCAAGATTGTAATCCACCCGTAAACTTTTAATATAATCTCTGATGGGGTCCATATGGCTGTAATTAAAGTTGTAAAATTAGGCAATTCCGGTATCCTTATGATTTAATGTATATCACTAATTATCAAATTGTTATATAAATAATAAGGCTGTCAGAAAACCTGCCACTTGATTAAATAACTGGAATTCCAAAGGTTATACAATGGCATTATTTTAGCGGCCCGAGGGTTAAAAAGAACGTATAAATTGTAATAAGTTAACTGGAATTATATCAACCTTAGTAACTGCATACGTTCAATAATATAGCGTCAAAAACCGCACAAACCATGAAAAACTCGATGGTGAAACCAAACCAGGGCACATTCCTTATCTCGGAGCCCTTTCTTACCGACTCGTATTTTAAAAGAGCAGTGGTTTTATTAAGTGAGCACGATGAAACGGGTACCCTGGGATTTATTCTCAACAAACCAACTGAAGTAAACATAAATGATGCTGTTGAAGATTTTCCCGATTTCCAATCCCCTTTATATTTTGGCGGGCCTGTAGAAACGGATACTTTATTCTACATCCATACTATAGGACCTAAATTAGAAGGAGCCAAGAAAATAGTCAATGGAATTTATTGGGGCGGAAATTATGACATGTTACGGAAAATGATTGCCGACGGAAAAGTAAAACCAAATATGATTCGGTTTTATGCTGGTTATTCAGGTTGGGATCCTTCTCAACTTGATCACGAGGTTGAAGAAAAATCATGGCTGGTAACCGGATACAACGAACGATTTACATTTTATGATGATCCCAAGTGCCTTTGGAGCCAGATTTTAAGGAGCATGGGGCAGGAATATGCCATGATGGCTAATTTCCCTGAAGATCCGGCATTGAACTAAGGAAGTTTAAGTTTATAAATGAGCAGGGCTGTTTTTACAGCCCTTTTTTTATTTCAAATGGTTGCTGGTTAATGACAGGATCATTCCAAAAGATAAGCTGACACTGGTATCTTTGCAGCTATGACTTCAAATGGAACAGAGATTTCGGATTTTATGAAGATTCTTACGAATGACAAAGTCCCGTTATTCGACAGCCGAAGTGAGAGTGAATATCTTCATGCACATATTCCCGGAGCCCTGAATTTACCATTATTAAACAATTCAGAAAGACAGGAAGTTGGAACTCTTTTTAAGGAAAAAGGAAGGGATGCTGCAATCCAGGCTGGTTTCAGACTGGTAGGTCCCAGGTTTTTTGAAATTATTCAGAAAGCAAATGAACTCTCACCGGGAAAGGAAGTGATGTTGTATTGCTGGCGCGGAGGAATGCGCAGCCAGATCATGACCTGGTTACTTAAGATCAATGGCTTTCGTGTAATTACTCTGAAAGGCGGATATAAAGCATACCGGAACCTGGTCCTTGATATAGTAAACAGGCCCCTTCAGACTATCATCCTGGGTGGACCGACTGGTTCTGGTAAAACGGAAATACTGGAAGCAATTAAAAGTATGGGAGAACAGGTTCTCCAGCTTGAAACTTTGGCAAATCATAAAGGATCTGCATTCGGAGGACTTGGAAAAGGAAGTCAACCCTCCAATGAACAATTTGAAAATAGCATCAGCATGGAATGGATGCGGTTTGATTCGAACAAACCTGTCTGGATCGAAAATGAGAGCAGATCGATTGGTTCCTGTATTTTGCCTCATAAAACTTTTGCCCTGATCCGGAATTCACCTCTTGTGGAAATCAACGTGGGAATTGAAACCAGGAAAAAAAGAATCCTTGAGGAATATGGAAAATTTCCGGTGGACATTCTTGCCGAAACAACCCGGAAAATAGGAAAGAGAATGGGACCCCAACATTTGAAGCAGGCTTTGAATTTCCTGGAGTCGGGTGATATAGAAGGCTGGCTGGATATTGTTCTGGATTACTATGATAAATTATACTCTTATGGAACAACGCAGCGAAATTCTGAATTTTGTTTTCATATCGATCTTGAAAATATTCCTGCCGATACAATTCCGTCCACGCTGATCCGATTCGCTTCTGAAAAGATTCCAAATTGATAAAATTCTAAATGATGATCACAGATCCTGCAATTAATACCCCGGTCAGATTAACCCAATACAGCCATGGGGCAGGCTGCGGCTGCAAAATAGCTCCTTCGGTTTTAAGTGAAATACTTCAACAAAATGAAGCAACACCAGACTTTCCCAACCTGCTTGTTGGAAATCACAGTCGTGATGATGCTGCGGTGATGGACCTGGGAAACGGTGATGCATTAATCAGCACCACCGACTTCTTCATGCCCATTGTTGATGATCCATTTGAATTCGGAAGAATTGCAGCAACAAATGCCATAAGCGACGTATATGCTATGGGTGGTAAGCCCGTACTTGCAATTGCAGTGCTGGGATGGCCTGTCGATAAGCTGCATCCTTCTATTGCGGGACAAGTTATTTCGGGAGGCAGAAGCATCTGCCTGGAAGCAGGGATTGCATTGGCAGGAGGCCATAGCATCGATTCACCCGAACCGATATTTGGTTTATCGGTAAACGGAATTGTAAAAATATCGCATCTGAAAAAGAACAATACTGCCAGGGCCGGAGATCTTTTATTCCTGACAAAAAAACTGGGCATCGGAATTCTTTCAACCGCTTCCAAAAAAGGTATTCTCAAAGAACAGGATCTCCGCATCGCTATTGAATCCATGACAACATTGAACCGGATCGGGGAGAAGCTGGGAACCATACCTGGCGTAACTGCCCTGACAGATGTTACCGGTTTTGGATTGTTAGGTCACTTAGGTGAGATGGCATCCGGTAGTGGAGTTTCAGCAATAATAAATCTGGAAGCCATTCCTGTAATTAATTCCGTTGCTGAATACATTGATGCCGGTTGCATACCAGGCGGGACAAACAGGAATTGGAAAAGTTATGGTCATACGGTATCACTGACTGATGAAAAATCCAGAGTAATTCTTTCAGATCCACAAACCAGCGGGGGACTTCTTGTTGCAGTTGATCCGCTTCATGTGAAAGAATTCAAAGCATTAATGAAGGATTCAGGATTTGAACCGTTCGCATTTAATGAAATCGGAAAACTTGTACCATCACGTGAAAAACTGATTTACGTAGAAGCATAAAGTTCAGGAAGCGATTAATCCATCCTGAATGTGCAGCTTTCTGTCGGCCATTTCCGCAAGTGCTTCATTATGCGTAACGATAATAAAAGTTTGTCCGAATTCTTTTCTTAGCGAAAAAAACAGTTCATGAAGATCTTTTGCGGTTGCCGAATCCAGGTTTCCTGATGGCTCGTCGGCAAGTATCACTGGAGGATTATTGATCAGTGCCCGGGCAACTGCCACACGTTGCTGTTCACCGCCTGAAAGTTCAGATGGTTTATGAGATGCCCGTTCCGTTAATCCCAGGTAATCGAACAATTCCATGGCACGGGTCGTAATTTCTTTTTTATTCCTGTTACCGATCATTCCGGGAATGCTCACATTTTCCAGCGCGGTAAATTCAGGAAGCAGGTGATGGAACTGGAAAATAAAACCAATGTGACGATTTCGGAAACGTGCCAGTTCTGAACTATTCAGGCTGAAAAGATCAGTACCCTCCATATACACGGTACCTTTATCAGGTCTTTCAAGGGTACCCAGTATTTGAAGCAACGTTGTTTTTCCAGCGCCAGATGCACCCACAACTGAAATGATCTCCGCTTTGTTTACTTCAAGGCTGATTCCTTTCAGAACATGTACCCGGTCGAAATGCTTATGAAGGCCTTCGGTTTTTATCAGCATGGCGGCAAATATAGGTATTGAATCCTTTCGGGGTGACTGTTTCACACCAATCAACTTAGTATATTAGCGCCTTGAAAAGCGTTGCTTTCATTCACTGACCGGGTAACCGTTTTAGGGAGCCGGTAACGGGAGTTCTGATAAAAGAATAGCATTTTGAATTTTCAACTGGTCACTGAAGCGCCTTCCTGGATGCTTATTCT
>JANWID010000344.1 GCA_025450095.1 Bacteroidia bacterium | reverse complement strand
TTTCAATGCTATAACTATTTCCATCCGACTTGCTAAAACCATCGCGTACCAGGCGCTGTGATGCATCATAAATAGCAACTGAAAATTGTTGGTCGCTACCGCAATTTGTTGTTATTGTAAAATCACCGGAAGAAGGATTGGGTTGGATGTTTATTTCCAGGTCATAATTGTTACCGGGATCAACAATTTTTTCACCATGCGGCCCGGGCGGAATACAAACAACGCGTACACGTATATTATTCGATGCATTGGTACATGAATTTATGTCAGTTACTACACACCTGTAATTAGCTGTGCCTTTGGCATAATAGGAATCTGCAGTTGCACCTGAAATATTGTTAAAGTTTTTCTGCCATTGATATCCTGCCAAACCGGGTGTGGCATTTAACAACACGCTGTCGCCGGCACAAATATTCAGATTTGAAGCGGCAGTAATGGTTACAACGGGTAATGGATTTGTGCCTATTGTTATTGAATCCGTGGCCGTGCATCCATATGCATCTATCACATCCACGGTATAAAAACCAGGTTGCGAAATTACAATTGAAGAAGTTGTTTCACCGGTGTTCCAGGTATATGAAGAATACCCGATACCCGCATTCAGCGTTGCGGTTCCACCGCTGCATATTCCGTTGGCGCCACTTATTTGTACCTGCAAATTATTCAGATGAATATTAAAATACATGTTTGTAGTTACTCCATCCTGGTTTGTAGCAACAACAATAATGGTAACTGTTCCTGTAGCACCCGGGTTAACAATCACGGTGATATTTCGATTTGCTCCTGCTCCGGAAATAAGAATATTATTTGCTGAAACAATGTTTGTGTCGGATGAATAACCAGCGAGCTGAACAGTATTCACATCAACAGGATCGGAAATCACAATCGGTAACGGGCCAATAGTACCACCTGAACAAACTATCAAATCTGTCAATTGCGTAAGAGTTGGGCCTGCTTTCAATTTTAATGATAAAAAATAAGGACGCTTATAGGTAGAATTGTTACCACTTCCTAAAACACCACCAATAAATAATCTTGATTCGGAAATTTCCAGATCGTTAATATCACTGATTATAGGATTCCATGCACCAATCAATCCGCTATTAATTCCTATGGATGCAAAACTTGCCCGGGGTGGATTATTTACATTCCCAAGAAACGAATAGTTTCCGCCAACAAACACCACCGAATCATAAACAGCTGTTGCCTTTACAGTTGAATTGGTAAAGCTAAAATTATATTGAAACGGATCCCAGGAAGAAAGCGCAGGAGGATTGATATCAAATGCTGCAATCAGATTTCTGGATATGGTATCCAGGTCATCAAATTCGCCACCTAAAATAACTTTATTTCCGGCTATTGAAATAGTATTGACCTGATCATTAAAATTGAGGGTACTATTCAGTTGATTCCATTGACCCGTGCTCAGATTTAATGATAACACCCCGATGTTAGATCCGGGAATTGTATCAAGGAACCCTGCCAGGTAAAGTGTGTCATTACTTTTTTCAAGATCAAAAATGTGCTGATAGATTGTACAACTTAAAGGGTCGAGCGTATTTCCGGGTAAGCTGTACGACGCCAGGCTTCTTCTGGACTGACCACTGATACTGCCAAAAGTTCCTCCAACATACAACTTCTGATCTTCTATCAAAAGGTCATTCACACCGGCAAAATTATTTTGTAACAGCGGATCCCAGGCATTTAGTACACCGGTATTTTTATCTATGCATGCGAGATAATTGCGTGGTGTATTCGCAATCGTGTCAAATCTCCCTCCGAGATATATTGCATCATTGGAATAAGCAATACAAGTAACCTCATCATCCGGGTCCGGAGTAATATCAATGGGTTCCCCGGTAAGGTCATCCAAAGCCACAAAATTATTTCGTTTCATTCCACCAATGGATGTAAATCCTCCGCTGACCACTACCCTGTATGCATCTGAATTTACATGGTAAATGTTTGGATTACTTGCCTGGGGATCAGGATTCCACGGATCAACGGAGTCTGTTGTAATATCATATGCACACAATCCGTTACGTCTGATGCCGTTTATGGTATCAAAGGTTCCTCCCAGGTAAAGCGTATTTCCAAAATGAGAAAGTTCATACACTGGTTTGTTCGTGTGAATATTTAGAGGGTGAATGACTCCGGTTCCCTGCTCAAACGCAGCTACATAATGAATAACCTGGCCTGCAATAGTATCAAAACTACCTGCAACATACATCAGGTTATTAACTTTATCGATCGTGTTAATACCATAATAATTATTAGTAGAAATATTCCACGGTTCGATTGCACCTGAATTCCTGTTTAGTATAATCAGGTCGTATTGAGTTATATTATTTTGAATGTATCCGAAATGTCCTGCAGCATATATGTTATTGTTATCGACAAACAAATCCAGAATATTTCCGGAGTTAACTCCATTCAGATACGGACCCTGCCATGAAGTCACATTGCCCTGGTATCTGTCGAGTTCAGCAATCCTGCTTCTTATACTATCGCCGAATGAAGTAAAATCTCCGCCGACATATATTTTATCATCAATTGCAAACAAAGGGTTGACTCCATAATTATTCATTTTAGGAGGGTTCCAGGAAGTCGGATCACCAGTGGTTGCATCAAAAGAAGCAAGTTTATAACGTCTTTCCCCATCAAGAGCCTGCAGGTTACTACCTCCGACAATCACATTATTCCCTGATGAGTGAATGGCAGTTGTGTAACCCGTGATAATAGGATCCCAATCCAGGGGTTGATTGGTTATCATATTTGTTGCTGACACACAGTGATCCGGTGCATATTCAAAGCCCCCTGCATAAAGTGTATCCCCGTCAATATGCAACGTTCTTACCGGGCCCTGGGAATTTCCGATACCGGTAATAAATCCTGTCACCGGATCTACTTTACAAACACTGGGGAAAAATTCACCTCCTGCAATCAGGTATCCGTTATACCAATCCAAAGCAAGTACAGTTGAATCAACCTGGGGATACCAGGGGAGTAAAGTATTGGTTGTAGTGTTTATTGCGCGAAGAAAACTTGGGAATCCGCTAGTAAAGGCACCACCCACAAACAAAGTATCATTGTGTATTAATAAATCTCCGGAATAAAATCCATTTCCAAAATAAAGGTTTTCCGGAATTGTGGCTCCTGTTGTTTTATCAACACAGGCAAATGATGCGTTTGATGTACTGTTAACCTGGGTGAATAATCCAATAAAATAAACAGCGTTATTGTTAACTGCAATTTTATATACACCATCATTAGCAGTGGGTGCAAACGAAGTAGGCAATCCCGTTACCGGATCAATGGCAGCCAGGTTCTGTCTTACCTGGCCGTTGATATTTGAGAAATATCCACCGATATATAAGATTCCGCCTGATAATTCCATGGTATTAACGGGCCCATCGATATTGGGATTCCAACCAGTAACCTGGAAAGAACTGTTTACCTGGACGAGTCCATTCCGAATGCTGTCGCCTACCATGTTGAAGTCTCCCGAAATAAACCACCCACCGGAGTTGTCAGAAATTATTTCATAAATATAACCTCCGTCAAACACAGGAAAATCTGAATTTACTTCTCCACTGGTTTTATCAACTCTGCCAATGTTCTTTGAAATTTTTCCATAACCTGTAAAAGTGCCTGAAACAAATAAAGTATCATTACTGAGCACCATATTGTACACAGTCCCGTTCAGGCCAACGCCTGCAAATTTAGAGGATACCTTACCGGTTGCATCTATGTGCGCAATCCTGCTGCGCAAACTATCTCCGACTTGTCCAAAATAACCTCCTATGAACCATCCTCCGGCTCCATCAGGTGCAGATGTATTGATAACTTGCGAATAGGGTATTTGAGCCGAAATTTTAGGAAACCTCAAATCAGGCAGGCCAGTTAGCCGGTCCACGAATGCATTGTAATCGAGATGAGCCGATACATAATTAAAATCTCCGCCAAGATATACCCGGTTTGATAAAGTATCATGAACAATAACGTCCACTGGTCCATTGGGTATCCACCAATGTGATTCCATCTGCGGGTCCTGTGCGAATGAAAATGTAATCCAAAATGATAAAATGAGTAATAAAAGCTTTCTCATATATATTGTATTTGTCGTAAATATAAAATTTACGTTCAATAATACAAAAAATAGTTGTATGAGAAATTAGGATAGAGTAAACTGTAGGGACAGCATGTTGCTATCTTTAATATTCAGCACTCGCCCTGCCTGGAAAACCAAATCTCGCCCATGGAGATACTGCAATTTTGTTTTTAGAACTCCTCCCGCGGTTTACTTTATGCAATTCCATTAAAATTTTTCTGCGGGAGGTTAAGAGAAATTGAAAGGCGGCGCTGATTTATCAGCGCCACCTTTCAATTATTGAATTTTTTTTGTGTGCCGACCTCGTCGGCACAAATATTCGAATTTCCAAATGGAAATATAATTGCCCCTTCCCACAGTATTATTTCCTCAGGGACATACAATCAATATTGTTGGAGGAAATGCAGTAACAAATAAGCGAGCGTTAAGGCTGACCAGTGTCTGCTGACTATTGAAAAATGATTGCCTACTGCATACTGCAGGCTAATTAACCCAATTTCAAAACTGCCAAAAATGCCTGCTGTGGGATCTCGACATTACCTACCTGGCGCATACGTTTCTTACCTTCCTTCTGCTTTTCCAAAAGTTTCCGCTTACGCGAGATATCACCGCCGTAACATTTTGCAGTAACATCTTTACGCAACGCCTTCACCGTTTCACGTGCGATGATCTTGGCACCGATGGCTGCCTGGATGATAATTTCAAACTGCTGGCGGGTGATAAGCTCCTTCAGCTTTTCACACATCTTTTTTCCAAAAGTAAAAGAGTGATCGCGGTGTATCAGTGCAGATAAAGCATCAACAGGTTCGCCATTCAGTTTTATATCCAGTCGTACCAAATCACTGGCGCGGTAACCGATCATGTGATAATCAAAAGAAGCATAACCTTTCGAAATAGTTTTAAGCTTATCATAAAAATCGAAAACGATTTCAGCAAGCGGCATGTCGAATGTAAGTTCCACACGATCGGTTGTGAGATAACTTTGATTCAAAATATTTCCCCGTTTCCCAATGCACAAAGTCATTATTGAACCGGTGAATTCAGATTTGGTGATGATGGTTGCTTTAATATAAGGTTCTTCAATCCGGTCGAGTTTCGAAGGATCCGGAAAATCGCTTGGGTTATTTACTTCGAGTTCTTCACCACTGGTGAGATAAGCTTTGTATGAAACGTTGGGAACGGTTGTAATAACCGTCATGTTGAATTCGCGCTCGAGCCGCTCCTGGATAATTTCCATGTGCAACATGCCCAGGAATCCGCAACGAAAACCAAATCCCAAAGCTGCCGACGATTCCGGCTCAAACACCAGGGATGCATCATTCAGCTGCAATTTCTCAATAGAATTTCGCAGCTCTTCATATTCATCGGTATCAACCGGGTAGATCCCGGCAAATACCATTGGTTTTACATCTTCAAAACCTGTGATGGCAACTGCACATGGGCGCTGGGTGTGAGTGAGCGTATCTCCTACTTTCACCTCGCGGGCTTCCTTGATTCCGGAAATAATGTAACCCACATCACCGGCTTTAACAACCTCGCGAGGTGATTTCTCAAGTTTTAGAATACCGATTTCATCCGCTTTATATTCCATACCTGTTGCCAGGAATTTAACCTGCTCGTTGGTACGTATTTCTCCATCAAATACCCGAAAGTATGCGATGATACCCCTGAATGAATTGAATACGGAATCGAAAATCAATGCTTTCAACGGAGCTTTAGTGTCGCCTATAGGGGAAGGTATTCGTTCAATGATAGCCCGCAGGATATCAAAAACTCCGACACCTGTTTTACCCGAAGCCGGTATAATTTCTTCACGTTTACAACCCAGCAGGTCTACGATCTGGTCCTTAACAGTTTCCGGTTCTGCACTTGGAAGATCAATTTTATTGAGAATCGGAATGATGGTAAGGTCATTTCCCAGGGCCAGGTATAAATTGGAAATAGTCTGGGCCTGAATTCCCTGTGCGGCATCTACAATTAAAAGAGCACCCTCACAAGCGGCAATAGACCGGGAAACTTCATATGAAAAATCCACATGGCCCGGAGTATCAATTAAATTGAGAATATATTGTTGCCCATCCAGGGAGTATTCCATCTGGATCGCATGACTCTTAATAGTAATTCCCCGTTCCCGTTCCAGATCCATATCATCGAGCACCTGGGCCTGAAGATCACGCTTAGAAATGGTGTTGGTATATTCGAGCAGCCTATCGGCTAAAGTACTCTTACCGTGATCGATATGAGCAATAATGCAAAAATTCCGGATGTGTTTCATATGAGGGGTGCAAAGGTAGACAAAAAAGTGAGGGTTCGGCCATGGTTCGGCTCCCCTGCAGTACATCTTAGGATGACATACAGGGCACAGCGCTCACCATGACCGGATGCGAATATGACCCATAGGAAATATAATACGAAGTAAAAGTCATGGTGAGCGGAGCCGAACCATGACTTTTTTTTAATAAATTTACTGTTCCCCAATTTTTTCATGCAACCAATCAATCAAACAATTACGTCTTTACGGTGAACTGCGAAAGTATGTCAGATGAGGAGTTGGTCCAACGATGTATCCGGAAGGAAGCAC
>JANWID010000343.1 GCA_025450095.1 Bacteroidia bacterium | reverse complement strand
TTTAAATTTGTCATGGGTCTTAGATTTATATTTGTTCTACACAAATTGTGGCATTATTGTCCACTCGAATCTAAGACCTATTTTTTATTACATCAATACTCGTCTGAAGCGTTGGCCTGTAGGGTTGGGACGAGGATGTGAGGATCATTAAATATTATCAGGAACATTTTCCGCCGCCCGGTCGCGACAGACTTTTGTACATGTTCTGCCGCGGTTTGGTTTATGTGTTCCTTGGGAAATCCTGCCGCGGCAGGCGGGAGGGTTTCAGTGCGGATGCCGCTGAAAAATCAGCGGCATCCGCACTGAAAATCCTCATATATGCTGAGTGCTGGCATTGCCAGCACTCAGCAGTAATTCACACAAATTCTGGAATAATGTTGCTTGTGTCTACAATGTCAGCGCCCCGTTGAAATTATCTTTAGCCAATGCAAAAGTGAAATGACGCATAAAAGATTTACTTGCTTCTTTTGACATTTTACATACCTCTCTTCCGAGACAATTAGATCATTCTATCAGTTAACATTATATTTTACTAGCAATAACAGATCATCCACTTTTGATGCGTCCAATGCAGTAGGTCCGTTATCAATATTCCACACACCAAACAGAGGCCCGCTTTGGGTAGTTACACCAATATTGAGTTCTCCTAATTTTGTTGCAGGAACAAAATCTACTGGCTGCCCGTTTAGTTGCAGGGTTAAAGAATTTGCATTAATGACCTGACCTGCCTTTGGCTTTATGTACATCATTTGACCACTGGCAGCGCCGTCAAATTCAAGATTTTTTCCACTCAACCAATAGGGCACATTGTTGGCGTTGAAATTCAGATCAACTTGATGTGGTGCGGCCGGAGCATGTAATAAGCGGTGAAATTCGGTGGGGAATTCCGATTTCATACTTATTAATTTAAAGAACCCTGTACCATTCTGGTACGTTTTAATGATCTGACCAAAATTAGCTGTCAACTTTGTTTTTACTTTACTTGCAAGAACTTTTCCTCCTTGCCTGGCAGTATATCTCACATGGAAGATAATATCACTGATGGTATCCAGATCAAAGTTTTTAAAGTCTTTATTGATTTCCACCTTCCATTCGCTAATAGCACCGTGCCCTTCAAATGTCAGGTAACGTTCATCCTTTAGGTTTACATCAAACATTCCACTGTCATTTTGCCCGCTGCTGGTAACCATTTGCTGGATGGATGAAAAATTAAAACTGAATCCCTCATCTTCTTCTGTTGGGACAGCGCTGTAATCCACAATTGCAGCATTTGATGAAATTCTTGTACGGCTCTTTAATATGGTTAAGGTACAATTGACACTATTGTAGGGGCCAACGATACATGGAACCGAAACAGCAACTGATTTGATTCGTCTGAAATAATGTCCAGGGTAATCAAGATCGAAGATTTCTTCGGGTAGATTTATAAAACATTCGCCTTTTTGTTTTAACGACAATAACGCCAACGGATCAATTTGAGAAAGTGAAATATGTTTGGTGATTTCAAATTCCCTTTTATTCTGTTCGTAGTATGAGGATTCCATCCTGTGTATATCAAGTGCCAGCTTATCCCCGCTGAGTAACCCTTTTTTCATACTGTCCCAATAACCGAATTGTATGAAATTAGAATCCCCCAACCCAAGCTCAAACCTGTAACAGCGTTCCGCTTTTTTGGAAACATCATAAGCCAACTGATACGACTGGAAATAGACACCCGATATTTCGCCAATCATCCAATTATACAGCTCCAGGTTTGTGAATTTATTTTCCATGAAGGCTTTCGCTTCTTTCGACTGTTCCATCTGCAATTCATGGTTATCCAGCTCCTTTTCTGCAATGGCAAGTCTTATCTCGGCAGCGGCAATCTGTTTATCCATCTGCAGCAGTTCTTTTATTGCAAGTGTCTTTTGAAAATCCCATTCTTCCTGACGCCTGATGTATGAACCTTGAGTGGATGCGAGCGAAGCGCCTTTATCCAATGCATGGGAAATGGAAGATATAGTTTTGGTTGCAGCATCAGCCACATCGCCAAACTGAACTCCCCCGATATCAACATTTACATGCGGAGAACCCCCAAAGCCTGAAGCGCCTGCAACAAATTGAGGAATCGCTTTCAATCCACCCGTTAGGATATAACCCGCAGCAATGGCTGCATCCAATAAGGTAGCAGCTGTAGATAAAGAAAAGGCAATGATTTCTGCCGGGTTCATATAGCTGAGCCCCTCATAATATTTCTTTTTCTCGTTTGTAACATCCTTTGTTTTCTTCAGACTCTCAATATTCATTTTCGCTTCTTCAATCTGCCTCTTCTTCACTTCTCGTACAGCTTCCTGCATTCGTATTTCATGAGTAGACCGGAGCAATGACAACGCTTCCGCATCTTTTTTCTCAAGCGCCGACAACAGGGCACCACCTAATGATTTTACTTCATTGCAAAATTCATTGGCTTTTTGCACCATGATTTGGAAACGGTATTGCGGAAGCGGTGCGTTCATTCCCGATATTGCTTGTCCAATGCTGATACCCGATGCAACTGCTTTTACCAATAACCCCGGATCAATTGGAGGATCGAAGAGAGCCAGTTGTCGTTCGATTCCGTCAATATTCATACTGTGCCTTATCTTAAACAAGCGGTCGGCGATTTTATCCCAGTATTCAAGCAGCTTATCATTTTTAGGAATACAGAAATAGAATGTTTCTAACGCAGGTAAAGGCGCAGCAACATCAATGTCATCAATTTCCGTTTCAAAAAACGGGATGAAATTTTCGACATTGATCATGGCATTGGCAAATGCATCCAGTTTAGGCTCCAGCTGGTTGTAATTTAGTACCGGAGATTCAATATGCCTGGGAATCACCATGGGTTTAGGTCCCAGGATTTCGGCTGCAAGAATATAAAGCTGGGTAGCTTCACTTATAGCTTCCCGCCTGTCACTTCGGAATAAATTATCAGCCCAGTTAATCAGGTTATCCAGGTACTTCATCACCACAGTTTTCTGGTACGCCACTGTTCTGAATTTGGCTATGAGGTGTGGCTGAAATGCATTTTTTCTCCAATCTTCTACTTGTTTAATCAGTTCAGCGTTGCCGCTGTTTACCATTGTTAAGATATTATCAATTCGCTCATCAATATATCCCTGGTTACTTCTTTCAAAAAACGGTTTGGTATTCCAGAATTTTTGCGGCGACGGATGCAATGAGGTATCGGTGGGATTGAATATATAATGAAACCAGTGTTGAGCCTCTTCAAAACGTTGATTTTGACCGAGCCTTACTGCAAGCATCAACGGTGCATGGAAAAATAACTCCCAGTTGTATCCTGAATAACTTCCCGAAGGAGTAAAATCAATAGTTTCTTTTGGATAATTCGGGTAAAGGTCTGTTGGAATGGGAATACCTTTATTCACCAACAAGGTAGGGTTATAAGTATTTTTAAAACTGAATTCTTTTATTTCCGGGAATTTTACCTTGTCTAAAAGCTGTACTTCCCTTTTCATCATTCCATCAAGCCCGTGTTTGTATAACTGCTTAACCATAAAGCAAACATACGGGTGATAAAAATTGGTGAACTTAAGCTTATAAGTTATACCAGGCTTTTTACCGTTTTCAAAGAAGGGTTTTATTATGTCGGACAAGTTTCCGGTACTGAAAAATTCATCGATGATGCGAATGATATCTGAATAAAATAGTTCAGCAATATTATAATTTTCTCCTGTTTTCCCCGTCGTGTCTATTTTACCTTCAAATAGTATGATTTGCTGTAAAACAAAAAATGTTCTTTTTCTATCTTCATAAAAGAACGGGAGCATAGTACCAGTTGTGTAAGGCAACATCCATTTTCTTCCTATTTCTATACCTTGTTGCTTAAATGCCTGAATCCACATCCAGTAAATCCACATCAACAGCTTATCAAAAAAACTGAGTTGAGCGGATACAGGATTTCTGAACCAGCCGGGAGTTTTATTTAAAATGGATTGGTGATTTATAAATAGATTCCCCTGCTGGTAAGCAAGTAAATCGTTTGGCGTTGTATATTTTTCCTGGCTTTCCAGATAACTTAATTCAGTTCTTTCAAATTGAGTAATGATAGGATGAGATAACAGTCCCAACACGTCTGTATCGGAGAGTACTTCAGGCGTGCCATGGCATCCGCCCAGTTCAAAAAATATGTATGGAGTAGTTTTAAAATCATCCTGAACCTTTGGCGATGCATTTACGATACAACCAATCAGGAATTTATCACATATATCCAGCAAGTCGAGGGGAATGAATGTGAAATTATCTAAGGAACCAAGAGTTGGAGTTGCAAGTGTTGGAGCCCATGTTTTAGATATTTTCTTGGGCGTCCATTTTTTATTTCTGTACTCACTCATTGCCAATCTTATTTCATAATACTTATCCGTTGGAGTGTGCGCAACAGTGGTTCCCTGCTCGCTTTGTGCGGGTACTTTTGAAGAGTTCGCTTCAACTGCCTTTTCCCTGAAATCGGGCCAGTATAAATACAGGCGGTGGTTCATCACTATCGGAATTACCTGGGTGGCATTTATTTCCAGGTCTACTTTTTCCCATGGTGTCCAATACCTGTCATCTACCCATCTGCGGTAGAAGTACATATGCGGATCATCATAAGTCCGGGCAAAGACATGCATGGTATAAGTTTCGTGTTCGTAATAAAAACCGCAAACGTCCAACCTGGCTACATTGTCCAATTTTTCCAGGTAACTTACATAGGCATTTTCCACATTCTGCTGGTTGATTTCATTTTGCATCAAATCATTTTCCAGCTCCTTGAAGAAATAGGATTTATCAAGGCGGAGTTCAGGTTCAATCCAGTTTTCGGGGTAAAGGAAAACTTTCCGGTTGGCTTCCCAAACCCTGTAATTCTTCATCCATTCCCATTGTTTCCAGCCGTCGACATCTGTATCATCTGCTATTACTTCCGATTCAAGGTTCATAAGGCAGCGTTGCACAAATAACTGTGTAGAAAGATTTGCCTGCAGCACCCTCGTCGTTACCTCTGTACTTCCCATTTCTACATCCAGCAAATAATAACCATATAATTCATTGGTATCCTTAAAGGTTAAACCATTTACTACATGATGAGTGAAATAAGCCACCAATGCATCTCTCTTTTTCTCCCTGATACCTTTGCTCTCTAGAGTTGATGCTTGAATATTGGCAGCTGTATTCAACCATTGCGCATTGTCGTATTTTGATTTTATTAATTGTTTTACCGCGATGGCATCAGTACTAAGTGGAACAGGATTGATTATTAGAGGAATTTCGGATGCTTTAATTGAAGGAGTAATGAGCAGATTAATACACTGATCAAGCATTAAAGAAGCAGATGGTTTTTTATAGTCTGCAGGGTATGTCATTCCCAATTGTAAGCGCAGTGTAGTGAGCTCCGATTCAACCCAACCTGTGTACCCGGAATAGTAGTTCAGAAACTGGGCTTCCGTAGCAGCCATTGGGAGCAACATTTTTAAAGCCGCAGCCAGGTTTCCATAATCATTATCTGGATAAAGCTGACTAAACTGCCACAGTTGAACGTATTCTTTCCATTTATCAAAATTTGAATTAGCTACAGGTGAGGTTATTGGCAATTCATTATAATTTATAATCCCGAAATCAACGGCATTGGTAACCATTAATTCAATTTGGGATAATTGAAGGGGCAACTTGGTGTGAACCAAGGCAATTTTATCCAGCAACCTGTAGCTGTCGAAAAGTATCGGGAAGTTGGCAATGCTTATGGCATTCACATATATTCCCGCGACCTTTGCCAACAGGTTGGAATCAAACCAATGTTCCATAAGAGGCAACACAGTTCCCTGGAGTTGAATTTTGTTTAAGGTTATTTTACAAACATCTTCCTGAAACCTAAATTCTTCTATGTGTAGCTGCACAACTGCTTGCCGGCTTGTTTCGTTCAATAAATATTCAATCAGCAACTTATTTAATTCTTCATATGCCAGTTTTGTTTTTTCATCCTTATCGGCAGGTAACGCAATATCACGGTCGTTCAGTTTCAGTTTCAGTGTTGCCGTTTTGATAATTAATGCATAAGTGGTATCGAGAAAAATATCCCTGGCCGCTGTGCCTTTTGAATAACTACCATTAAATATTTGGATAGTTTCGTTGGCAGCAGTTTCATTAATGGAAGTCAATTTGCCCAATAATATTTTTGCCACTTCATCCGGAATGCC
>JANWID010000342.1 GCA_025450095.1 Bacteroidia bacterium | reverse complement strand
CCCTGTGGCATCTGTTTTTACAATCCAGATATCGCGCCCACCAACAGGGTCTTCCGTTTTATCGCCTAATGCATAGGATTCGGACCCACCACAAAGGATATAGCCACCATCTGCTGTTTGTTCTATAGAGTAAAGCAGGTCACCCATATCACCACCTATAGTTTTATCCCATTGCACGATTCCCTGATCATCGGTTTTCACAATCCAGTAATCGTAATCGCCCCGAACCGTATCTGTTTTATCACCCGATACGGGAGAATCGGAAGCGCCGCCCAATATAAATCCACCGTCAGCCGTTTGACTCATTGTAAATAATACATCACTACTGCTTCCCCCGATGGAATTCTGCCACTGAATATTCCCCAGGGCATCGAGCTTGATGACCCAATAATCGGTGAATCCATTTGATGGATCCGTTTTATCAAATGACAACGGTGAATCAGACATTCCTCCTAACAAATAGCCACCATCAGCAGTCGGTATCATTTTGTGAAGCTCGTCAGTAGCCAGGCCACCAATGGTTTTTTGCCACTCGATGAAGCTGGGTAATTGCGAAAAAGATGAGGAAAAACATATCATGCATAATATGAAAGCGATGGAGCCAGTGATATGGATTTTCATACTTCAGGGTTTTATTATAAGACCGGAAGGGTATTGGGTATGTTGCCTGGAATAAAATATTTAATCATTTTATACTGAGCATTTTTTCTAAATTCATGTAATAGGGATCAGTGAATAATAAAAAATATTACTTTAATCTAAAATTACGGCATCATCCTATACCCTACAAACCGAATATTTGATATTTTAAACAAGTCTGAGAGAATCTTATTCCATCTTCCCGGTCATGCTCTATATGAAAAAGCGTATGAGTTCTATAAACTGCGACTGAAAGTTTATCTTTCAATTTCAAATCCGCAAGTCTATAAAAAAAGTTCTTAGTGCGGTATCGTATTCTGATTCTGAAAATGCTCCAGCTCTTTTACAGCCTGCTCAATCTGCGAAAGCAGGGTCAATGTATTTTCAATAAAATTATGACCATTCTCTTCCCGGCCTTGCTGTTCAATCTTCAGTGCCAGTTCTTCCGACTGCGTCATGCCCATCATGATCCACATTGATTTAAAGTTGTGAACCCGATCGGATATCTCAGCGTAGTTTTTCTCATCAACTGCCGAACGGATTGTTTCCACAAATGTTGGAGCGGACTTTATAAAAATATTAATATACTTTTTTATCCTGTCCATATCACCTTCGCAGAAGCTCTGCAGGTAACGAAGGTCAGTAACAGCATGGTTATTCTTCGGCGACTCTTCATTTATCTGTTTCCTGGCAATCATCTTGATTTCAATGCCCAGCACTTCTGCAATACCGGAAATCAGTTGCGATGCCGTAAAAGGTTTTGTTAAATACCCATTCATCCCTGCCTGCCTGCACTGTTCAAGATCATCACGCAGAACGCCTGCTGTAAGTGCAATAATTGGAATATCATTTTTAGATGCAGGAAATTTTTCGCGGATCTGTTTTGTTGCTTCAAAGCCATTCATCTCCGGCATATGCACATCCATCAGTATCACATCAAAATCTTTTCCCCTGAGATGTGCGATCACTTCCTTTCCTGTTGATGCATGCGTTATGGTTACATTAGCTTTCAGCTTCAGTGTGTCGGCCGCCACTATCCGGTTGTATTCATTATCATCGGCTATGAGTATCTTCAGCCCATTCAATATGCTTCCATCAATGTCTTTTTGCAGATCAGTATTTTGCTGAAGCTTCATAGCCGATCCTTCCGTGAAATTAATTTTGAAAGAAAATGAAGTGCCCACGCCTTCTTCGCTTTCAATATTAATATTGCCACCGAACAGTTCTATCAGTTGTTTGCTGATGGTCAGTCCCAGTCCAGTACCACCATATCTGCGCGTGTCGGAAGAATGCGCCTGGCTGAAACTTTCAAATACCTGCTTCAGCTTATCTTTTGGAATACCGATTCCCGTATCGATAACGGAGAAGCTAACAGTTACCTGTGATTCTGACTTGCTGGTTATTTTTGCAATGATACGTACAGAACCTTTCTCCGTAAATTTTAGAGCATTACCACCGAGGTTCATCAGCACCTGGTACAAACGAACAGGATCACCTGCCAATACCGGCATCTCCTTATCGATTTCCGTAATGAGCCGAATCCCTTTCTCATCGGCCTTATGTTGCAATACCTGCATAACACCGGCTATTACATCGTTCAATGCGAAATCAATATTTTCCAATTCAACTTTACCCGCCTCAATTTTCGACAGATCAAGTATGTCATTGATGATGTGTAATAATGTTTCTGCAGAGTTTTTTACTGCATTCAGGTAGTAGTGCTGATCAGCACGCGGATTTTTATCGATGAGTAAATTAGTCATTCCCACTACTGCATTCATCGGTGTGCGGATCTCATGACTCATATTAGCCAGGAACTGCTGCTTGAATTTTTCCGATTTCTCTGCACGGTTTTTTTCAAACTGTAGCTGCGTCGTTCTCTTTTCAACAGTAGCTACCAGCAATTTCTTCTGCTGCCTCAGGTTGTATAAACGAATACGGTTGTAGGCATAAACACTGCCGGCGGTCAGCAGGAAAACCAATATATAGAACCAATTGGTTTTCCAGAATGGCGGCGTCACGATCAACGTCAACAGTCTTTCGCCATTATCACAGACACCATCGGCATTGTATCCGCGGACACGCAAATAATAAGTTCCACCATCAAGATTGGTAAAGCTTACCGAATGATTTTTCCCGAGAGGAACCCAGTCAATGTTCAGCCCTTCGAGATAATAATCATATGTGGTATGGTTGCCATCGGAGTAATTAATCATTGCAAATGAAATCGTAACTTCATTCTGCTTGTAAGTGAGTTTAATGGAATCAGTATAAGAAGGAGTTTGTGCTGACAAATAATCCTTTCCAAGCACTTTAACTCCGGTAATCCGTATAGGGCCGCAATAATCACTTTTGCCGGCTCTCAGCGGATCGAAATATTGTATGCTGTTTGGAAGTCCGATAAAAATATTTCCATAAGGAGACATATTGAATGCAGTCGGCAGATCAGCCTCCAGAAGACCGTCAGTAACCCCATAATTTCGGCAGGAAGATGTCTGGGGATCGAAACGTGTGATGCCGTTCTGTGTTGCACACCATATATTTCCCTGCTTGTCTTCAGTGATGCTGTAAATGCTTTCACTTGGTAAACCATCTGTGGTATGATAACTTTTATAAACAGGTATCGCATCAAGTGGATTAAATGTAATCAAACCATGTTTGGAACCAAGCCATAGTTGTTTACGATGATCCAGAAATATTTCACGGATATCATAAATGACAGGAAAAGAAGAGGTATCCTGAAAGCCATGTTTATAAATTGTGGTGTTGTTATTGACTGCATTGTATTTCACC
The DNA here is from genome assembly GCA_025450095.1 of Bacteroidia bacterium. The sequence continues at coordinate 35,290 of JANWID010000342.1, read as the reverse complement.
ATCATTCCCATTGCGCCGACTATCCAGAAAATATTTTCGGGAAACTCCACAAATTGCATGGTACTGCGGAATTCGATTTTGTCCTTTTCATTTACGATGGGTACTCTTCGTACCTTTTCCGTTAGCGGATCGAAATGCATCAGTCCTTTCCTGCTTCCAAACCAGAATGTACCATCATTTTTTTCCTCAAAAGAAGCAATCGTGGACTTCCACATTTTTTGCGGATCAGCATCATCAGCAGGCAACCGCTGCCAGGTAGTTGTATTATGTTTTAATATATAGGTGCCATCGCGACAAAAAGCCCAGAGATTTCGTTTTTTATCGCGATAGAAATTATATACAGCAGAATATTTTATCAGCGGATCAGCACTGAAGGATATGGCTTCACGTTGCAATGTTCCATTTTGCATGTTGTACCTGTAACCGCCACACGTCCATGTACCGATCCATAATGTGTTACCACTGCTGTCGGCAGGATCCTGGTAAACAGTAAAAATATCAGTGAGACATTCAAGAGGATTGAGTGTAAGCGAAACCGTATTAAACAACTTCGAACGACTGTAATGAAGCAATCCTTTGCCGGTACCGATAAAAATATTTCCAACGCCGTCATCATATAAAGTATTAATGTCAGCAGTAACAAAAGCAGGATCTCCGAATACCGTTTCTTTAAAGTTAGTGAATGTTTCCTCCTCCATGTCGAACAGGTATAGTCCACTCGATTTGGTTGCAATCCACAATTTATTTTCTTCTCCGGGATAATCAGTGTGCATTATCCTTGTTGCCACGTTGGTGCTTCCATTCTTTGGCCTGTCCTTTTCAATCCTGTAGATCTTCGACTCACCTGTTGCTGTTGAGTAACGGATGATGCCACTTCCCCAGGTAGAGAGCCAGAGATTTCCATTCGCATCAGCATACATATCATTGATTAGCGGGCCGCGTCCAAACTGCTCAAAGAAACTGGGCAGCTGAATATGCGTGAACGAATTTGTTTTGGGATCAAGCAGGTCGAGACCTGAATAAGTACCCACCCAAATTTTCCCATTGCGATCTTCATAGGTATACCCTACCCTGGTTTCTCTTATTGATGAACTGTCATTTTCATCATGAGCATACTGGTGAAATAATCCAGTTGTCTTGTCAAACACATTATAGTCCATCCAGCTTCCCACATAAACATTGTCTTTGCTATCAATAAAGAGGCGTCCCAGATTATCACAGGAAATGGATGATGCATTCCCGGGCCGCGGATAATAATTGGTAAAGACCCCTGAAACAGGATTAAAGCGAAATAATCCATCGCTCGTACTGCCCCACAACATTCCGTTGCTGTCGATAGCAAGGTCGTTGATATGGTTACTCATCACAGTAATGGAGTCGTGCGGATTATGTTTATAGGTGATAAAAGAAGTACCGTCATAGCGGCTCAGTCCTTCCGGTGTGGCTATCCATAAAAAGCCCTGGTGGTCTTTCACAATGGCTAATACCGTATTATAGGCCAGGCCTTCCTTTGCACCAAGCACATTAAAATGAATGTCAGGCGAAACGGTCAGGCTACCGGCTGATTGTGCTCTCAAAAAAACGGATATAAACAAGAAAAAGACGGTGAACGTCATCTTTGTTTTCCTTTTCATCGTTATTAAGAAGATCAGAAACAATATTTCGGATTGAATAGCAGGTAAATCTAAAACATGGGAGCGAGATAAACAAAAAGCTGTGGGAAAATGGGGTTCACTTGCCTTTTTTGGATCCTGGTTAAAACTCTTATGTTTACATTGCAGTTGGCGCTGAGTCACTTGATGAATTATAAGTAACGCAACACATTTCATTCACAGAAACAATCCGGAAATAACCTATAATCTTTTGACGACATTTTACTTTTTGTTGCAATCTGTATTCTTAGGTTTCTGCCTTTGGACATTATTATGGACATTGGGGGAAAGCAAAGTGTGGAAATTTTATTTTTCATTTGATGACATTGACCAGGTTGCTGTTAAGTCCGCCATATTTTTTGGAATAATTTATCTGATTGGTTTTATTTGGGATCTGCCAGGCAGCGACCGATTGTTTGGCAAATATTGGATTGGGGTTTGGTCTAATCCCTTTACATACTTTTTCCTGACACAGTTATTATGGTTTGAGAGAATCAGAATTAATAAACTTATTCGTGCCCTGATTGCATTGTGGACTTTGTTTGTTCTGCTATTTGAGAAAGTTGTTATCATCATGACTTCATTGCATCGGGACTATGTGAATCCAGCCGGAAACCTTTGGCTGGACTTTTTCATAAGTTTGCTGATTAAAGTATTTGTGTTTGCATTACTTTTAACTGTTATAATGGCCGTGAAACAATTAATTAGAAAACACGTGAATAAACTTCATCCTCCTGGCATTGAATGAAAGCATATTTATACATAGGTAATGATATCATTGGGGAAGTGAATTTTTCGATCATAGACGAAAGTATGGGAGGAATCGGAGGTGACTTAATTACAAACGACAATTACAAAAAATATCAGCCGGCTATCCGGCAACATTACGAGCGGCAAGGAATTTCGAACATAGATAACTTCAATTTTCGAATTCTGTTAGAAGACAACACCGAATTAAAACCTGAAGGCGGTATTGGTGTAACGGACTCTAAAGACTTTGACGAAATATATATTGAATCGGCTGGACTGGACTCAGAAATACTGGATAAAATAAAAATGCTATAAATGCAATTTTTTAAAAGATTAGTGTTTAGTGCGGTAAATCTATTGTCTTTTGCCGGCCTTCATGCTGAGAAAGCACAAATTGAATTATCAGATAATCTTCTGAATAATGTTACGTGCTCCCCTCCTGCTTTTGTTTATGATTCCAATTCAAAGTTTTCATTAAATGAAATCAGGCAGGCAGCATTTCTGGATTATACAGAAACCTTCCTGGAGGATTTAAAATCTCATTCATCAAATGACCGGCTGTGGATAATATTCAATATAAGGAACCGTTCAGTTAATGCTGCTTTTGATTGTTTTGTATATGTAGGACCTTTTGATTTTATTACGGGTTATGTTTTAAGCAACGTCACTGTAGATTCAGTTCAATCAGGAATCCTGTCCGGTGCAATGAACGGAGATGTCTATTTATATCAGTTTGGTTTCCCATTGCAGTTAAAAGCAGGAGAGGAGAAAGTTGTATTTATTAAAATCAATCAGGCGAGCAGGTATTATCTGAATGCATCACTTGAGTTAAAAATATATGACCACCGTGATTTCAAAAATAGTATCATAAATAATTTTTATGACAATAAACCCCAGGTATATACTCATATCCTGTTTTGCGGAATATTTTTGTTTCAGTTTATTTATATCCTTTTCCAATGGTTCCTGGTAAAACGCATGGAATATTTTTATTACACCTGTTATATATTCATCGTCCTCGTTCACTTTATTATCCGCTCCTTGCCAGACCTCGAGGTTCAGGGGCTTCATAAAGTATTTCCGTCGTATCTCATGTATTTAAACAATGCGATGATAATTCTTCCGTATTTTCTTTATTACCGCTTCGGCAGATTTTTTATTGATATGAAAGGACGATTACCCCGAATGAATAAATGGGTGGTTCGATTTGAATTTGTAATAATAAGCATGGTAGTTATGGAAATTCTTGCTTCCCTGTCTGAAACCTTAAGTTGGTACAGGTACTATGGTGGTTTTTTGGAAATAGCCATCCTTTTTATTATTTCTGTTATTTTCCTCTTTTCGCTTTCCAGGGATAAAAACACGCTGACCCGATTCCTTGTTGCAGGCAGCTTTATCGCTTTATCAGGAAGCATGCTGAGCATGTTTATACAGCAGATTTTTGACCTGTTGAATGTTGAACTTTATTTCTCACCGCTTACAGTTTCAAAAACAGGTGTAGTGCTTGAGATGATTATTTTTAATACCGGCCTTTTATACAAAGCGAGAGAAATTGAAAAGGAAAAAATAAAAGCGCAAGAGGAACTTATTTACGAGCTTGCCGAAAACCAAAAATTACAGGAAAAATATCAAACTGTGCGCGACCGCATTGCAGGCGATTTGCACGATGATGTGGGCGCAACACTGAGCAGTATAAATATTTTCAGCAGGCTTGCGCAGGAAAAACTTTCGCATGAACCGCGGCAGGCAAAAGACCTGATCGAAAAAATTCATGTTACTTCCCGGGAAATGATGAATAACATGAGCGACATGGTATGGGCAATCAGCCCCGGTAATGATAAGTCGGAGAGCTTATCCCTGAGGATAAAAAATCTTGCGCGCGAAATACTGGCTCCCCAGGACATAAATTATGTTGTACAGCCGGGCGATGAGCAACATAAACTTTCCATGGAGGCCAGGAAAAATATTTTCCTGATAGCGAAAGAAGCAATAAATAATATCGCCAAGTATAGCCATGCAAAAAATGTGTTGATAAAGCTGGAAGAGCGAAATGGAAAGCTGCATTTGGAAATTAATGATGACGGTGTGGGCTTTTCTCCTTTCGCTTTTGGAGAGGGAGGTGAGACTATACGTGGCGGGGCTGGTTTGGCAAGTATGAAAAGCCGGGCGGAGCAATTAAACGGAATTTTCCAAATTCAATCCCGACCGGGGGCGGGTACAAAAATTAAAGCCCTGTTTGATCTAGATAAAATTAACTATTGATTTAAAACGAATTCAAAGGTTCTTTTGTAATAGCTAAAATGAATATACGGGTTACCATTTTTGAGGACAATAAATCGAGGCGGGAAAGCCTGAGCATGCTCATTCTTTCTGATACTATGCTGGAACTGGCCGGCGCCTTTACGGATTGCTCTCACGTTGTTGAAGATATCGAGCGAAACCACCCGCATGTTGTTTTGATGGATATTCAAATGCCCGGGGTAAGTGGCATTGAAGGGGTAAAGCTCATCAAACAAAAATTTTCCGAAATAAAAATTCTGATGCAAACGGTTTTTGAAGATGATGATAAAGTGTTCGATTCATTGCGTAACGGGGCATCGGGATATATTCTTAAAAAAGCAGCGCCGGAAAAAATAATTGAAGCCATTAAAGATGTTTACGAAGGAGGCACGCCCATGACTCCTTCCATTGCAAGCAAGATGCTACGGTTTTTCAATGAAGCTTATCAGCCGCAGGCTCCTGATAATTTTCATTTATCCGAACGCGAAAAAGAGATTCTTGCTCTTTTGGTTGACGGGCTTTCATATAAAATGATTGCTGACAAATGCAATATCAGTATTTTTACAGTGAATGCACACGTACGCAAAATTTACGAAAAACTACACGTCCATTCAGCTACCGAAGCTGTAGCTAAAGTAACTAAGCATAAAATTTAGTAGCTGTTTATTTTCTTTACCATCGCCTAAGCAGCTCTGCTTAAATAGTCAATTTTAACTATTGACTGTCATTTTCTTTCTGTTCAATTTTAAGAAGCGAATAAAACACATTATTGGCTCCGGTTTTTACGGAACAGTGTAATCCATTAATTCCAATCATTATGAAAAAACTACTACTGTTCTCCGCATTCCTTCTTTTTTCCAGTATTTCTTCAGCACAAAAATTTGAATGGGTAAGCCATTCCTCACAAGGCAATGTTAACCTTGATAATTCACCCCTTGCTGTAGATGCTGCAGGAAATTCATATACTGCAATCCGGACAAGCAGCTATGTACCGGTAATTATACAAGGTGATACCTTCCCGGTGATGGGAAACTGGGGCGATGGACTGTGCATTGCCAAGTTTGATCCCAATGGCGCATTACTATGGGGAAAAATGTATTGCAGCTATCAATCTTTTGCTCAATCAATTGGTGTGGATGATGCGGGTTCGGTGTATATTTCTACCGACTTTGGTGCTGACACCACCTATTCACTGGACACCATTTATAATAATAATAATATTAGATTCCAGATTATCAAGCTTTCTGCAAATGGAGATTTTATCAAAACCGGGTTTATTAATACACCCGGTGTAGCTCCGCTGCTTGCCGTGCAGGGATTGGATTTGTATATATGTTATTTAAGCGTTGTTGAGAAAAGAGATTCTGCTTTGAACATTAGTTGGTCGCAAAGTGCAGTCAGCGGCACCGTAATTTTTAATACTAATCTTTCAGCAACAATGTTTGTAAAAGGTGCCACCCTAATGATTACTGCATGGGAGGGAAGTGCAGGCATGGTGATTCCTTTTTCTAACGACAGTATTTATTTTAATATAACCGGAGATTATAATGAGGCAAAAATCATAAAAATGGATACCAGCGGGCAACTGCTCTGGCAGTATCCGTTTCCATATGCAACAAATATGCGTGCAATTACAGAAGACAGCCAGGGAAATATCTATGCTGGCGTAAGTGGGATAAACACCCTTTTATATTTTGCAAACGATACGCTTTTTAATTCAATTGGCCCCATTGGCTATGCTGCCATATTTAAATGGGATGCTGTTGGAAATCCATTGAACGCACTTCCTGTTTATGCCAACACAGGAGGACCTGTCATCTATGATATGGATGTGAATTCATCGGATGAAGTTTTGTGTACCATATCTGCAGATAACATCGGGCTTACAGTAATCAATAATGTGACGTTGCCGCTGAACCGTGCGCTGGTAAAGCTCGATGTAAATGGAAATGTTGTATGGGTTAAAAGCACTGTAAATAATTTCTCAAATAAAATGGTTGAAATATCGGTGAGGAATGGAGATGAATACCTGGTTTCGGGAAGCTTTGATGCCGGATTAACCTGCGGATGTATACTGGTTTCAAGCGGAGCATACAACGGAAACATTGTTGCCATGATAAGCGAGCAGCAGGAACCGGTGCCCGTAACCGATTTCAGCTATACACAGGCAGCAAGCACTGTTTTATTCAAAGATGAAATACAGAATGCAACTTCATTTCAATGGAATTTCGGAGATGCTTTGACAAGCGTACTTGAACAGCCAATTCATATTTATGCGCAGCCGGGAATTTACAATGCATGTTTAACCGCCACAAACGCATGTGGAAACAACCAGAAATGCGAGGCAATAATTATTAAAGGGCTACGTGCAATTGTAACGAACCACGGGTCAACTGATGCCGTAGTAACGGCCGATATTTTTGGCGGAGGGTTTACCCCGGCTACAACCGTACTCCTGAAAAAATCGGGCAGCCCTGATATTGTTCCGTATTTTACAAATTACATTACTGACGGAAAATTACAGGTGCGTTTGGATTTAACAGCACAACCGTTAGGGTTGTGGGATGTTGAAGTAACCATTCCCGGTGATACCGTAATGACACTGGTAAATGGGTTTACCATTGATACTGCATCTGTTTATTTTTTTGATGTAACGTATAGCGGCCCGTCCGCAAGCCGCCCGAACAGATGGATACCATCACAAATTATTGTTCATAATAAAAGTAATAAAGATGCAGTAGGTGTTTTGGTAACATACAGGCTGGATGCAACCTGGAATTCATTTGTGAACCAAACTTTTATTCCACCACAGCAAATTCCGTTTCTCAGCAGCGGGTATCAATATCTTGTTACGAATGGCTTGAATACATCTTTAACCAATCATACTTTCAGCGATACCGCTACTCTTTCAAACTTTGGTGCATTTATAATCCCGCTGCTGAAAGCGAATTCTTCTTATACATTTCCATTGTATCTCCGGGGATCCATTGAAATTGTTTCTGCGAAAGCGGTATCGATAACCGGCACAATGCTCGAGCCATCTTCATTGATAGGTGCATATGCTCCATCCCCTGATCTATGCTTCAGTGATTTTTTTAAAAATACAATAGAAAACGTATTGTCGATATCCATTCCCGCAGCACAATGGAACAGTTGTTTTCCTCCTTTGTATGATTCATTATTAACACTTACCTCCGTTCAGGCAAATAACCAGGGCAGTAGCAGTACTCCTGTTTCATTGCCTGCAGCCATTGTATCCATACTATCAGCCATGGCAACATCAGGATGTATTACCGGACTTCCCGCTGTGCTAACTGAAGCGGAAATTAAATTGGTAATATTAAGAACACTAAAAAACATTGTTGACACCACGGAGTTACATGAGCGTATTCCGATTTGTTCACCCTATTCTCAATTCCGGGAAATCCCGCAAACGCCTCCATCACCATTTCGGGTAAGTTACGGTGCATTTGCTGCATTGGAGTGCGTTATTGCAGGAGCTGGATATGCGGTAATTGGCGCTATTCTGGCTCCTCCATTAGCCATTGGTATTGCGCTTGTAGTGGTTACAGCATGTTTAGCAATAACTATTGCAGTGGACCCCAATCAAATATCGGGTCCCGGAAATAATGCAGATGATATTTTTCAGAAACCCGGTGATATTTCTGCTTATACAGTTTCGTTTGAAAACGCAGACACTGCAACTGCCCCCGCCCAGGTTGTTGTCATAACGGATACACTCGATGTTTCAAAGTTTGATATGAACACCTTCCGGTTTACTTCAGTTACAATCAGCGATTCATTAAAATTTGAATTTACTGAGCCGGGATTTTCACAGGTTCAGGTTTCCTCCCTTGCGCCATTCAATTCCGATTACCTGAGAACAGAAGCAACATTTGATACTTTATCAGGAAAAATACAATGGATTTTTACAACGGTTGATCCGGTAAACTATCAACCCGATACCAATGCGATTGCAGGTTTTCTTCCTCCGAATATAAATGGCACGGAAGGCACAGGTTACGTTTCGTATGATGTGAAATTAAAATCTACCCTGGTTACCGGCGACTCCATACATAACAATGCAGAAATTATTTTCGACACTAATGCACCTATTAGTACCAACTCATGGCTGAATGTAATTGATATTGACAAGCCGATAAGTGCTGTCAATTCATTGCCTCCTAATATTAGTACCACATCGTTTACGGTTTCGTGGTCGGGAACAGATTTTATTGCAGGTATAAGAAGCTACTCTATTTATGTTTCAGAAAATGACCAGTCGTATTATTTATGGTTACCCGTAACGGATACACTTCAATATACATTTAACGGGGTGAATGGGAATAAATATGAATTTATCAGTATTGCAATGGACAATGCAGGTAATGTGGAAGATGCACCATTAAACCCTGATGTGAATCCCGATGCGGTTACCACAATTATTGTTGGCATTGAAGAAATTTCAGGAAATATCAATTTCAGTTTGTTTCCAAACCCGGTCATTTCGGAATTATTAATCAACAGTACGGAAATGATAGATGAAATAAATGTTTTTGATATGGCCGGAAAAGAAATTTCAAAAGTGAAATTATCAAAACCGGCTGTCAACTACCAACTGTCAACTGCCGGCTTAAGTACAGGTGCTTATTTTCTCGAAATAATTTCAGGAGGTAAAAAAGGTATTACAAAGTTTATGAAAGTAAATTAATACTTACAAATTAATATCAAAATGAAAAAGAAAATCCTGTTGATCCTTACGCTTGCATTGATGCAAAAGGCAACTGCTCAATCCTTATTTCAAAATGTTTATGGTAGCAACAACCCAACAGAGTTTCATTTTACATCTTCTCCCGATGCTTATTATTTAATTCATAACATGGGCTTTCCTTCATTGCTGTCGCAGCTTATAAAAACAGACTTGAACGGAAATTTAATTTGGGCAAAAGCAATTAACTATTCCCTATCATCAACTGATGTATATCGTATTAAATACGACAATAACTCGTTATTATTATCAGGAGCAACTTACCATGCAGGTTATCGCAATTACTTTACAAAGCTCGACACTGCAGGAAATATTTTATGGACAAATGAATTGGACTACGGAGATATAAATGTCAATTCGCGTATTCATCCATTGGCAAACGGGTATTTAACGGTCGGCCATCGTGATTATATCGGTTCCGCAAGCAGTTACACATTCGACATTACACTTTCGCGTTTCGATGCAACCGGAAATTTACTGTGGGCAAAGGCGTATGGAAATAATTCTTATGAATTCCTGGCAAATGCTTCCATCATAACACCAAATGGGGAGGTAATTACTGCGGGTAACTATGGTTTGCGTGTTCCAAATGATTATGATCCCATGCTGGCGCGTTTTGATGCAACCGGAAATTTATTATGGATGAAAACTTTTGAAGACACAACAGGCTTTTTTACTTACTTCCAGCCTACCGACATCACTGTAACACCCGATGGAAATTATGTACTGACAGGGTTTTCGGTAAACATTAATTTTAATTTTGATGTACAGGTTATAAAATTTGATGACAGCGGAAATATCATCTGGGCAAAACGGCCGTACCAGATCGGTTGGCAGGAGTATGGCAGAAGCATTATAGTTGACAGCCAGGGTAATATAGTTGTAGCCGGGCCCTATGATTTATCACCCGATTACGGAGATTTTTTTATGAAGCTTGACCTGGCAGGAAACCTGTTGGGAACAACAAAAATTAAAAACACTTCCAATAACCTTTTCAATAATGTTTACACTTCACATGGCGAAGATTTAGCGGAAGTGCCGGGTACCGGGTATGTTTATTCCACTAACTTTTATCAAACTACTTACAAACACTGCCTGTTAACTACTGATTATATTGGAACAACCGGCTGTCCATCATTAGACGGAACGTATCCGTTTTCCATACAAAATGTAACCTGGACACCCACCACGTTTACTAATCTTCCTTCAGCGCAAACAAATTCAACAGGTACCATGGTGACTTTTACTGATTCCGCTCTTGCTGCGAATGTGGTTGATATTTGTTCATTAGTTGGAGCAAATGAAATTAGAGGATTGAATAATGAGGTTACTATTTACCCAAATCCCGCTATTTCTGAATTAAATATTCAAACAGAAGAAATGATTCTGGAAATAAAAGTCTTTGATGTTGTTGGAACTGAAATTTTAAAAGTACAATTATCGAAACCTGTCACCAACTACCTGCTGCCTATTGCCGGCCTTAGTGCAGGAACTTATTTTCTTGAAATAATTTCGGGAGATAAAAAAGGTATTGCCCGGTTTTTTAAGATTGATTGAAGTTTATTTCTTTCCCATCTGGAAATAATGCCGGGCTTTTGATGTGATGAAGGTGTTTCTGCCTCCTCCGTTTGGAGTATAATGAGGAAATCTGTAACTTTCGTGTCCCCTGCATAACGCAGGCAGGTAACCCGCCATGCGGCACCAGATCCCGATAACTATCGGGATTATTGGGATCAGAAACTAGTGACACCTGGCTCGGATAGCATTCTTGAAAAATATGGACGAAAAAGATATACAGGTTTTTATAACATTTCTCCTCCTCCTAATTCCTTACGGGTTTTTATGGTACGCAACATTCAGATCATTAAGAAAATATATTAAGAGCGCATTAAATTATTCTGTTTTAATATTATTCTCTATACTTGGTTTGACCGTTTACTATATGATTCTTTTTGCTTTAGGGAACTATCTTATAAAGGGAAAAACAGGTGACTTAATAAGTGTTGCATCATTCTCGACAATAATGATTTGTTATTTAATAATAATTCCTGCCATTAGCGTGACAATTATTTTGACAATTATTCATTTCGCGACAAGAAAAACAAACAATCATAATTAAATAACTTCCATGTCATTCACTTTTGTTATAGAAGCATTATTTTTATTAATATGGTTTATCACTTCAGGTTTTATCGTTCTGTCAATTGCTTTCAGAAAACGAAAAGCCGGGAGATGGATTTTCGGTGGACTTGCGGTGGTTTTTGGAATTCTGCCTTTTATTCTATCTGGAGGATTTGAAAGAACCAGGCTTGAACAACAAGATCAATTCATCGGGTTCTATAAAAGTAATGAGACATCCAGCTTTTTAATTCTAAACAAGGATTTAAGCTGGACATCCGATTCAACACTCTTCGAATGCTCTTCGGGAAGATGGAAGTATATTACAACTGAAGACATGAGCTACCTGGAATTAAGCGGAGATTGTGAAAATGGGCATACGTTTCTCCAGATATACAATTGCAATAGTGATCAATTAATATTTAGTCTCGACCAAAATACGGGAAACACAAAGTCGGCAATAGAACTTCGAAGGCACTAATTACGGGTACTTAATGGAAGCACTATGGAATATATAGAACCCAGGCAAACCACGATTGAAATACTCGCCGGGCAAGGTAATATCGACGAATTAAAAAAGCTATTTGAAGTTGGCCATACTAAACCGGAAATTGATATTGCGCTTGAAAATGCAATTGCGTATTCCCAGATCAAAACCGCTCAATATTTAATGTTGTTGGGTGCGGATATTTCGAGTCATGAATGTAATGGTGCATATTATGCCGTGCATAACAACCAATTGGAAGGTTTAAAGTTTGCAATTGAAAATGGAGTTGACATTAATGTGGGGAATGGAATCCTTCTTAATACCGGCATTATGACCGCAACAAATACGAAAAGTATAGAACTGATTAAATGGATTTTTGACAATGGTGCTAATCCCAAACTATTAACGACCCAGTCTTTGAAATTAGTAGCTGATTTTGGAACAAACGAATTGAAATATTTAGTTAAAAACGTCATATGATATTGCACATGCCGTCAGGCAAATATTTTCGTCACACAAAGTCCCTATGAACATAACAAATGTAACGACAGACGGAATTTGTGTATACGTTTACACTAAAGTTCATCCCGGCAGATCGATAAAAGTACTCGTAAGGGCCGCAATTCTCGCATTTGTGGCCGGTTTAATATTAATCAATTCAACAGGCTCAAATTCTTCATTAAACACTTTTGGATTAATTCTTCTTTTATGCAGTATTGTTTGTACGTTGCCGATGCTTCGGACCATTCTGTGGAATCTATATGGCGAAGAGGCAATTTCTTTTAGTACTAAATCAATAGTTTCTCAAGTAAGTTATGGACTCATTAAACTAAACCCTAAAATATATACATATATAGGCCGACTATCATTTAACATTGAAATATTATCAGAAATCGACGGCATTAAGTCCGGGCTTCTCCATTTTTATAGCTATGACAATAACAACCAGCCTTTCCATCTCTTTCGAAACTTAGGTTATATTACAGAGGAAAAGTGCCAGGAAATCATTAGTAAAATCCAACTTATATTTGCTTTGGATAAAGATTTATTTAGAGAATATTCTGCAAATTAATATTCATTGTCGCGAAAGCATGACGCACCTGGGAGGCGATACGAGATGAAACAGCACATTAATTTTATATTCCCGAGAGTCGGAATAAATATTTTAGTACCTTTAAATTCATAGCAACATCGTTTATTTACATTGTATACGGCACAAACAAAACAACTATGATCAAATTTGGAAAGCATCTTTTAATTTTTGGTGCGCTATTATTGATCACAACATGGTCATCAGCCCAACCAACTTTTCAAAAAAGTTATGGCGGCGCATGGGCTGATTTAGGGGAGTCGGTGCAGCAAACAAATGATGGAGGGTTCATTATCGGTGGCTCCACGCAAAGTTTCGGTATTGGTGATTATGATCTTTACTTAATCAGGACTGACGCCAATGGAGATACACTCTGGACATCTATCATAAATACTCCTGCTTCATTAACTGACATGGGATTTTCGGTCCGGCAAACCAATGACGGAGGATTCGCTCTAATCGGTGAAGTACTTGATATTGTGACCAGCAGCAAAGATGTTTACTTAGTTAAGACGGATGGTGCAGGAAATCTGCTTTGGACAAAAACTTATGGCGGGTATGGTGACCAGGTCGGATATTCCATTGAGCAAACCACAGATGGCGGATTTATTATTGGTGGAGATTACGTAGATTTTATAAACAATGACTTTAATATCTATTTAGTAAAAACAAATGCAATCGGAGACACCCTATGGAGCAGGGTTATCGGAGGAGCAAATGATGATCATGGTTGCTCAGCTATTCAAACATCAGATGACGGATTTATTATCTCTGGCTGGACAAACAGTTTTGGTGTTGTTAATGATGAAGTTTTTTTAGTGAAAACAGATAGCATGGGGAATTCGCTTTGGGCAAAAACTTATGGTGGCTCCGGCTATGATGTTGGTTATTCTGTTCAGCAATTAAATGACGGGGGGTACATTATTGGTGGCTTTACAACAAGTTTTACACCGGCAGGATATGCTAAAGTTTATTTAATCAGAACGGATGGTAGTGGTGATACGCTCTGGACGAAATTCTATACAGCCGGAATTGGAACTGGTATTGGTGCATATTCCGTACGGCAAACTGCTTCAGGCGATTTTATACTTGCAGGCATTTCTGATGGAAACGGAGCCGGAGGCTATGATATTTATTTACTCAAGGTGGATGGAAACGGAAATCCGGGCTGGTCAAAAACTTATGGCGGAACATCAGCAGACTTCGGAAATTCAGCTCAGGAAACTATTGATGGCGGATTTATAATTGCTGGCTATTCACAAAACTCAGGATCCGGAGATGATGATGTTTATTTAATCAAGACAGATAGTATGGGTAATAGTGGTTGCAATCAAACAAATGTGCTCACCATTGCATGCTCTCCCTCCACTCAGGTAGGAAGTCCTGTTCCTTCTGTGGTATCTCTTGGTGTAATTGGTGCTCCTGTACCACTTGTCCAGCATGGCGGCACCGTCAATATTTTTTGTTCCGGTAATGTGGGCATTACTGAAGTGTTTGATTTGAATTCAATGGTTGTTGCTCCAAATCCATCTTCGGGTAATTTTACAATCGCATTTAGTAATAATATTATTGGGGCCGAAATACAAATCTTTAATGTGTTCGGAGCAAAAGTATTTACTATAACTAACCAACACACCTTAATCACGGAAATCAATCTGAAAAATATCCCGGAAGGAATTTATTTTGTAAAAGTAGTTAACGAAAGTAAATACTATTGCAGGAAAATTATTATTGAACACGATTGAAACAAAAGAGAGTATTTGTACCCGCAATCGAAGAATCGCAATTTTTTAAAAGCAATGAGATCACAAATAATTTTATTGCTCATTTTTTCATACACCTCAGGATTTTCTCAACCCCAGGGCTATTACTTTAAAGACATTAAGGGAACATCCTGGGTTTCATCCGGCTACATTAAAGACATGACAATTTTAAATGAAAATGAAATAGGGTTAAGCATAATTAAATCACCAATTTTAGATTCACTTCAAAAAACTATCTGGTTATTTTCAGATAGCCTGACATTGAAGTATTATGATATAACTTCTAATAATTACAAAACCCTTTTTGCCTGCATGTATTTTAACGATGAGAAAGACAAAACGATTTCATTTCAACTAAATAATGGAACAGAAATGAAGTTTGAATACAATAGCGTTTCGACTGGCTCTTACGTGGTGTTGCGTCGGGAGAAAAAGTAAAATAACTACCGCGGCAATAACTATTAATAGTGGGACGCTGAATCAAATCCTGGGCGGCACCGAATCCCACCTATTTCTCTTTAATTTTTATCTTTGATATATCCCGATGGCAAAATGTTTATGCGCATATAACTGGTAAATATTTATTTTTCGGAATAGCTAATATATTAAGAATGAAAGAGAACTTATTCATTTTCTTTTTTATTACTTCATGCAATTTTCTTTTTGCTCAAACATCCGCAATAGATTCTCTTGAAAAAGTATTAGAAACTCAAAAAGAGGATACCAACAAAGTAAATACGCTCCATACTCTTTGGCAATATGCAAACGAAAAGTCTGATTATAAAGGGGCTTTAATCTATGCGGAGAAAGCACTTGCGCTTTCCAAAAAAATAAATTTCAAAAAGGGAATTGCTTTTTCGCATATGAATATCGGGATGACACACAATGCTTCTTTGGGAAGCCTTTCGGAATCACTAAAGCATATGAAAATGGCTTTGGAAATATATATTGAAGAAGAAGATCAACCACAAATAGCAAACTGCTATTTATCAATTGCTTCTACTTATTATTACAAGGGATCAAATTATGCTGAAGCAATAAAAAATGCGTTTACTGCCTTAAATATTTTTGAAATGCTTGGTGCCAAAAATAAAATTGCTGATTGCCTACTGATTATTAGTATGACATACGGATCCCAAAACGACCTATCGGAAGCATTGAAATATTCCCATGCGGCTATTGAAATTCTGGAACAACTAAGGGATTCATCTTCTCTAGCGTATAACTATAATAATATAGGAGGCATTTATCTCAGCCAGGGAAATTTCCCGGCAGCGCTGGAAAGTCATTCAAAGGCCCTTAAAATTTATGAAGTCCTTGGAAACAGGGGACGGTCATACGGAATTCCATGGACTTACGGATGCATTGGGTCAACTTACGAATCTATTGGCGCTATAGCGTATAAGAAAGGTGACAGAAAAACAGCTTTAGTCATGTACAACAAGGCATTGGCTAATTATAAAATGCGTTTTCAGATGGAGACAGAAGGTAATATGTCTCATCTTTCAACCTATTCTAATCTGGGAAGTATTTACCTCAGTTTTAGTAAAATTGTTCCGGCAAAGGAACAGGCGAAGATGCTTTCCATAAGCAAAGACTATTTTGAAAAAGATTTACAACTGGCAATAAAACAATCATTGATAGCCTCCATCCCCGGCATTTATTACAATTTGTCAGTAATAGATAGCCTGCGGAAAAACTATGAGGAGGCATACAGTCATCACATACTTTATATTTTATACCGTGATAGTATATTTAATGTTGAAAATTCAAAAAAGTCAACCATGTATAAAATGCAGTTTGATGCTGAAAAAAAAGAAGCGCTCGCAGCAGCGGAACTGAGCAGGCAAAAACTTTTACGGAACGGTTTTATTGGTGGCTTTACCGTTGTATTACTTTTCGCAGGAGTATTCTTAATGCAACGCAACAGGATTAAGAAAGGCAAGAAACGAAGTGATGAACTCCTGTTAAATATTCTTCCATCTGAAGTTGCGGAAGAGCTGAAAGAAAAAGGCACTACCGATGCAAAACTATTTGATGAGGTGACAGTCCTCTTCACCGATTTTAAAAATTTTACTGCCGTAGCTGAAAAATTATCTGCACAGGAGCTGGTAAACGAAATCAATTACTGTTACAGCGAATTTGATAAAATAATTGCAAAGTATGGAATAGAGAAAATAAAAACTATAGGCGATTCGTACATGTGTGCAGGCGGACTACCTGTTCCCAACAAAACCAATGCAGAGGACGCCGTTCGCGCGGGCCTGGAAATAAAAGATTTTATGCTGAATGAAAAACAAAAACGCGAAGCGGATGGAAAATCATTTTTCGATACCCGGATTGGCCTGAATACCGGTCCTGTAGTAGCCGGAATTGTAGGCATTAAAAAATTCGCTTACGATATCTGGGGTGATACCGTTAACATAGCATCACGTATGGAATCAAGTGGTGAATCAGGAAAGGTAAACATTAGCGGAACAACTTATGATCTGGTGAAAGATAAATTCAAATGTACTCATCGCGGAAAAATATCTGCGAAAAATAAAGGAGAAATTGATATGTATTTTGTAGATCATGTTTTATAATACGAGTTGCGCTGCTAAAGCTCCGACTGTCTATGTAGAAATATCAATACTTGTCGCATTCAACCCGGAAGATTGTCGCATTTGCACAGCATTAGTACGATTTTTATCAGGGAGATTTGCATCGTAATAAAATTATTTTTAAAGAAGTTCCAAAAAATATTATGAGGGAGGTGAAATACTATGAGAAAAATAATCGTCTTGTCAATGATTACATTAGATGGAGTCATGCAGGCACCTGGCGGGCCCGGTGAAGATACATCAGGCGATTTCAAATATGGTGGCTGGACGGCACCCTATGGTGACGATGTTGGTTTAAAGGTGGTGAAAAAAGAGTTGTCACAACCTGCAGATTATCTTTTGGGCAGAAAAACATTTGAGATTTGGGCCAACTACTGGCCTGAACACGGAGACTTTTGGCCCGGTATTAATGAAGGCACAAAATACGTTTTTTCCCGGACCCTGAAAAAGTCAGACCCGATAGTTACCGGGTGGAAAAACACTGTTGTGATGGAAAGTTTGGAAGATATCAAACAACTCAAATCAGAGGAGTCAGAGGGTAAAGTCATTCAGGTTTGGGGCAGCAGCAAACTTATTCAGTTATTGCTTAAAAATGATTTAGTGGATGAGCTCCGGCTCAAAATTTATCCATTAACACTGGGTACCGGAAAAAAGTTGTTCGAAAATGGTGCGATCCCTGCAGCATTTAATTTAACGGAAAGTTTGGTTACATCAACCGGAGTGATTATCGCCAACTACAAGCGGACGGGGGAAGTCAACACAGGTACTGCCGGAGCTTAAGGAGAAGTATCCCGATGGCTATCGGAACCGGATGTGAAACAATAATTGTTTTATCACGTGGATGAAGGTTTGAACGATCTTTAATTGTGTCAGTTTTTTAATTAATTTTTTCGTTCCTTTATGTACATCGTCATGTGACAGTCACAATAACATATGCCCATCGTGCGGTAAACTCTAAACTTCATTCGTCATTGTAAGGAATCATAACAATAGGTGAAAAATCTATTTTTTATTATCACTCTTCTGCCCGCATTGGTTAATCAGAATACTGCATTTGCTCAATGGCAATGGGCGCAAAGCGGTACTTCGGCATTTAGCTGGGATATGGCAAAAAGCATTGCCAGTGATTCAGCAGGTAATGCTATTGTAACAGGTATGTTCAGCAGCGCTTCTATTAATTTTGGAACTTTTACTTTAACAAATGCAAATGCTGGAACGGATGATATGTTCCTTGTAAAATATTCGCCTTCGGGAATTCCCTTGTGGACACAACGTGCCGGAGGAATGGATTATGATTACGGAATGGCGGTTGCTACCGATGCCTCCGGAAACGTATATGTTACGGGACATTATTATAGCTCCTCCATCATCTTTGGCAATGATACTTTATACAATACAGCCGGAGGTGGTACGGATATTTACACGGTTAAATATTCTTCAGCCGGGAACGCGCTTTGGGCAAGAACAGGAGGAGGAAGCGGTTTTGATGAAAGCACTGCAATGTGTACCGATGCTTCAGGAAATGTATATGTTGCCGGTGAATTTTACAGCCCCTCCATGCATTTTGGTTCGCAAACCGTTACCAATTCCGGAACAGATACGCTTGATATGTTCATCGTAAAATACGATGCAGTTGGCAATGTAATCTGGGCAATAAGCGCCGGTGGTGCGGGCAACGATGCTATTATGGGTATTACAGCCGATAGAACCGGAAACATAATAATAACAGGTAGCTCCGGCAGCCCGGTTTGTACTTTTGGGGTTGTAACATTAACCAATCCGGGTATATTTGGCTATGATGATGCGTTCACAGTAAAATACGACAGCAGCGGAAACTCTTTGTGGGGAAGCAGTGGAGCAGGAGACGGTTTCGAAACCGGTGCAGGAGTTGCTGCTGACACAGCCGGGAATATTTATGTAACAGGAAATTTCGGCAGCATTTTTATTGTATTCGGAAACGACACTCTTTTTAATGCCCGTACTACGGGTGGCCCAACTGATATTTTTATTGTTAAATATAATTCAACCGGCTCTGTGCTTTGGGCAAAGCGCACAGGCACAAGATTTATTGATGTTGCTTCAGATATAGTTACTGATATAAATGGCGATTCATACATTACAGGACATTTTAATGACACAACTATTACCTTCGGAATTACCAATTTACCAAACGTGGGTACTTCAGATATTTTTGTGGCTAAGTATGATCCCTCCGGTAACGCCATATCAGCATATGGTGCAGGAGAATCAGGCATTGATCAAAGTTTCTCTTTAAGCGCTGATAATGCCGGAGAATTATTTATTGCCGGAGAATTTTATAGCAATACCTTATCTTTTGGAATTTCAACATTAGTTAATTCCGGATATTCAGATATGTTTGTTGCCAAACTGGCTCTGCCTACAGGAATTGAAGAAAATACAAGCGATAACGAAAATGGAAATACGTTATTTCCAAATCCTTGTACAGGATACTTTACTATTCTGAGTACGATGCATAACCCGATAGATATTCTAATTACAAATGCTTTGGGTGAAATTGTTTATCTGTCACAAAACACAGGTCCACAAATATCAATTAATTTGAATAGTGTTTCAAAGGGTGTTTATTATGTGCGAATAACCTGCGAAATTAAATCCGAGAATAAAATATTAATAATTCAATAGTAACACCGGCGGAACATTAACTGCAAGCAGTAAAAATGAAAGTTAACTTTTCAAACACTGAATTCTTCAAGGAGCTGAAATCTTCACTCCCTGCAAGCACTCTCGCAAAAAGAAATATTTGGGTGAATGTAATTATAGAAAGAGACATCGATATAAAAGAACTTTCCAAATTGTTAAATTGTGAACCGAAAATTGCCACCCGGTTTCTATGGCTCTTAACTGAGATTGGAGAAATAAATTCAAATAAGTTATTTACTGCACTTCCCTTTTTATTAGATCTGTGTGATCGTCTGAACCCTGTTTACAAAACGTCATTTGCCAATTTTTGGCTCATTGCAGGCGTACCACCCGAAAATGAAGCCCGGGCCATCGACTTGTTGTTTCAATGGCTTTTGTCGACAGAAACAAATGTCACAATCAAATCAAGGTCCCTCCGGGTGCTGCTCAAACTCACGAAAAAATATCCCGAACTAAAAAATGAGCTAAAGCTTTGTTTAACAGATCAGATGAACAAACACACAAATGTCTTTGAAAAAAGAGTAACCAAAATATTAATAGAATTAGAACAATGAGACAATATATTTGCAGAACATAATTTATAACAATTAAATATCCAATAAATGAATACAACTCACTTAATAATTAAAATGGTATTTGACAGGTGGAATGCCTCCATAAATGTTTGTGACAAACTGCTGAATGA
Organism: Bacteroidia bacterium; assembly: GCA_025450095.1. The sequence goes on along the minus strand of JANWID010000342.1, from coordinate 14,412 downwards.
ATTGACTGACGAACAATTGCAAAAAGAAGTCGCACCCAATAAGAACAGAGGTGTCTATTTAATAGGACATCTTATAGCTGCACATGATGAAATGTTAATATTATTAAACATGGGCGATAAACTATATCCCGGATTGCATAAAATCTTTATTGAATCTCCTGATAAATCAGTAGCCGAAATTCCTTCTGCACAGGAGCTCCGGGCATATTGGAGTAAACAATGCGAAGTTTTAAAACAACGTTTTCAAAGCCTGCAACCCGAAGAGTGGTTTGAAAAACATACCGCTGTTTCTGTTGAAGATTTCATCAAAGAACCACATCGCAACAAACTAAATATCATCATAACCAGGACAACCCATTTAAATTACCATACCGGGCAAATAGTGTTGCTTAAATAATATTCTAATACTCAAACCAAAATGACAACATCTGATTTTACAACAACCATTTTGGTTGATAAATCTACATCCGATGTTTTTAATGCCATCAACAACGTTCGTGGGTGGTGGCAAGGCGAAATTGAAGGCAATAGCAGCAAACTCAATGATGAGTTTACTTATCGTATGGAAGATATTCATTTTTCAAAACAACAATTGATTGAAGTTATTCCTGATAAAAAAATCGTTTGGCTTGTTACTGAAAGTAAACTGAATTTCATAAAGGACAAAACCGAATGGGAGAACACAAAAATCATTTTTGAAATTTCTGAATTCAATAATAAAACACAACTTCGTTTTACTCACATGGGTTTAGTTCCCGAAATTGAATGTTTCGGAGCTTGCTCAAATGCCTGGGTAGATCTTATTCATAAAAGTTTATTCAGCTTGATAACAACCGGCAAAGGCACGAAAGTTTTTTAATATAACCCATTCACAAAAAGCCCATCGCACGGATTCATAGCAAATATGCACTTACATCGCATTAGGTGAATACAAGCCCCCGACAACGTAATGACCAATTGTAAGCTGAAATTGCATCGAGTACTGCTACTGCTATTTTTCCTGGCAACAGTTGTCGTTAACGGACAAACATTTCAATCGCGACTGGACAGCATCGTACACAAATACGACACGCGTGGCGGTTACAATGGTGTAATAATAATTGCATACAACCCCGATAGCATCAGGGCATTTGAGTATGGCTATAAAGACCCAACGGCTAAAAAAGAAAAAATATCACTCAATGACAGATTTGACCTGGCTTCCCTGGCGAAACAATTTACCGGGATTGCACTTCTTCAACTTATAGACAAAGGACTTATTAAACCTGATGATAATATTGGAAAATATTTTCCCGAACTAAAACCAGCCCTGCAAAAAGTAACTATAAGGCAACTGGCGAATCATACAAATGGCATTCACGATTTTTATTCACTGACCTCTGCACCCGATACTTTAAACAATCAAAATATTCTCGAAATAATGTCAAAACCCGATAGCACTGTTTTTGTGCCCGGAACAAGCTGGGGTTATACTAACTCCGGTTATGTTTTAGCTGCGATGCTTATTGAACGTGTCACAAAGAAAACCTATAAAGAATATTGTAGTGAAAATATTCTAAATCCACTTGGAATGACATCATGTACTTTTGCACCGACAAATAAAAAGGTGCTCACTGGATATACTTCCAAAATGAATCCTGCTAAAAACAGTCCTTTTACTACAGGAGCTTCGGGACTTTATGCTACCGGAAAGGATATGATAGCATATTATAAGGCCGTTTCTAAAGACAAAGACTATTGGAATAAATATTTTTTAATGTCATATAGTTTAGCAGAGAATAGTAATGAAATAAACTGGATCTATGGGTTTGGCTGGTTTTTTACAGAAGATGATATTGGAAAATTCAGAGCACATTCAGGAAGAAATGTGGGATTCTACAATTATAGTCGCTGGTATGAACAGACAAACACGTTTATTTGTCTCCTTTCAAATAAAGATGATGATTTTATCAAGCCGCTTCGTGAAGAAGTTGTGGCATTGGTGAAGACAGAATTAAAGAAATAAAAAGCTGCGTATTTTTACAAAACATGATGACAGACAATTCAACTCCGCGACAATATCCAGAGTGGCAAAAGGATCTCTACGACCGTCAGGATGACGCAGCCAGCATGTTCGGTTTTCATTTAATCAAACATTGCCGCACAGAGGCTGTAAATGCTTTACCAAAAGACCTGAATACAGAGCAAAACGAAAAAGCAATTCATGCAATAGACATTGCTCTTCACAATGTAATGAACATGTTGGAAGGTTTTTGGGTACTCGAATCAGGCGATAAACACAGAGTTGAATACAATCTTAATGTTGTTGTGAATGATTTAGATCAAAATGAACTGGAGAAAATTTCAATCGCTCCGGAAGGGATGAGCTTGCCAATTGCATATTGGAAATGGGCACTTGAAAACGAGTTTCGTTAACCGGCAGGCAAGCTCCCGTAAGCCACTACGTTCAACGAACAGCGGCTTATGGCCATTGGGCGAAATCAACTATATTTGCTAAGAAGCGCGCCAGCTACCCGCCGCAAAACGCCAGTGGCAATTTAAAGACGAGTTAAATGGATGACCTGTATAAAAGAATTGAATCAAGCTTCACAAAACAAGGCCTGATGAAGACTTTAAACACTTCACTGGACAAAGTAGAAAATGGACTTGTTCAGATTTCCAGTAAGTTCAATGAAACATTATCACAGCAGCATAATTTTTTTCACGCAGGGGTTTTGACAAGTATCGCTGATAGTGCCTGCGGTTATGCCGCACTTACACTTGCGCCCATCGACAAAGACGTATTGACCGTGGAGTTTAAAATTAATTTTATGAAACCTGCAAATACAAAAAGGATCATAGCGGTTGGGAAAGTAATTCAATCAGGAAAAACATTGACAATATGCGAAGCCAATGTGTTTGACGACTCCGGAGACAAATTGATTGCAAAAATGGTTGCGACTATTATGACATTGTCTATAAGGGAACACTAAATTAGCAGAGAAATGGTAAACCCAAATGAAATTATATTACGAAAGACTCAAATTACTGACCTGGAGTTCTTCTTTATGTTTCAGCTTGATGATGAAGCAAACTATTTAGCTGCTTTCACAGCAAAAGACCCGACAAACAAAACCGCATATCTTCAGAAATACTCAAAATTTTTAAATGACCCGACTAAAAACACACAAACAATAATTGTGGACAACATTATTGCAGGCAGTATAGCAAAGTTTGAAATAGAAGGTAACGCAGAAATTACTTATTGGATAGACAAAATATTTTGGGGTAAGGGTGTTGCTACAAAAGCACTCAAAGAGTTTCTAAAAACTGAACCTGCAAGACCCATTTTCGGACGGGTTGCTTTTGACAATTTTGGTTCACAGAAAGTTTTAGAGAAATGCAATTTTGTAAGAATCGGTGCTGACAAAGGTTTTGCTAATGCCCGGCAAGCAGAAATAGAAGAATTTATTTACAAACTGGATTAGAACAGGGCAGATAGCCCAAATCGCTTTGAGGATTGAAGCTATTGTAGTCAGAAAGTCCTGGGCCTATGCTCATACAGGCAATCAAAAGCTGTATTTTTCTTGTATTATAATTTTATTTAATTATCTTTAATTGTCTATCCGTAACTCATGGCGGCACTGAGAATATTAAATCTAAAATTAAATTGCATGAAACCAGGCTTTCTACTTACTTCGCTTCTTTTTTTATTTTCAATACAGGTATTTGCGCAAGCCAATTTTGTTGCAGGACTTGAAAAAGGAGCTGCGCCAGTTTTTCAATCATTAAATAATCAGGCCGCCTGTGATACTATATTTTCATTTCCGACGGTTGATGCATTGCCTTCCGGTATTACTTCTGATGGCAATTTTATATGGTCTCAAAGTGGCAGTAGTGACTATATTTATAAATATACTTTCTCCGGAATATTAGTAGATTCCATACTAAATCCTGCGTCATATTTTACTACCTCCGGGGGTGATATGGATTTTGATGGAACCAATTTGTTAGTTATGGTAGAACAGATTGATTCATTGTATAAAATAAACCCCAATACAGGCGCTGTTGTTTCCAGGTTTAAAGTTGCTCCATGCACACAGGATTGTGATGGTGTAGCATTTGACGGCAATTATATATGGGTTACCGATTACGGCCAGGCTTTAATTTACAAGCTAAATGCCACAACAGGTGCGGTTATAAATACATTTCCGTATTCAACCCCATCCTATATGCTACCCATAAAATTTATCAATGGAAGTCTGTATGGTTTAAGTTTATTTCCCGGGATGCTGCATGAAATTGACACTTCTTCAGGGAATATTATATCAACTACCCCCTGGTGTCTTGGATATCCATTGGGTTTTTGCAAAGTAAACAATCATGTCTGGGGAGTCAGCTCCCAAATGTCAATTGGTGGCACACAACGAATTTACGAGTTCGATAGTTTGTTCATGACCAGTCTACCGGCTTACCTGTCCGGCAATATTTCATTCGAAATATTTCCAAATCCTTCAAGCGATAAAATAACAATTTCATTCACGGCAAATATTGATAAAGGAACCATTGCAGTTAATAATGTATTTGGAGAAATGGTTTATGTTGAAAGTATACGTAACAAATCAACAAAAGAAATCAACCTGGGAAATATTGCTTCCGGAATATATTTTGTGAAAGTGTTTGATGGAGAAAATTACTTCTGCAAGAAATTTATCATTGATCATAATTGAAACTAGCTTTCCGTTCACCTGGCCGGACGAAGTGATATAAAGTCTAATCCAATGTTGCAGGCAATTTAATTGCATTAATATCGTTGCTGAAAATGGAATATTATTAAATCTTCACAATATTTTAATTTCATATCCGTGAAAAAGCAATTTGTAACCTTATTATTTATAGTGCTGAGCACTGTAACAAATGCGCAAGTATCAGCTGTTAAAGCAGGAGGAAATTACAATGCAGATTTTGCTTCCCATAAACTTGGTAAAATGAATTATCCGAGCTGGGAAATTTCCTATGAAAGAGGGTTGGGTAAAAAGTTTTCAATCAATGGCTCTTTTAATTATGCCAGGCGCACCTATGATTTATATAATGGCCCGTACTTGCTGGCCGACGGTAGTTTGATTTATGGGGCAGAAGGGATTATCGAGTATGATCAAATATTCATTCTTGAAGGCAGGTATTATCTGAAATCAAATAATTCTGGAATATTTTTCCAAATGGGAATACCTTTCACCTACACAACCTCAGTAAGGTCCCTTAATTCGACCTCAAATCAATATTCCTATAGTTTGAGCTCAAACTATTTTGCAATCAGTACCTTCGGAGGGCTTGGAATAAAATACCCGCTAACACTGAGATTCGGAATAGAAATGAATATGAGCATAAGCCCTTCATTCAATTTTTTGGACGTGGATTACGGTTCCTCCGGCTTTATTAAAACCGGGGTGAAGTTGTTTTATTCATTTGATAAAATAAAAAAGTGATTCTTAAACAATAGCTTTTGTTATGTGTGGCCACCACAAAACAGATGAGAAATAATATTTGTTTCATCAGGTTTTGCACAAATCAGCGGAACTTTAAAGATCTTTTCAGACAAAAGACTTTCAAACTCCTGATTCAGTGAAAAAATAATTAGGAATTGAGAAAGTTAATCATATTAGGAAGTTCGAGAAAAGATGGCAATACAGCAGGGTTATTAAATGAACCCGGCAAAGTAACGAATCGCTAAACATTTAATTTTTTGTGTTCTGAAACCCGCCCGAAAGTAAAGTCGCGAAAATACATTTAAACACTTTATGCCATTCAGATTATTAATTAGTGTTTTAATTTTAAATTTATTTATCCATTGGGCTAATTGCCAAACCAGGACATATTTGGGATTTGAAGCGTCAATGGCTTTGGATATGTATGAACTCACTGATGAAGGAACTGAATTAAAAAAAACTCCTCTCGGCGAGGGGCATTGGGGAATTAATTGCAGGCAGGATATAAATACTAATCTTTTTCTCGAAACAGGATTGTTGCGCAAATATTATGCGGAAGGATTCGGATTTAAAAATATTAGCGGAGGAAGCTCTTCAAATGCCTTTGATGCATGGTTAATTCCGATACGTCTGGGTACAAAAATAGATATTTCAAAAAATAAATTATTTCTGATTCCTGTAATTGGTTATCTGTTTTGTATCAATTCAGATTTTGGTTCGTCCGGTGGAGGCTCCGGTTCAATTAAAACCAGTAATGATAGTATTGCCTACGTTTATACTGACAATTTGAAGTCTCAATACTATTCATTATTACAGACCGGAATAGGATGTGAATTCTCCATATTTAAAAGTGCCATCATTTCAATTTCCACGAATTATTTTACAGGATTTAAAATTGTTAAAGAGTTGGATATTAGCTATACAAAAGACCATTCCCCAACTATGGCTGGCAAAACATATAGCAAAGGAGAATTTTGGAATTTAAGTGTCAGTTTAGCATATCCAATTAGTAATTTTTGGCAGAAATAGTGAACACTATTATTGGTGTTTCTGATTTTGAGTTTAAATTGTTAGGGTAATCCTGCTGGTATCGAAGATTCATTCCCCTTTGTATCAACACTTTATTTCCTTTTTTGTATATTGTGATTTTTCATTAAATAAATTAATTTTACTCCATCAGAGCCATGATTTTTAATTCCCTAACCACGATGCAAGAAATTATATGCTATTTAATTCCTTAGAGTTCCTGATTTTTTTCCCGGTTGTAACTATTATTTACTTTCTTCTGCCTCACCGTTTCAGGTGGTTTCATTTACTCCTGGCAAGTTGTATTTTCTACTGCACATTCATTCCCGTTTATATCCTGATATTATTTTTTACGATTGTCATAGACTATTTTGCCGGTATATTAATTGAGAACAGGGCCGGGAAAAAAAGGAAAGCGTTTCTTACAGCAAGCATTTTTGCCAATGTGGGTGTACTTGCTTTTTTTAAATATTATAATTTTTTTATTGAAAACTTCGATTCCTTATTTCAAACCCTTAACATACCGATTGACATTCCGTTGCTGAATATTATTTTGCCGATTGGCTTGTCTTTTCATACCTTCCAGGCAATGAGCTATACGATTGAAGTATACCGGGGCAACCAAAAAGCCGAAAGGCATTTTGGCATATACGCGTTGTATGTTATGTTTTATCCCCAGCTTGTGGCGGGCCCGATAGAGCGACCTCAAAACTTATTGCACCAGTTTAAAGACCATCATTATTTCAGCAGCGAAAATTTACTGAGCGGGCTTCGCTTAATGCTATGGGGGTTTTTCAAAAAAGTTGTGATTGCCGATCGCCTGGCCATGTATGTCGACCCGGTGTATGGGGACCCCGGCCATTATCATTACCTGAACCTTATAATAGCTACACTTTTTTATGCGATTCAGATCTATTGCGATTTTTCAGGCTATTCTGATATTGCCATAGGTGCGGCAAAATCGATGGGATTTGATCTGATGACAAACTTTAACCGACCCTACTTTTCCACTAATATCCGTGAGTTCTGGAGTCGCTGGCACATTTCACTTTCTACATGGTTCAAGGACTATGTATATATTCCCCTGGGCGGCAACCGCTCGGGAACAGGGAGAATATATTTTAATTTAACAGTGGTTTTTCTTATCAGCGGATTATGGCACGGAGCGAACTGGACATTTATTATCTGGGGTGCACTTCATGTGGTTTATTTTATTATCTATATGTTTTCAAAGGATTACCTGAAAATTAAATTTCCGGAAAACTTCTTCTTCAATTTTATTTTCGCAACTTTTACTTTCGGATTGGTTTCCTTTGCATGGATTTTTTTCAGGGCGCAAAACCCCGCTGATGCATTTCTAATAGTTAAACATATTTTCGGACGATTCACAGGAGATGGATTTCAACCGGTTGTTTTTAATACCATCACTTTCACAAGATTCGGCATAACCAGCATTTCGATTTCCATTTTTATAATTGCATTAATGCTATGGGTGGAGAGTAAATTCAGTCCCCGCCTGGAAAATGTACAAAGCAAACCTTTAACTGATCTTGCGTTTTGTTCATTGAGCCTGTCATTTATTATTATTTTCGGTGTGTTTCAGAAAGCAAGTTTTATTTATTTTCAATTCTGAGAATATGAAGCCGGCTATACGAATCCTCCTCATAGTAATTATTTCGTTTTCATTTTGTCAGCTGATTTTTGTGTGTTTGCATTATGGCTCAAACAAGTATAGCAATCATAAACACAATCGATTGAACGAGCTTTTGCAAAATAGCTCCCGCTATGATTTAATTTTTCTTGGGTCATCCATTGTCCACAATGATATTCATCCGCGCATTATTGACAGCATTTGTAATATCTCATCATATAATGCCGGCGTGGAAGGAGCAAATCTCCTGGAATATAAAATGATGTTTGATGCTTACCTGGTGAATCATCCGCCCCCGAATTTTTTAATGCTCACTCTTGATTTATCTTCATTTAATTTAGACAGAAAATTCTTCAATCATCTGGACTATTATCCATATCTATCCAATAAGGTTATTGACCAGGTATTGTGTGATAACGGGCATCAAACAGCATTGTTAAAAATATTCCCTTTTATTGAGTTAACAGAATATGATGAAGAAATGAGGTCACGATGCGTAAAGGGGCTTTTGGGTAAAAATGAAATTATGCCAGGGCAGATTGAATACAAAGGATTTTTAACCTGCCCGTTAGAATTCAGTTCGGGCAATCAGAATATAAATAACTATCTCGCGGAGGAAAAGGTTTCAGACGGTAGTCTTAATTTATTCCAGGCAATTAAAGATACATGCAATGCCAGAAATGTGACGCTGATCATAAATTTTCCGCCGGTATTTAAGAATGAGGAACTAAAAAATAACATAAATAGCGAAAATATTTTTAAATTGATTCGTAGCCTTGCCATTGAAAATAAAATTCACTTTTTGGAAGGTGATAAATTAAGTCTTTGCACGGATTCAAGTTTATTTTCAGATTACACACACCTGAACAAAGTTGGCGCTGAATTATATTCCGCAATACTCGCAAAAGAATTGTTGGGATTAGTTGGTATTTCTGAGTGGTACCCTCCGGATCAGGATTGGCCTAATGCCCGAAAGTGATGAATGTTTTCCAGGCGTGTGGAAAATACCTGGGAATTAATTATCTTTAGTTTCCTAACCAGCCTGCTGCTCCCAATCCCCATAGCAGGAACGTTCATGGTCCTTGTACCCACAGTATTATTTCTAATTAAGTTACATGAATACCATAATTACAATTCTACTTGTATTGGCAGGCATCATTTCCCTGATGCTAATTATTGCACTTTTCATGAAAAGAGTACATTATGTCAAACGTGAAATTATTATCAATGCACCCCGGCAAAAAGTTTTTGACTATATAAAACTGCTTAAAAACCAGGACACGTTCAACAAACATGCGATGGCCGCTTCCGACAGGAAAAGAGAATTCAAGGGAACAGATGGAACCGTTGGATATATTTATTCCTGGAGTGGTGACCGGGATGCCGGAGTAGGAGAAAAGGAAATTAAAAACATTATTGACGGGAAAAGAATTGAAACAGAAATTCGCTTTGTAAAGCCAATGGCAGTCAGTGCTCATGTAATCATGGAAACCGAATCTTTATCCGATCCCGATAGCCATCGGGATCAAACTAAAGTATCCTGGAGCAATGCCGGCACATTGAAATATCCTATAAACCTGATGATACCATTTATGGAAAAATCGGTTGCAAAAGATATGGATATTAGTTTGCTGACCTTGAAAAACATTCTTGAAACATAAATAAAACTCTACTAGTTCAAAATGTCAAATCATGAAAAAGCTGTTTTTTATATTCATTTTAACTTTGATTTGCAACATTTGTGCGAGTCAGAATGTTTTTCAAAGGATTATTTCCGCTCCTGATTCCAATATAAATAGTCAATTGAGTGTTTTGCAACTTGAAGACAGTTGTTTTTTGATTCTTTTCATGAATGGTATTTATTCTATTAATACGGATACGTCAAAAGTATGTTTAGTGAAAATAGATACATCTGGAAATATTGTATGGCAAAAAATAATCAGCAGTGACACCACTTTATATGCAGGGTCTATTGCCAAAGCGAGTAATGGTTTTATGGTCTCCGCCAGGACATCCAGTTTCTTTCCAACATACAATACCGCTCTTACACTTATTAATATTGATTTTAACGGGGATTCGTTATGGACGAAAACCTATCAACCAGCAACATCTGCGAATTATCTAAAACAAATGTCGAACGGCGATTGGATAGTAATCGGAGAACGTTCATATGCGCCACCCGCCAGTGGACATTATGTGATGCGGCTTGACAGTAATGGGAACGTTATTTATAGCAATAATTACCCCGCAGGTTCTAATGGAGCTGTTACCGGGCTTGTCACTTCTGATGGAGGAGAACTTATTTTTCGTTTACAAGCTTTACTCACAAAATTAGATTCTGCAGGTACTGTTATATGGTCAACACCTTCGTATAATCCTTATATGGCTTATGATGCAGTTGAAACTCCGGATTCCTGTTACCTGGCTTTAAACACTTGGGCGGAAACAATTTTATTCAAAGTAAATAATTCTGGTGATACACTTTGGACCCGATCAGTAGGCAATACTCAATTTGATATAAATCCAATGTCAATTATCTCCTTACCAGACGGAGGATTTGCTGCCTGTGGTTACATTAAGAACCCGACACATCATGTTTTATTATTTCGACTCGATTCTCTTGCTAATATTCTTTGGTCTAAGTCATATCTTGTTAAAAACAATTCATATGAATGGGGTGAAAAACTTTCGGCAACTTATGATAATGGATTTTTAATTGAAGGATTATCGAGTGACTCCATTCAGCAAAAAATAAGTATCCTTGTAATTAAAACGGATTCGCTGGGCAACTCAGAGTGCCCCTCATCGAATGCTAATCTGATAAATATCCCGACACTTCCACTTACAGCTTCTGTTTTTAACGTGTTTAAATTACCTTTTTCTGTGTTCCCAATAAATAATGTTATTCATTATTTGAATGCTAACATGATAATATCTGATAGCTGTTTTTCACTTTCATCTAATGAATTTACAAATGAAGCGAATTCGATTATGATCACTCCCAATCCATTTTCAGAAAAACTGGATATCACAGTCAACAATGCCGGGCAATCAGAAATCATTCTTTATGATGTTTCATCAAGAATAATTTTACAACATAAATTCACAAACGCTATTACTATAAATACAGAACAATTTACGAATGGCTTGTATATTTACGAAGTGCGAAATAAAGATTGTTCGTCCAGGAAAGGAAAAATTATTAAATATTGAAGCATAGAATTATTTCTATTGAACAGATAAAGTAGCTGCATTAAATGAAAAATAAATTATTATTGGCATTTGTTATTTTTCATTTCACATTCAGCGCAAATGGGCAGTGGACTTATGTAAATACCAACCTATGTAACACTGGTGTTTTCTCTCTGGCATTTATTGATTCAAATATTATTGTTGGCAATAATATAGGGATATGCCTTTCAACTAACAACGGCAGCAGTTGGGTTCCTGTTACTTGTTGTGCGTTTGCCCTGGTGCCGGCATTATTGGTAAGCGGAACAAACATTTTTGCAGGTTCAGCCCCCAACGGAATTTTTTTATCTGCAGATTCCGGGTCAACGTGGCTACCCATTAATTCAGGATTAACGGATACCAATGTCTATTCATTAGCCGTAAACGGGGCAAATATTTTTGCAGGTACTGAAAACGGAGGTGTTTTTTTATCAACGAATAACGGAGCAAGCTGGACTGCCGTGAATTCAGGTTTAACAAATCTTTATATAACAGCAATTGCCATTGAAGGAACAAACATTTATGCCGGCACCAATGGTGGCGGAGTATTTTTGTCAACGAACAATGGATCAAGCTGGAATGCTGTGAATACAGGGCTTCCGGCAGGCATATGGGTTCATGCGATAAGTATCAGTGGAACCAGTATTTTTGCAGGAACTGATAATGGTATTTATCTCTCTACCAATAACGGAAGCAACTGGACAGCAATTAACACCGGTTTAACGAATACAAATATCTTTTCACTACTCATAATCGGCTCAAACATTTTTGCAGGCAGTGGTGGTGGTGGCGTATTTCAATCCACAAATAATGGGACTTCCTGGACAGATATCAATACAGGATTCCCTAGTTTCGGTATCGCATTTTCATTAGCTGCTAATTCAACAAATATTTATGTTACTATGTATTCCGATGGAGTTTACACCCGGCCATTAAGTCAAATTACAGGTATCAATGATGCTTCAACCGAAAATGTTGTTTCTATTTTCCCAAATCCATCAAACAATGAATTGACAATTCAAAATAATACATCACAACAATTTCAATTTATACTTTATAATTCTATTGGTGAAAAGATTGTTGACAAGAACCTGGTGGATAAAACAAGTACTATAAATATATCCGCATACTCTAAAGGAATTTACTTTTACAGATTGAGTAATTCCATGCAACTTTTAATGAGTGAAAAATTAATTATACAGTAGCGCTGCGTTATGACTGAATCTTCTTCGTTAACAGATAACCATACTCAAACCACAACATATCCATATATTAATTTTTAAAATATGTTTGAGGTATTAAAAATAAATATTTGGGGAACTCAACCTGTCGCCCGGGTATCCGACAAGCAACTTGAAAAACTGATAAGGCGGGAATTCCCGGATAATATTAACCAGGTAAAAACCAGGCTTGGAAAAGTTAAGATTGACCCGGCAAGTGGGAAAAACAGAATTTCAGCTGCAATCATTAAACTGGCAAACAAAGATGTAAAATCACTTGACCATTATATAGATGTTGCTAACAGTGATTTCAGAGATGTTCTAAGTCAGGCAGAATATCCACGATGTTCAAAACTCGGTTTTGGCAAATCACGCAGTAACGATATGAAAAGAATTTATATGAACGACTGGAAGGAATATTCAAAATGGTTAAATGACTGATAAAAAAATGGCTGCTTCAATTGTTTTTGGAGAAATATTTAACTTAGTGGTATATGCCATTAAGTCCAAAGCGTAAAGAAATCATTGTGTATGGCATTTCCATGGCCATTTTTTTATTGATGATCAAATGGCTTGAAGCGCATTTCATTGTGTTTAATTATCGCCTTGATTTATTTATAAGTGCTATTGCCATTTTATTTACCGTTTTGGGTATTTGGTTAGCTCTTAAACTTGTAAAACCAAAACCCGATAGCTATCGGGTTGAAACCCGCATCGTTGAAAAGGAAGTATATATAAAGACTTCCGACCCGAAGGAGATTAACCGGAAGGAAATCGAAAAACTAGGCATAAGTAAACGCGAACTGGATGTTCTAAACTTAATGGCCATGGGTTTAAGCAATGAGGAGATCGCGAAAGAATTATTTGTAAGCCTGAACACCGTGAAAACACATTCTTCGAATATTTTTACGAAACTGGATGTGAAACGGCGTACACAGGCCACAGAAAAAGCTAAACGGCTGAATATCATAGCTTAGCCGAACTCATACTTTGTTGTGAAAAACAGGAAAACAGATCAGAATCACTCAAAAGTGTGAAGAAAAACAGGGGAGCCTGGGCTAATTTAGCGGCAAATAATTCTTAAAAAATCAATCATTATGAAAAGAAACATTTTAGTATTCGGACTCATTTCAGGAGCAATTGTCTCCACTTTCATGGCAATTTCTATGGCCATTATGGGATGCAGCAGCGAGGAGATGGGCGGCGGAAGTGGCGGCATGATCATAGGTTTTACCGCCATGGCTGTGGCATTTTCGTTTGTATTTGTGGGTATTAAAAATTACCGCGACAAACAAAATGGAGGAATTATAACATTCGGCAATGCATTTTTACTTGGCTTTATGATCAGCCTTGTTGCCTCTACTCTTTATGTTATAACCTGGGCGGTAGAATACCATTTCTTTTTACCTGATTTTATGGATAAGTATTCTGCTATGCAAATAAAACAACTGCATGAAAGCGGCGTTTCGGGTGCAAAGCTTGACGAATCCATTAAAGAAATTGAAACAGCAAGCTATAATTATAAACACAACCCGTTTTTCTTTGCAATGTATACGTATATGGAAATACTTCCCGTTGGAATTATTATTACACTGATCAGCGCTTTGATACTTAAGAGAAAAACACAAGTAATGGAACCTGCCACTTAAATTAAACAACAACTCTCAAAAGAAATTATCATCCGTTAGAATATGCGATCCCTTCAGGATCGGTATTCGATTTAGTACCCTTATTTTTATGAACATTTGACCCCTTCGGGGTCAGTTTTCAAATTGAAATATTTTAGATAAAAAAGAATTAAATATTAACCTGGTATTCT
>JANWID010000341.1 GCA_025450095.1 Bacteroidia bacterium | reverse complement strand
CCTTAACAGTGGCTCTGCGAATAGCTTCGCTGAAGACACGTCGTTGTCTCAAATAGACAATTTTTTTTGCTTTTATTTGTGTCATGATAGATTGATTTATTGGTCAACCTATTTCAGGCACGCACAGGTAGCAATTTTCCTATTCTCATTTCAGCTCAACAACTCAACCACCAAACCGTCCTGGCACGAAAGATAAAGAATTTTCGCTAATAATTTAAACAGTTCATAACCAAAAACATGAACGCTGATTTAGCTGATTAAACTGATTTTCGCGGATTGGAAATGCAAGGTTTAACAAGATGCAATTGCATAAAGCTTGGTGGTTTTTTGTTGAAACTAATGAAGTATAAAAAGTTATTATTTCAATTTTTCCAATACCCCTTTTCGTTTAATCAGGTTTTTATAATCCCATTGGATTTCACGTGCTTTTTTAAGCCACCGCTTAAGATCTTTTGTGTTGACCTGCTTTGAATCCGTGTAACGGGCTTCTGCAGCCTTAAAGGTTCCTTCCGGTGCCAGGCCCGGCTCATCGAATGATTGCCCGCTCCAGAATAAAAGGCGTATACAATTTTTTAGTTTGCTATACCCGGCAACAGGATTTCCATCCAAAAACCAAACAGGATGAGCATGCCATATTTTATTTTCTGCTTCCGGTAGGTTATTACAAATTTCAGTGGAAAGCAACTCACAAATTTCCCGGTCACTGGCTGACTGTGATTTATTATATGTTGTGATGTCTTTGCTTAACGCAACAGCATTTATTTTCAGTTTTGCCATTTAATTTCAATTTATCGAATTAGACGGAAAAATCGTGGATTAAATTTTTAGTGTATTATCAACAACTTCTGATGCATTTGTCTGTTTCCATCATTCAAATGAAGAAAATAAATACCGGAAGTAAGCGATTCAAGTTTTATTATTGAGTTCGAATCATCAACCGTTTGTTCCAAAATAATCTTACCGTTAACATCTGAAATTAAAAGTTCTGTATTTTCAACAGATGGATCATTCCATTTTATATTAATAAAATCGGAGCATGGATTTGGATAAATACTGAAATTATTATTAAAAACTTCATGAGATTGAGAGGATGTTAATACTTCATTTAAAGGAATCCTGAACAATGAACCTCCACATTGCGATTCCATACCGCAAAAAACATAAGTGTCGGTAGCATACAATACACCAATACCAAAATTGCAGGCAGGCAGACCGTTATTGAAAACGGACCAGGTGATACCCTGATCGAAGGAGCGGTAAACCCCGTCTGTTCCCGCCCATGTAAACCCTCCTGCCATCAGCGTATTTCCGGCTAAGCATAATTTGGCGACCGGGTTGGAAGTAAAGCTCACCGTCGTCCAGCTGGCTCCGTCATTATCGGTAATATAAACTGCATTTCCTGCAGCGGCATATACCCTTGTCCCATCGGTAATAAGTGAAGACACATATGCTGTCGCCGGTATACCGTTATTCACCTGGATCCAGGTTGCTCCTGAATTTGAAGAACGGTAGATTCCGTTTCCAAAAACTCCTGCAAAAAGCAAATTCCCTTTTGCCAGTATGGAATAAATACTATCATTCGGAATACCGGAATTCACCGGGCTGAATGTATTCCCGTTATCCGGCGACATCAGGATGCCACTTGCACGCGTTGCGGCAAATATGGTATCATTCAACATCGTTATTCCGTAAACAAAATTGTTATTTCCCGAATTGTAAATGCCGGTCCATGTTGCGCCATTTGTATTCGAGAAGCAGATTGAATCTGATGTCCCGGCAAACATCCCGGCTGAATTCTTCGTTATAGATAACGCTACCATCCCTGTCGCGGTAGCCGTCCATGTATTCCCGCTGTCAGCTGAAATACAACCGCCGTTCAGGTTCAGGTTGCCGGAAGATTCAATAAAACTTTTTGGGATATAACCATATCCTGCCGTATTGCATGTCTGCCATTGCGAATGGGCACTGAATGAACAGGATAGAATCAATGTAAATAAAATGATGTTTTTCATATATAAATTTAAAATCAGGTTTAAAAATTTCCGATAAAGGTATTCTGAGAATAAGGAATCTTTAAATATTGAATCCCATAGAAATATGGTGTTAAATGTATAAAATAAATTAATCAACGACTGCAGGAATAAATATTTTACCCTTTTAGATTTGAAATTTCTTTTTTAATTTTATAACTCCCGGAAAGATTCACACCAACTCAGTCTCTGGAATTGATTTTTAATTCACCAGGGTTATTTTTTAGAGAATAATTTCGGCGCAGTCCGATCTTAAAAGTATTAACCACAACACTTACCATCATGAAAAAAACCCTAGCGTTTCTGTCCTCATTAATGCTGATGTTTACTTTTTCAGCTTCTGCACAACTCTACCTTAGAGATTCTTTATTTGGAACAAACGGTTTTGCTTCGTTTATAATACCTGCTGGTCCTGAATGCACCGAAATCACCCATTATCAAAACGGTTATTTCCTTATTGGCGGATATGATTATAATATTGCCAACAACGATTATCATATTGATATTGTCAAATCCGATTATTGTGGTGACCTGGATTCCACTTTCGGTGTGAACGGTTTGGTACGCCACACATTTTCACAACGCAATACCATGTTCGATATGCAAGTTCAGGATGATTATAAAATCTTAACCTGTGGCATAGAGTCAACATCCAATGCAGGATCGGGACAAATTCCCTATGTTGCAAGATTTAACACCGACGGTTCGCCGGATACAACCTTTGGAACTTTAGGTTCGAATACACTTCGTTTCGATAATATTTCATCAGGGCGTTTTATTGGTGTAAGACAAATGCCCGACGGCCGTGTAGTTTGTACCGGCTACAGCACGGGCAATATCAATGGTGGTTCCAATGGTATAGGAGTCATGCGCTTTACAGCCAACGGTGTTCTCGACTCTTCATTCAGCGGTGATGGCATCGAACGTTATCTCCTTTCGATAGGAAATGGATTGGGCGCAGGATTTATCACATCCGATGATGACGTAATTGCAGCGGGAAGCTGGGTTGATAATGCTTTCATCCGGCATTTCCTTGTTGCGGCATGGGATAGTGCCGGAGTTTTGGATTCCACGTTTTTTACAGGGGGAATTTACATGGATTCTGTCTTTGCAATTACAGCTGACGTTTATGCAGTTCGGGATTCCATAGGTTTTATAACACTGGCAGCCACATTGGATCCCGGACCTAATACTATTCTTTTGTTGCGCCTTTCACCTGATGGATATCCGGATCCTACATTCGGTGTTGATGGGTTTGCGCTTGCTATAGATGCTTCCATCGGCTCTGCTACAGGATTACAATTAATGCCAAACGGAAAATATTTGTTGTTGGGAACCTCTTTGTCAGGAGGAGGATTTAGTATGATGCTCGAACATAACGGTAACCCTGAAATATCATTCGGTTACCTGGGTTACCTGGATACACCGGTTATTATTGGAAGCGGAAATTATGCGAGGGGGATGATCGAGCTTCCTAACGGCCAGTGGGTAATTGCTGGTAGTGGGGGTGCTCTGAACGCAGCGCGATTTGCATTAGTCAGTGATGTGCCACACATTGAACAAGTGAACAATTACCTGCAGACTACAGGCAGCGGTTTATATCAATGGTATTTGAATGGCTCCCCCATGCCCGGTGCTACAAATAATACGCTGCTCATCACGCAAAATGGCAGCTATACTGTACTGCTCACAGGTGATTATGGCTGCAGCTATATGAGCGATCCATATGTTGTAACCAATTCCGCTATTGAAGAAAATATTTCACAAAGCATTACTATTTATCCTTCCATAATAACCGATCGGTTTTTTATCAGTAATACAACAGGTCAGATGATCGCCATTTCAATGTATAATGTGAATGGCAAAAAGGTAATGTCTTTCGAAGTCAGCAATGAATTTCTTGAGAAAAACATTTCTGGTCTTGCACCCGGAATGTACTTTTTGCAATCCGGAAACGATGGGGCGATGATGAAGCTGGTGAAAAAATAATATATCTACGTTTGAAAAATAAAACAACGAAGGGAACGCAGGGACGAAGGTTAACAAAGAGCTCTTGGTTCTCCTTCGCTCCTGCGTTTCCTTCGTTATAGATTTCCAGGTAGTAGTTAATTATTTTGGATATCGCTCCGTTTCCGGGTGAAATTCTTTCCAGCTATGCCAGAATTCCTGGTAAGCTGAAACTGGTTTCAAATTTTGAGTTGATGAAAAACTCTTTCCGGAAAAACTGTATGAAGTGGAATCACTAAAAAGTGTATCATTACGCATGATCATATTTGCGGATGACGGACGTTGAAATGCGTTGAAACTGTTTCCATCATCCGATAATGCTATTACTATGGGTATGCCATCAACCTGGTCGTTAATTATATTAACCTGCCTGAGGTAAATCCAGTCGTATGCTTTTGATTTATTCTTGAATTCAATTCCAATGACCCATGATTTTCTATTCCATGAAATGCTGTCCGTTCTGGTAAGCGAACCTTTGCTTTTACCCTTTTCAAAACGAGCCAATGAATCATATTCAGCAGTGAAAGCCGGATCAGGCTGCATCACCAGGCCATGAGGATACATTGCAAACCATTTATCGATGGTCATTTGCTCTGAATATACTTCCGGAAGTTTTTCGCCTTTCAGCTTCCCTGTTACTGCTACTCCGGAAACCTGCCGCCACCAGCTTTTTGTAGTTTCATCTTCGAACATGGCATTGAAGTGATCCATTCCCACCAACCTGAATTTTTCATAACGCCCCTGCACATAGGGTTCATACACTCTACCGGTGCGACACACACTGCAATAAGTAACCATTACCATCTTGCCACCGACCGAATCCAGTACCTGGTGGTGATAGGCTAAGAATGACACCGGGTAAGCTTTGGCTTCACCACCATTTGCAACACCAATTACCAACCGGTCACCGGGTAACTTGTTTTTATCCTGGTCCTCCAAAATCAATTGGCTGGGTTGCATAAACATTTTATCTGCAACCATCTTAAAATTAAACAGCCACACAATTGCCAATGATACCGCTACCATAAAAACAGGTATCCATTTTCTACGCACATTAAATGCAGGTTTAATTCCGGCAGCCATCATCGCAACACATAACAGTCTTACCGTCCAGCGCCAGGTATGTAAAAAATAAGCTGCATCTACAGAATTCATTTCCTGACTTCCTGGCATAGGCATGATGAAATAAACGTGCAACACTTCGAAAATTGCCAGCACTATACACCCAAGGTAAAATATCAGTCTCATGATAATAACACAGCTGAATTATTTTTATGAAAGCTATTTCCGGTTTAATAAGACAATTTTCCTGGTCTTTGATTGCAAAGCATCATCTGTTTTTAAAAAATAAATTCCAGGTGTAAGATTGTTTGAATAAAATGTATAGTCACCGTTAGTACCAGTTCCCGTAAATACCAGCCTGCCATCATTGCTGAACAATCTTATTTTCATACCATCATTGCAGTTTGTTAAAGTTATATAGCCATCACCAACGATAACGTTACCGAACATTGGCTCAACAGGAGCAATTGACAATGCATTACAACTGTCAAGACTCTTCACTCCCTGGAATCTGAAATTATCGACATACTTTGCCCCACCCCATTGTGTTGCAGTAAATGAAACTTCCACTGCAGGGTCAATTGTAAAAATACTATCGCTGAAGGATATGGTGCTGGAACCATTGGGAATCGGTGGCGTCTGCCCGGTAAGTCCAAGATCATTAACCTGCGCATAGGCATTCATAGTCCAGAAGGGACTGGCTGTCACAATATCCGTAGTTAAGATGAATTCGTACCAATGGTTTTGCAGCAAATTAATTACAGGCATATTGTTGGCCATTGAATAAGAAATGATCTGTATTTTGCTGTCATGAGTGATAGACGCAATTACGTAGTGGTTGAAATCTGCTGAAGGACGAAGAAAAATAGATATAGAACGGTCATAATTAACCGGGTTGATTTGGGTAGTGTCATACTTAAAGGAGAGCCGGGTGACGGAAATATTCAACGCATTCAGGTACTTCGAACAATAGATAGCGTTATCATTGCCCCAACTTACTGTTGCCGGTGTAGTGAGGCATCCCCCCGTAATGCCATTTGTGGTAACCTGGTTCAGTCCTGTTCCATTATTAAAATTATTTACAAAATCATTATCGGCAGGACTGACATACGTATCGAATGATACATTTTCAGTTACTGTTTGAGAATAACCCGATATAGCATTGAATGTCAATACTGCAATTATAAATACATTGATAGAATTCAGTGGATATTTATACATAGTCATTAAAAGTATGAAACGTTGGGTGTAATTCCAATAATTTACTGAAAGCACGGAATACTGTTTATTTCACTTTTGCATTGTACAAACATGATGCGATCCCTTGCTTCGCTACCATTGACGTATTTTAGGAAGTTTGGTAATTTTCAATGAGTTGTAAATTAAACTCTCTTGCTTTCTTTTGTAGGAATTTTAGTTGTTGCTGTTTAATTTTTTCTTCGTAGAATTTTATACCT
>JANWID010000340.1 GCA_025450095.1 Bacteroidia bacterium | reverse complement strand
GGGGCGCAAAGTAAAGAATTAAAATTCAGAACCTCCAAAACCAATCTTAACAGGATATATTAAAAAAGTCCAAATAAGCTGATTAAAAGCAGTATCTGAAAAATTTCAGAACCAATCCTCAAATATAAACAATATTTGATACAGATGTTTCATTTTGAATAATATAGTCGTTTAAATCCAAACAGGTATTAAAGTTATGAACAACTATTTGAAAACTATTTTCGTCATAAACTAAAAACCCAACAAATAATTTCTGAAAATGTTGCAGAAATTCTATTAAAATTCAATTATTGGCATTCGAACACTTTTCAAAACACGTTTATTTTATGAAATATATTATTGTTCTTATTTTTTTCCTCACCGGAATTTGCGAATCACAGGCCCAGGTAAAATTTCAAAAATATGTGGGAATGTGGGCGACTGAATTTGCCAGGTCTATTTCGATTTGTAATGATGGAACTTATTTAATTGGAGGATATGGTTTCGGTGCACAATTTTACCATCCGTATCTGGTAAAAATGAACACCAATGGTGACACTGTATGGACAAGAAATTATGCCGGGATTAATGGTGAAGAACTGTTTGCTTGCGGACAGACGTTTGATGGGGGATATTTCATTGCAGGCACTACTCTTGCCAATACATTATATGATTACATTTTAATAAAGACTGACAGTAATGGTGTACCTCAATGGTCCAAGGTATATGCTAGTCCACTTAATGAGTCATGTTATACTGCCATTCAAACATCGGATAGTGGTTTTGTTCTGGCTGGTTACTCACAAACATCCATGCAATCAGTTGATATTAATGTAACAAAAGTTAACAGTGCAGGAAATATTCAATGGTCAAAATCGCTGGCAGGTGGGGAAAATGACATTCCGTACAGTATTCAGCAAACAACGGATGGAGGTTATATAATTACCGGGTTTACGCAAAGTTTCACCCTTGTTTCCCAAGAAATATTTCTTGCAAAACTAAATTCAACTGGTGCACTGAATTGGTTTAAAACTTATGAGGACACAACTTCGGTTAGTGGTTTTTCAGTTGT
The DNA here is from genome assembly GCA_025450095.1 of Bacteroidia bacterium. Next base: position 5,831 of record JANWID010000340.1, on the reverse strand, counting down.
GCAAACCGATGATGAAGGATACATCATTACAGGATATAATTTGAATGATGATTTGTTCCTGTTAAGAACGGATAGTTCAGGCCAGGTTATTTGGTCTAATAATTATGATTCAGGAATTGAGGAGGTAGGAACACAAGTTATTCAAACGGATGACGGTGGTTTCGCTGTCGCGGGATTTAGTCAGTATAATAAATCGGTGTTCTTGGTACGTTCTGATACATCTGGTAATGTACTTTGGTCCAAATCATTCAAACATTCTGCAAATTATGCAAATAATTTTTCCAGGCTAATGGAAACACAGGATCATGGTTTTTTACTCAGTTCACAAGCTATACCTGATACGAATTGGTTAATTTATGATTTGATAATTATTAAAACGGATTCAATAGGTTCGAACGGCTGCGCTGAAATTACAACAAACACTATTGCCAGTCCGGTAGTTTTAACTGTTGATACGGTGAGTCTTCCGATTTCACCATATATTATAAATGCGTCCAATTATGCAGTCAGCAAAGTGGAACTGACTTCTGAAATAACACTTTGCTCTGGTACGTCTGTGCCAGATGATTTTGATAATGATTTTGATATTCAGGTATATCCAAATCCTGCCACAAACACTATTGCTTTTAATTGGAATCATGCCCATGTTGATGAAATTTCAATTTTCTCGGTTATAGGAGTTCAGGTAATTAATTTTCCAAAAGGTTTCTTTTCTAAAAATGTTCCCATAAATATTAGTCAGTTGCAATCCGGATTCTATTGTGCTTTATTTACATCAAAATCAGGCACCAATTCCTTTTGTGTGAAATTTTTGAAAGAATAATAAAGAGTTTTTGATTTCTTGAAGTATAAAGTTTTATAAAGTGTTTTAGAATAAAATATTTGATTACTTTTCAAAATTGATTTTTGGTATTTTAAATACGATCTGATATGAAATTCACTATTCTTTCTTTAATTTTTTTATCATCAACTTTTATAGTTCCTGGTCAGGTAACATTTCAAAAAATTATTAATGCCAACTCAAATGATTTGGAATATGCTAAATCTGTTTCATTTTGTAATGATGGTAATTATTTAATAGGAGGAACATTAGGTGGTATGATAGGTGGCGTGCGCCGGCCCTATCTGATAAAGATGGATATCAATGGCGACACCTTATGGACAAGGTGTTATGCTGGTTCTTTTATTGAAGACCTTTATTCATGCGGACAAACTACTGATGGAGGGTACTTCATTGCCGGGACTGTTTATACTTTTGGCAGTGGAAATTCGGGTTATGATTTTTTGTTATTGAAAACAGATAGTATAGGAACCATTCAATGGTCAAAAAAATATCTGATATACTCTTCTGCTGTTAATGAACATTGTTATGCTGCCATGCAAACAGCAGATAACGGTTTTATTCTTACAGGCGAAGTTTTTTCAGGAGTTCAGCAGCCATCAAATATTCTCATTATCAAAACTGATTCTGCAGGAAACATTCAATGGAAGAAAACAATTACAGGAACCATTTATGCTCAATCGTTCAGTATTCAGGAAACAACGGATGACGGCTATATAATTGCCGGAAACTCCTCCCCTTTTGGACCTTCTACACAAAGAATGGTACTTGTTAAACTTGATTCCTCAGGAGTAATTGAATGGTCAAAAAATTATTTAGACCTGAGAAGCGGTAAAGCTGTTAAACAAACAGCTGACCACGGTTTCATCGTAACAGGTCAGGAAAGCAATGATCTTTATTTATTAAAGACCGACAGTACAGGTCAGATCATGTGGTTGAAAAAATATAGTAACGGGAACAACGAAAGTGGATTTGATGTGATTCAAACAACTAATGGCGGATATGCAGTCGCAGGTACAGAATATATCTCTAATATATCAAGAGTTTTTTTAATCAGGACTGACTCTTCAGGGCAATTACTTGGTTCTAAATTATTTTCCCAAACATCTTCATATGCAAATCCGAACCTACTGCAAACAGCAGACGATGGTTTTTTAGCTGTCTCACAGGTGTTTCAGGATACAAGCAATTATTTACTTGACTTTTATATCATTAAAACCGATTCCTTAGGAAATAGTATTTGTAATGATCCCGATCCTATTACCACAGTAACCGCTGCTGCAACATCTGTCAATACTATTATACCTAATGTTTCAAATTCACTTCAGATTCCCATGAATTATGCAATGAGCAACACAATGCCTCAAACTTTAATTTCAAATTGTGTGATTTCTAATATTGAAACTGAACCAGTTCCAAAAAACGAATTAAAAGCTTATCCTAACCCGGCAACGAATACCCTTACATTCAATTTTGGGCAGCAAACGGTCCGGGAAATTTCCATTTTTTCAGCAACGGGAAGCTGTGTATTGCAAATCGACAATGTTTTGGAAAGCAACATTAATATCGGGCACTTGAAACCGGGGCTGTACAATGCGCTCATATCTTTTAAAACCCATTCAACTTCCACCCGGTTCCTTAAGGAATGATGAAAATTCCTTTCTGAGGATCTTTCTGTAGATTTAGTTAATATTTATATATCATTGATTTTATGATATATCCAATGCTATTTCCTGGGTTTCTAAAACTTTGAGAAGGCCTCCTATAACAACGTGACAATTTGTCAGATGCCCGGAAAACCGTACTTTTGCAACAAAGTAAAATTACCCGATGTTAACGGAGAATAAGGTGATCGACGAATCGCGGCAGGGAGAAGCAACTATGATTGAAGGACCGGCAAAAGCTACCCGGAAATTATACCTGGAGAGCTATGGCTGTGCAATGAATTTTTCAGACAGTGAAATAATTGCCTCTATCCTGAAAGATAATGGATTTGAAACTACCCTTAAAGATGAGGATGCCGATGTTATTTTCCTAAATACCTGCGCTATTCGTGACAATGCAGAACAGCGGGTACGGCAGCGGCTAACTGAGTTTAAGAAAAGAAAGCGCACACAGCCTGACTTAATTATTGGTGTTCTGGGTTGTATGGCGGAGCGATTGAAATCGAAGTTGCTGGAAGAAGAGAAGCTGGTAGACCTGGTAGCCGGTCCTGATTCATACCGCGATTTGCCACGACTTATTGAACAGGTTGATGGAGGACAGAAAGCTGTGAATGTGCTTTTGTCGCGCGAAGAAACATACAGTGATATCAGCCCGGTACGATTGAGCAGCAATGGCGTAACCGCGTTTATCTCCATCATGCGGGGATGCGACAATATGTGTTCTTTTTGTGTAGTGCCGTTTACCCGTGGGCGGGAACGCAGCCGGGACCCGGAATCGATCGTAAATGAAGCCCGTGAATTATTTGAATCCGGTTACCGTGAAGTTACCCTGTTGGGACAAAATGTGGATTCCTATGTGTGGGCAGGCGGTGGACTTAAAAAAGAAATTCTGACTCCCGAACAGCGGGCAGAGGCCGTAAGTTTTGCATCATTACTGGAACAGGTGGCCCGGGTTTCTCCGGAACTGCGGGTTCGTTTTTCTACATCCAATCCAAGGGATATGACCGACGAAGTTTTGCATACAATAGCCCAAAATGAAAATATATGCAACTATGTTCATCTACCGGTACAATCAGGTAGCAACACTGTGCTGGAACGCATGAATCGTGGTTATACCCGGGAAGATTACATGAACCGGATTGAAGCTATACGTACTATTATACCAGGTTGTGGAATTTCTACTGATATCATTACAGGTTTTTGTGGTGAAACTGAAGAAGACCATCTCGAAACTTTATCGCTGATGCGATGGGCTAAATATCATTTTTCGTACATGTTCAAGTATTCAGAACGTCCGCGCACACAGGCGGAACGGTTATACCGGGATGATATACCGGAAGCAGTAAAATCTGCACGACTAGCTGAAGTGGTAAATCTGCAGCAGCAACTTTCAGCAGAACGTACTGCTTCCATGAAAAATAAAATACACCGTGTGCTTATTGAAGGTGTATCAAAAAAATCAGATGCCTTTTTGATGGGCAGGAATGATCAGAATACCGTAGTGGTGTTTCCCAGGGAAAATTATGCGCCCGGGCAATATGTCAATGTGCTGACTGAAGAATGCACCGTAGCGACATTGATCGGCAAAGTAGTAAAATGAAAAATAATTTTCGAGAAAATTCAGTCCACATCGGCGTATGAACATCCAGGAAATCAAACAGCGGTTCGGAATTATTGGTAACTCTCCCCTGCTCGACCACGCTATTGACACAGCCCGCCAGGTTGCCCCTACAGATATTACCGTGCTGATTACCGGGGAAAGTGGTAGCGGTAAGGAAGTTTTCCCACAAATCGTTCACCACCTGAGCGCACGCAAACACGGACCATATATAGCCGTAAACTGCGGCGCCATTCCGGAAGGTACTATTGATTCGGAATTATTCGGGCATGAAAAAGGTGCTTTTACCGGAGCTCACGAAGCACGCAAAGGATATTTTGAAGTGGTGAATGGCGGAACCATTTTCTTAGATGAAGTTGCCGAACTACCCATGCTGACCCAGGTAAGATTGCTGCGTGTGCTGGAAACCGGTGAATTTATTAAAGTGGGTTCTTCAAAAGTGCTGAAGACGGATGTACGTGTGGTTGCCGCATCAAATGTGAACATTCCACTTGCAATACAAAACAATAAATTCCGTGAAGATTTATACTACCGGTTGAATACCGTACCAATAGCTGTACCTTCTTTACGACAACGAAAAGATGACATACACCTGCTTTTCCGGAAATTTGCCGGTGATTTCGCAGAGCGTTACCGTATGCCATCCGTTGTATTGCAACCTGAAGCAATGAATTTATTGGTGGAATACCGGTGGCCGGGAAATGTACGGCAACTGAAAAATGTAACGGAACAACTTTCTATTCTCGAGCGTCAGAAGAATATAACTGCTGAAACATTATTAAAATACCTTCCGCAGGAATCCAATCTTCCCGTGCTGGTCCGTGATGATCATAAAGGAGGTGGTGAATTTTCAGAACGCGAACTTTTGTACAAGGTTCTGTTTGAAATGAAAAAGGATATTGTGGATCTGAAAAAACTATTTCTCGAGCTGGTTTCTTCGGGTGGTGTATCGGGTTCTTTCACAGAAAGTAACGAACAAATCATCAACCGGTTGTACCAGGACACTCAACCAGGCGTTACTGTTTCACAACCATCAATCTCCATACAGCCTTCAAATCCTGTAAACCGTGTTCACCCGCATGAGGAGCTAAGCGAGGAACTGCTATCGCTGGAAGAAAAAGAAAAAGAAATTATCAAACGGGCTATTGAAAAGCACCGCGGTAAACGAAAGAATGCTGCCAGGGAGCTGGGAATTTCTGAGCGCACACTGTACCGGAAAATTAAAGAATACGAAATTAAATAACGGTGAAGAACATACGAAAAATATTCCACGCTATCCTTATGCTGCTGTTTGTATCAGCTTCATCAGGTTGCGGCGTTTATTCCTTCACCGGCGCTTCCATTTCACCTGAAATCAAAACTGTTTCCATTGCTTATTTCCCGAACAGGGCCCCCATCATACAACCGGCACTCAGCCAGGTTTTCACCGAAAAAATGAAGGATAAGTTTGTTTCACAAACCAACCTCACCCTGGTAAACCGTGACGGGGATCTCCAGTTCGAAGGCCAGATTACCGATTATATGACTCAGCCTACAGCTATACAGGGAAATGAACAAGCCGCACTCAACCGGCTGACTATTTCTGTAAAAGTTAAATTTGTGAATACCAAAGATGAAAAGCAAAGCTTTGAAACTTCATTTTCACGGTTTACTGATTATGATAGTCGCAAGAATCTTCCGACTATTGAAGCAGAACTTATTAGTATCG
>JANWID010000339.1 GCA_025450095.1 Bacteroidia bacterium | reverse complement strand
GTGCTGATAATAAGTATTTCCTTAATTCCAGCTATCATAAGAACCGATAGCGGGTAGTAAATCATCGGCTTATCGTAAACCGGCATGAGCTGTTTGCTGACAGCAAGTGTTAACGGATGTAAGCGTGTACCGGATCCCCCGGCTAGTATGATTCCTTTCACAAATGAATTGTTGAGTTGTTGAGTAGTTGGGGTGTTATGATTATGAGATGTCGATTGCAGTTTTCTATAATACTTTTTTTAATGTAGGTCATGGTGAGCGGAGCCGAACCATGACTCAATTTCAAGTTTCATTATCATCCAACGCCTCAATCTTTCTTATTTCAAGATCACCCAGCTCAATATCTTCCTCTTCATTCATAATCTGAATAAGCGGATCTTCCAGGAATGCTTTTGTAGTAATACGACGTTCCAGGGCTACCAGGAAAGCAGGCAATAAAACGAGGTTGGAAATCATAGCTACCAACAGCGTAATCGAAATCAGGATCCCCAGTGATTTCGTGCCTCCAAATCCCGACGCTGAAAATATAAAAAATCCGAAGAACAGGATCACCGCCGTGTATAACATGCTTACTCCCGTTTCCCTTATGGTAAGTGAAACCGCTTTGGAAATGCTGAGCGGATAATGGCGCAACTCCTGGCGGTATTTGGTAAGAAAATAAATTGTTCCGTCGGAAGCAATTCCAAATGCGATGCTGAAGATCAGTATGGTGGAAGGTTTTAATGGAATGTGAAAAAATCCCATGATCCCCGCCGTTATAATCAATGGAATCAGGCTTGGAAGAATGGAGATTAATATCATCCGTGTTGACATGAACAACAGGTACATGATAATCGAGATCAGGAATATGGCAAGCGCGATACTCTCCATCAGGTTTTGAAACAGGTAATCATTGCCTTTAAGAAAGATCAGGCTGTTACCTGTGATGATGGTTTTAAATTCCGAAGGATTGAAGATGCTGTCGACCCGTGGACGCAGATCGCCAATTAGTGCTTTCATCCGCACCGAACCGATATCAGCCATTTGTACACTGATGCGTGTCACCTGCCGGGAGCTGTCGAGAAAGGAACGGAATGATTGTGTTTTATCCTTCGAATCTGTTTTAAGATACTCTGCCATATCTGCAAGCTCGAGGGATCCTGGCAATACGTAATATTTCGGATTGCCTCCGCGATACGATTGGTAGGAAAATTTAATCCCATCCACCACGGCAAGCGGCTTGCTGAATTCCGGGTAGGTTGCCAGCATTTTTTCAAGCCGGTTAATTTTATGCAGATTGTCAACCTCAAGCGCCTTACCGGGATGCAATGCATCAACTGAAATTTCAAGTGGCAAAACACCCTTAAATGATTTTTCAAAATATCGCATGTCAACGTAAACCGGATCGTCTTTGGGTATATCATCCACCACAAATCCAATTGTATTGATTTTGGAAATACCGAATAACGAAAGTGCAATAATCACCATTACCACTCCGAAAATTGCCTTATAATGCTTGTGAACCAGGTAATCGTTAAATTCAAGAAGGCGATTCAATCTTGGTGCGCTTAGGTGTCGTGTATGCTTTGTATCGGGATTTGGCAGGAAGCTGAAAACAATGGGGATCATGACCAGCGAAATCACATAGGTAGCCATCACGTTTATGGATGCCACCAAACCAAATTCCATCAGCAACACGCTCTTTGTAAAATAAAAAACACCAAAACCAATGGCAGTAGTAAGATTAGCCAGGAATGTAGTCAGCCCGATGCGCTGCACAGTTCTGCTTAACGCTTTTATCTTGTTGCCATGTTTTTCAAATTCCGTATGATACTTATTCAACAGGAAAATACTATTGGGAATTCCGATCACAATGATGAGCGGAGGAATCAGTGCCGTGAGAATGGTAATCTTATAACCGAGTAACACAATAAAGCCTACAGACCACACAACACCTATCAGCACTACAACCAGTGAAAACAGGACGACCTTCAGCGATCTGAAAAAAACGAACAGGATCAGGCTGCAGATAAAAATCGCCAGGATCAGAAACAATTGCATTTCAGCTGCGATCTTACCCGATATAACGGTGCGGATATATGGCATACCGGACCGGTGCACCTTTACTGAATGCTGCTTTTCGTAAGCATTCACATAACTGTTGATCTGCTTTACAATTGCAATCCTGTTTTTGGAATTGACCATCTTTTTATCGAAAGTGATGGCCATAAGTGTTGAATTCCCATCTTCACTTACAATGAATCCCCGGTAAAAAGGCAGCTTTTTGATTTCTTCATGCAGGCTGTCGAGTTGGGCCTGGCTGGTAACCGGTTCTTTTATAAGCGGTCGGACCTCAAATTTTTTCTCCGCTTCATTTACATTGATGTTATAGATTTCAGCAACCGAAACCACTGCTTCTATTCCTTCAATTTTTTTGATTTTTTTACCGAGGTCAAACCAGCCGTTAAATTTATCGAGCTGATAAAATTCAGGATCCTCCACCCCCAGCACCATTACGGTACCGTCTTCACCAAAAATGGATTTAAACTTTACATATTCCTGAAAATCAGGATCGGAAGCAGGTAAAACCTTTGCAAAATCATATGAGAGCTGAATTTTGGTGGCTAAAAATCCTAAAATAACCGTTATCACACCGATGATGCATAAGAGCAACCTCCTGTTCCTTAATATGATCCGTGATACCCGTTGAAACATTCCCCCAATTTTGCCCGGTAAAGTTACCAAAAAAGAGGGGCTTTCCCTAGATAGGTTATGGTATTGTATGACAGTTAAATATAAGGTATTCCTGCTTATTATTTCGCCGGGCACTCCGGGGGAGCCGGTTGACTATAACTTTGCAGAAAATGGAAAATCCGCAGGCAGTTTATCTTGATTTTAATGCCACCACTCCTGTTGATCAGCATGTGTTGGAAATCATGTTGCCGTACTTTACCGAACATTTTGCAAATGCAGCAAGTACGACGCATTTTCCGGGCAGAGCCGCAGCGGCAGCTGTTGATTTTGCGCGCAAACAAGTTTCAATGTTGGTTGGATGCGAAAGTGAAGAACTGGTTTTTACAAGTGGTGCTACTGAATCCATCAACCTGGCAATTAAAGGTGCTGCAGTAATTTTACAAAACAAAGGGAAACACATTATCAGCTGGACTACAGAGCATCCCGCTGTACTGGAGGTATTGAGCAAACTTTCCCGGCTAGGTTTTGAAATCACACTTTTGCCAGTCGATCGCCAGGGTCATGCCGATCTGGATTTATACAAAAGCGCTTTGCGACGTGATACTATTCTGACCTGTATGATGCTTGCGAATAATGAAACCGGTGTCATTCAACCGGTGAAAGAATTTGCGACGGTGGCCAGGGAAAATAATTCATTGTTTTTTTGCGATGCCACACAGGCAGCTGGTAAAATCCGTGTTGATATAAATGACTTGGGTGTCGACATGATGTGTATTTCCGCTCATAAAATGTATGGACCAAAAGGTACCGGGGCTTTGTTTGTGAGAAGAAAGAATCCGCGTGTTTACCTCGATGCGCTCATCGATGGTGGAGGTCATGAAAAAGGATTGCGATCGGGTACGCTGAATGTTCCGGGGATTGTTGGTTTTGGTGCTGCCGCGAAAATTGCCAAGGAACGTTATTGGGACGACAGTTCCCGTTTATCGCATCTGCGTTCACTGCTGGAACAACAACTAACTGATAACGGTTTGGGATATGTGAATGGTGATATCCGTAACCGGCTTCCGAATACAACCAATATATGTTTCCCCGGGATTCAGGCTTCACGCATCATTTCCGCATTGCCATTTCTGAGTGTAGCCACCGGGTCCGCATGTTCCTCAGCTTTACCACGACCATCGCATGTATTAAAAGCGATGGGACTCACCGACGCGGAAGCATACAGTTCGATCCGGTTCAGCCTGGGACGTCCTACTACCGAATTGGAAATTACTCAAGTTGTTGAAGGAATCCTCAAATGGATTAACAGCAACAATAAATAAAATTGCCTAACTTGACCAAATAAAAATTGATTATGTCACAACCAGAAAAAAAGCTTTTCCTGCTCGATGCAATGGCGCTGATTTACCGGGCGTATTTTGCATTCAGCAAAAATCCGAGAGTCACTTCAACCGGGTTGAACACTTCCGCTATGTTTGGATTCACCAATACACTGCTCGAGGTACTGAATAAAGAAAAACCTACGCATATAGCAGTGGCGTTCGACACCATGGCCCCCACCGCTCGTCATACCGACTTTGTCGATTACAAGGCAAATCGTGAGGCAATACCAGAAGATCTTGCTATATCCATACCGTGGGTACAAAAAATACTCGAAGGTTTTCGGATTCCGGTAATTTCAATGGATGGCTATGAAGCGGATGATATAATCGGAACGCTGGCGAAGGAAGCTGAACAACGAGGCTTTACCGTTTACATGATGACTCCTGACAAAGATTTCGGACAGCTTGTAACAGAAAATATAAAAATGTATCGCCCGGCAACATTCGGTGGCAGTGCAGAAATACTCGGAATTCCGGAAATTCTTAAAAAATTTGAAATTAAAAATGTCAGCCAGGTTACCGACATACTGGGTCTTTGGGGCGATTCCGCTGATAACATCCCGGGTATTCCCGGTGTTGGTGAAAAAACTGCCAAACAACTCATCGCCGAATACGATACCGTAGAAAATATTATTCAGAATGCAGATAAGCTGAAAGGAAAGCTGGCTGATAAAGTTAAGGAGCATGCGAAACTGGCTCTATTATCAAAGCAACTCGCTACTATTATCACTGACGTGCCGGTTGAATTTGATGAAAAGGCTCTGGAACTGGAATCTCCCGACAAAGATAAATTACGCCAGGTATTCCAGGAGTTGGAATTCCGGTCGCTGGCTAAAAGGATATTGGAAGAAGATATCACGGTTGCATCCCAGTCTGCATCAAAACAAAGCGAGTTATTTCCGACTAATGGTGCTGGTGCTATAGAAACAGAAGAAGAAACTGAAGAAAAACATGCAGCTAAAAATATCAGCAATACACCACATAAATATCATATAGCCGCAACACGTGAAGAAAGACAAAAGCTGATCGGGATGTTAAATGCGTCACCATCTTATTGCTTCGATACCGAAACAACCGACATCGACGCCAACCGTGCGGAGCTTGTGGGTATGTCATTTTCCGTAAAACCGCAGGAAGCATGGTGGGTACCGGTACCACCGGTGTACGATGAGGCCCGTAACATAGTCCAGGAATTCAAAAGTTTATTTGAAGATACTACGAAGGAAAAATCAGGACAGAATATCAAATATGATATGATGATCCTGAAATGGTATGATGTGGAAGTAAAAAGTCCTGTATTCGATACCATGATCGCGCATTACCTTCTGGAGCCTGACATGCGACATAACATGAATGTGCTGAGCGAAATATACCTGAATTACGAGCCTGTATCTATTGAAACACTAATCGGGGAAAAGCGATCGCAGCAGATCAGCATGCGGGATGTACCGCTGGAATCGATTTCGGAATATGCGGCAGAAGACTCTGATGTTACATTGCAGCTTAAAAATGTATTTGCTCCCATGTTGAATACAGGCAAGCTGAACAGTTTATTTACCGGTGTGGAAATGCCACTTATCCCGGTGCTTGCCAGTATGGAAACAGAAGGCGTTGCTATCGATCCCGGTGCATTGAATGAATTTTCATTGTTGCTTGAAAAGGAAATTACAGTTGTTGAAGCAAAAATATATGAAGCTGCCGGAATGAAATTTAATATCTCATCTCCCAAACAGCTTGGTGAAGTTTTCTTCGATGTGCTGAAAATAGATCCTAAAGCGAAGAAAACCAAAACAGGTCAATATGCTACCGGTGAAGATGTGTTGTCACGTTTATCGGAAAAACATCCTGCCGTACAACTGGTACTGGAATACCGTGGACTGGTCAAGCTGAAAAACACTTATGTGGATACGTTACCTTCCATGGTAAATCCACGCACCGGACGAATCCACACTTCATATCAGCAGGCGGTGGCTGCAACCGGCAGACTGAGTTCCAACAATCCCAACCTGCAGAATATTCCTATACGTACAGAACGCGGGAAGGAAGTACGGAAGGCATTTGTACCACGGAATAAACAATATACACTGCTTTCGGCCGATTACTCACAGATCGAGCTCCGTATCATTGCAAGTTTCAGCAAAGATGCGAGCATGATCGATGCATTTAAAAAAGGCATCGACATCCATACCACCACAGACAGCAAAGTGTATATTGTTCCGCTGTAAAGTGTGACTCCGGAAATGCGGCGCAATGCCAAGATGGTGAACTTCGGAATCATTTACGGCATCAGCGCATTTGGACTTTCACAGCGACTGAATATTCCCCGTAAGGAAGGTGCT
>JANWID010000338.1 GCA_025450095.1 Bacteroidia bacterium | reverse complement strand
TTCAATTTGAACGCTTTAGGATGAAAAACTATAACAGGATCAATAATTTAACCGGCTGGATCACCTTTGCAATCGCGGCTTTTGTGTATCTCTCCACGATGGAACCCACAGGCAGCTTTTGGGATTGCGGCGAGTTCATCGCCTCCGCCTATAAACTGCAGGTAGGACACCCTCCCGGAGCCTCGCTGTTCCTGCTTTTGGGACGCATATTTACCATGTTCGCCGGTGGTGATGTGAAAATGGTGCCGATCATGATCAATGCCATGTCGGCATTGTCATCCGCGGTGACTATTCTCTTCCTGTTTTGGTCGATTACCCACCTGAGTCGCAAGCTCGTCGATGTTGACGACGAACAGCTTTCCGCAGGTCATTACCTGATGATCATGGGAAGTGGATTCGTGGGAGCCGTTGCCTATACGTTTTCTGATTCGTTCTGGTTCTCAGCGGTTGAAGGTGAAGTATATGCCATGTCATCCATGTTTACCGCAATGGTTTTCTGGGCCATGTTGAAATGGGAGCATCATGCCGATGAAAGACATGCTGACCGCTGGCTGATCCTTATCGCTTATCTGATGGGACTTTCTATTGGGGTTCACCTTCTTAACCTGCTTACCATTCCGGCTCTTGCATATATCTATTATTTCAAAAAACACAAGGTTACCACGGCCGGCTTAGTAAAAACTGCCGTCATAGGTGTCGCCATCCTGGGCATCGTCCAGTATCTCGTCATCCAGGGATTTGTTAAGATCGGGGCACACTTTGACCTCTTCTTTGTCAACACCCTTGGCATGCCGTTCTGGTCGGGTTTCATTTTCTTCCTGTTACTGATTGTTGTGGGAATAATTTTCGGTTTACGATATACCGTCGCGAAAAACAAACCACTCGCGAACACTGCTATTTTATGTTTCACGTTTATTCTGTTGGGATATTCTTCGTATGCACAGGTGGTGATTCGTTCACTGGCCAATCCTCCAATGGATGAAAACAACCCGGAAAATGCATTTGCGTTACTCAGCTATCTGAACCGTGAGCAATATGGCGACCGGCCATTATTATACGGACAGTATTACAATGCAAAGCTCGTAGATCAGAAAGATGGTGAGATGACCTACGCCGCGAAAAACGGAAAGTATATTGAATCCGGACATAAAATCGAACCGGTGTATGATCCCAAAGCATCCACTATTTTCCCGAGGATGTACAGCAACCAGGATAATCATGTAAGCGCTTATAAAGAATGGGCTGGAATAAAAACAGACCGCACCCCAACCATGGGCGAAAACCTGGGATTCTTCGGTTCATACCAGATCAATCATATGTTCCTTCGATATTTCATGTGGAATTTTGTCGGGCGACAAAATGATTTGCAGGGACATGGTGGAATAGGCAAAGGAAACTGGATCAGTGGTATCCAAGGTCTTGATGCCATTCGACTGGGACCGCAGGATAAATTGCCGGAAAGCATGACGTGGAATAAAGGAATGAATAAATTTTATTTCCTGCCACTGCTCCTGGGATTCATCGGACTGCTCTTTCATTTCCAGAGAAACCGTCACGATGGCTCTGTGGTGATGCTGCTATTTTTCTTTACAGGGATCGCCATTGTTATTTACCTGAACCAGACTCCGTACCAGCCACGTGAAAGGGATTACGCCTATTCAGGTTCCTTCTATGCCTTCGCAATCTGGATTGGTCTTGGCGTGATGGGAATTGCTTCCTGGCTTTCGAAGAAAACAACTCCCATGATCGCGGGAATAACGGCTACGGTTATATGTTTTTCTGCGGTTCCGGCGTTAATGGCAAAAGAAGGATGGAACGATCATAACCGCGCTAAACGTTATACGTCCCGTGATTTTGCCTACAATTATCTGAATTCATGCGCCCCCAATGCCATCATTTTTACGAATGGTGATAACGATACATTCCCCTTATGGTATATCCAGGAAGTGGAAGGTGTGCGGACCGATGTGCGTGTCGTGAATCTCAGTCTTCTCAATACCGACTGGTACATTGAACAGATGCGTCGTAAGGCTTACGATTCTGACGGAGTGCCCTTCACGCTTACTTACGACCAGATCATACAGGGTACACGCGACTATGTTCCGTTTTATGATCGTTCCATTCCCGGCTACACCGACCTGAAGCAAATTGTTGAATTTATCGGAAGCGATAACCCGGGTGCCAAGGCTATGACACAAGGTGGAAACAGTATCAACTATTATCCTACAAAAAAATTCTTTGTACCGGTTGATCGCCAGGCTGTATTGAGCAATGGTACCGTTGCTCCCGAAAATGCTGATAAGATTGTACCGCGACTGGAATTCGAGCTGGACAAAAGTTATGTCATGAAAGGTGATCTCATGATCCTTGACCTGCTCGCACACAATAACTGGAAACGTCCCATATACTTCGCCGTTACAGTTGGCTCGGAAAGTTATCAGAACCTGGAAGATTATTTCCAGCTGGAAGGCCTTGCATACAGGGTGGTGCCTATTAAAGGCGTAAAACAACCTGATGGTACTACCGGCAGCGTGAATACGAAGGATATGTACAATCATATGGTGAATGAGTTTAAGTGGGGTAATATGAACAATCCGGATGTTTACCTGGATCAGAATAACCTGAACATGACCATGAACCTGCGGAATAATTTCAGCCGTCTCGCGGAAGCGTTGCTGAATGAAGGAAAACGCGATTCAGCACTTACTGCCCTCGACAAATGCCTGGAGGTGATGCCGGATAAAACTGTTCCGTATAATATTATGATGCTGCGTCTGATCGAACTTTATTACAGTGTTGCAAATTATAATAAAGTTAAAATTGATCCCGTCACAGGTCTTGTACTGAACCCGGATATGGAACTTGCAGATACAAAATCAAAACAAGCGCTTGATACCGGTAACATCATTACAAAACGACTTGCAGATATTTATGAGGATGATATCGAATATTATTTGTCGCTGAAAGGAACCAAATATTTCAAGCTCGTTGAAAAAGACCTGGGACAGGGAATCGCAGTCATGCAGGAATTGGGTCGCATGGCCCGGAATTCGGGACAGGATTCTCTTTCAAAAGAAATGGAAACCCGCTTCAAGGCAATCGAAAATAAATATTACGCTAAGTAACAGTAAGGCTCCGCAAGGGGCCTTATTTTTACAGTCATGTTTGCACCTGTCCGGCCACCATACCTCGTACGCCGGTTTTATAACCGCTTTACCTGGAGCTTTCCAAATACAGAACGGAAAGTGTTTCTGACTTTCGATGATGGTCCGGTTCCTGAAGTGACGGAATTTGTTCTGGATGTTCTGGATTCACACCAGGTGAAAGCCACTTTTTTTTGTGTCGGGAACAACGTCAGTAAAAATCCCGGGATATATAACCAGATCATCAACAACGGACATCGTGTAGGTAATCATACGCATTTACACAAGAACGGTTGGCTGACTGGTACTGATGAATATACACAGGATGTAATTGAAGCAGCCCGATATATTGATTCGGATTTGTTTCGTCCGCCTTACGGCAGAATCAGGAAATCACAAGCGGATGTTTTAACTGCACGTTATAAAATCATCATGTGGGATGTCATCAGCTATGATTATTCAAATTCCATTTCACCGGAACAATGTCTTAAAAATGTGATCACGCACACCCGCCCGGGATCCGTGATTGTATTTCATGATAGTGTAAAGGCATTTCGCAACCTCAAAAAAGTCTTGCCTGCTTATCTTGGTTTTTTAAAGGAACAGCAATTTATTCCGGAAATTATTCCACTATAAACGCCTGCAAAACAGTAGTATAAATTCTTATCAATAATTTCGGACAATTTTATCCTTTATTATGAAGTTTTTATTTAATTTTGCGGCGTGGATTAGGTACGGATTACAGATCCTGGTTGCTGCGGAATCGGATATACAGATTACAGATCCAAGTATTAGCGAAAAAGAAAATTGGTAAACAAAGAATATCTTAAAAAATATTAATAAAAATATGCGCTTAATAGGATTGTCAGTTACTCGTGCGGCGGATTGCAAATCCACCGATTTTTTAGCGCGGAATTGCAAATCCCGCGCGGCATCCGGAATCCGTACATCCGTTCCGCATATATAAAGAATCCGTAATCCGTACCCATCCGTAATCCGATCCTCCTGATGTTTTCTAAAGCCTGCGAATATGCAATCCGTGCAACATTATTTGTTGCAGTAGCTTCCCTGGAGGGTCGTCGTTCCGGATTGAAAGATATTGCCGGTAAGATTGATTCTCCCGTTGCATTTACTGCTAAGGTATTGCAGCAGCTGGCGCGAAATAATATTATTGGTTCGGTGAAGGGGCCTTCAGGTGGCTTTGAGATCTCACGTAAAAAAATGGAAACCACTAAGCTCAGCCAGATCGTCAAGACTGTCGATGGAGATACTGTTTATACTGGTTGTGTGCTGGGACTGCGAGCGTGTTCCGATTCTCATCCCTGTCCTGCTCATCACAAATTCGTAGAAATACGTGATGGTCTGCGCATGATGCTGGAGAGTACAAGCATATATGAGTTGGCAGTAGGTTTGAAAAATGGTAATGGTTTTTTGAAACGTTAAAAAAATTTCAATAAATAAAGGATAAAATTGTCCGATAATAAATATATGGTTCAGACAATTACATATTGAAAATCAATATTGAAATTTCTAAATCTAAGTTTATAAAAATATGATCACATCAACAGAAACCACAGTGGGTGAAATTGTAGCCCACGACTACCGCGCAGCAGCGGTATTTGAATCATTTGGCATTGACTTTTGCTGCAAAGGCAAAATGAAGCTGGGAGATGCCTGCGTATCAAAAAATGCTGATTACGGTGTTGTAACCGAAAAGTTAAACAATCTGGCAGGAACTACGAATGGTAGTTTGCCGGATTTCACTTCGTGGCCGGCTGACCTTCTTGCCGACTATATCGAGAAAAAACATCATCGTTACATTGAAGAAACTACACCTGTTCTAATGCAGTTTCTCGAAAAACTATGCAGGGTGCATGGAGGACGTCATCCTGAATTAATTGAAATTGCAGCGCTGTTCACCGAATCTGCAGCAGACCTTGCAATGCATATGAAAAAAGAAGAACTGATCCTGTTTCCATACGCGCGCAATCTGGTGAGTGGAAAATTTCCACCGAAATTAAACTTTGCAACTGTTGAACAACCGGTATCGATGATGATGCAGGAACATTCGGTTGAAGGTGACCGGTTTGAGCAAATGGCATCGCTGACAAGTAACTATACACCGCCCGAAGATGCCTGCACCACCTACCGTGTTACATTCCAGATGCTGAAAGATTTTAGCTCTGATCTTCACTTTCATATTCACCTTGAAAATAATTTGTTATTTCCTGCTATTATTGCAATGGAAAAAAACAAACGGCAACATGAAACCGCTTAAACGGATGCCACAGCTGCATTTGCTGAGCCACGACCATCACCAGGGATTGTTATTTTGCTGGAAGATGCGAAAGGGTATGAACGCGGGAGTTGAATCTTCACGTATGCATTCATATTTGAAATGGTTTTTTGAACAGCATCTGCAGCCACATTTCCGGCAGGAAGAAGAACATTATTTTCCGCTGATTGGTGCCAGACATCCTTTAGTGGTACGTGCATGTGCTGAACACCGGGAGCTTGAAAAATTGTATTCGGAACCGGATGGCGGATACGAAAAAATACAAAAGTTCACGGAATTGCTGGAATCACATATTCGTTTCGAAGAACGGGAGTTGTTCGAACACATGCAACAACAGGTTACACCTCAGCAATGGGAGGAACTGGAGAAACACGACGCAGACTCCAGCTGCACTGATAATTATGGCGATATGTTTTGGCTGTAAAAAAATTTTGAAACGCGGATTGAGTCGGCAGTCTGCAGTCGCCAGTCGGCAGTCAATAACATAGGTAAAACTATATAGTAAATAACTGCCGACTGCAGGCTGTCTAATGCCAACTGCCTACTGCTGACTACCTGCTGAATTTAGTGAAAACTGGCTTCCCGCCATTTCACAAATTGCAGTTCCAAT
Source organism: Bacteroidia bacterium (assembly GCA_025450095.1). The sequence goes on along the minus strand of JANWID010000338.1, from coordinate 4,438 downwards.
TGCCAGCGATGCAGTAGCTGCCGGTGATGGCGCATTCAACACGTGCAGTGCATTACCATGATGTTCAATTTTGAAATCATCAATCATTTCACCATCCGGATCCAATGCCATTGCACGAACTCCCGCCCTGCCCGGAACAAGATCCTCCATAGTAAGTGAAGGGACCAGTTTCCGGAGCCTGTTTAAAAAAAGTCGTTTGGAAAATGCACGACGGTATTCATCCAGGCCGAAACGCCAGTGCTTATAAAATAATTTCCAGGTACCTCCGTAAGTAAGCGCTTCCAGGGTATCCTTCAGGTTGAAATCTGTTTTCCCATATCCCTCACGTTTAAAAGTAAACACTGCGTTAGGTCCGCATTCCACACCCCCCTTAATCATTCGGGTGAAATGCACTCCCAGGAAAGGGAACTCCGGATTAGGAACAGGATAAATAAGATTTTTTACTTTACCCATTCCCTGCTCAGAGAGATCGTAATAATCACCGCGGAAACCGACTATCTGCATTCCCGGATTCACTCCTTCTTTTTTAGCAATACGATCACACTGAAGCCCGGTGCAGTTGATGATATACTTTCCGGAAAAATTTTCTCCCGATGTAATGACTTCCGTAAAACCATTCTGCTTATTAAAATCCTGCACCTCTCGTTTGGTGATCACTTTACTTCCGGGAAAACGGCCCTCGATCAACTCTACATATTTGCGGGCTACATCTGCATAGTCGATAATCCCGGTGCATGGAACAAAAATTCCTTCAATACCGGTACAATAAGGTTCAATTTCACGGATTTCCTCCGCATTGATTTTCCGGATTCCTTCCACACCATTGGCAATCCCATTATTGAAAACTCTATTCAGATGTGGTAGCTCCGAGGAATGCGTGGCAACAACCAGTTTACCGCAGATATCATGAGCGATTTTATGTTCACTGGCAAATTGCACCAGCTCCCTTCTCCCATCAACACAGTTTTTTGCCTTATAGCTTCCCGGTTTATAATAAAGGCCGGAATGTATGACTCCTGAGTTGTGCCCGGTTTGATGTGCTGCCACATGATCTTCCTTTTCCAGAACCAGAATTTTGAGATCGGGATAGCGAAGGTTGATCTTGAATGCGCTGGCAAGTCCTACGATGCCACCTCCAATTACTATTATATCGTATTGATTTTGTGACTGTTGAGAATCGTGCATGGAAATTATCATTTTCCGGAATTCCGGAACGAAGCTGCAAAAATAACCAAATTGATTGCTGCCAGGCTATGGCGGATCCTCTTAACAAAAAGGTGTTCAAAACTCTGGAATAAGCATTATCTTTAAGCTTTGCTCCGGATAGGGGTCCGCCTTAAATTTGCCTGAATGCTTAATTCCACTCGGTTCAGATTTTTATTGTTGTTACCAATGTTTTTTGCCATCTCTGTACAATGTCGCGGAGGTGGTTTTCAACTAAATATGCTGGGTATGAAAGCCACTTCGATGGGAGGGACTTTTACCGGATTAGCTACCGATGCTTCAGCGGTTTTCTATAACCCGGGAGCGATGTCTTTCAGGGAGTATTCACAAATTGCCGCTGGTGCCACATTCAACATGCTGTCTTCTTCATATCTCAGTCCCTATACCGGGAATACGAATATGAGTAATAAGTTGCAGGTGCCTGTTCATCTATATGGGATTGGAAGGTTGAATGAAAAAATGTCGATAGGAATTAGCGTAAACACTCCATATAACCTGCATACAACCTGGGATGATAACTGGACCGGAAGATACATTGTCAGGGAAACACATTTGAAAGCATTATACCTGCAACCTTCAGTTTCTTATAAGTTAAGTGATAAGTTCGGTATCGGCGGGGGACCGGTGATCGCATTTGGAAAAACATTCATGACCCGTTCGGTTCCCTATAATTCCGCAGGAGGAGAGATCGGTATGGAGCTCGATGGTAATTCCACAGGATATGGTTTTAATATCGGCTTATTTTATCAACCTTCCGATGAATTTACGCTTGGCTTAGACTACCGGTCGGCAGTAAAAATGAATGTAAAAGACGGAGATGCTACTTTTTCAAATGTGCCGGCATCGTTAAGCGACACTTATCCGGCTTCAACAAATTTCGAAACTGAATACACGCTGCCATCAGTTATTTCCGCAGGTGCCGCATATAAGCTCACCCGCGAACTAACGCTGTGCATGGATGTAAATTACACTACATGGAATTCTTTCGATACACTCGAATTTAAATTTGAAAATAACAGTCATTTGAATTTTGGGATGGGCAAGAATTATTTGAATGCGTTTGCAATCCGGGTGGGTGCACAATATGAAATTAACGATCACATTGATGTCAGAGGAGGTTTCGCTTTCGACAGCTCACCGGTAAGGAATGAATATGTATCGCCGGATAATCCCGACAATGACCGGTTTATTTTTGCATTGGGAGGAACCTGGCATTTCGGTGAGCACGTTGATGTGGATCTCGCTTACATGCTGCAGAATGTTAAGGAACGTGAAGCTACTAACGATCAGTATAACTTCGGAGGAAATTATAAAAGCCTCATCAATATTTTCGGTGTCACAGTCAACTACCAGTTCTGAAATGAGGATGATTCAAAAAATAGCGAGTATTGTTTTTGCAATGGTGTTTTTTTCAATGAGTGCATGCAAAACCGATTTTGATGATGTTAATTATTACGACGGTGATGCTGATTTTACTTCTTTGGTTGTGATCGGCGGCTCTCACATGGCAGGCTATATGGATCGTGCCCTTTACCTGGAGGCGCAATCGAATTCCATTCCCGCTATTATGGCAACACGATTGAGTTTTATTGGCGGAAAGCAAATGATCCAGCCTATTGTTTATCCCGGTGTGGGTATTGGAATTTCGGGCAACTCAAAATTTGTACTGCAACAGGTTACGGATCCCTGCCTTGCTGGTAACCTGCTCGTTGCCCAACCCATTACTGCTACAGGTGATGCGAGCAACTATGCATGGCTGGGTGACCAGATTACATATAACAATCTGGCAGTTCCCAATACACGCATCGCTGATGTAACCCGCCAGTCATTTGGTTATCCGAATCCGGCAGTTGGTAATTTGTTATATGCACGTTTTGCCAGTGAACCGGGAACGTCCACTATTCTGGGAGATGCACTTTTACAGAATCCTACATTCGTCATGGTATGGCTTGGAATGGAAGATGTTTACAATTACGCACGTTCGGGAGGAGAAGAAGGCCACGACTCTATCACAAGCTATTCTGAATTCAGCAGCTATTACAATGATCTCGTGAACCAGCTGACATCCCTTAATGCCGGAGGAATTCTGTTGAACATTCCCTATCCTTCATCTATTCCATTTTTTACATCAATACCATATAATGGATTGCAACTTACGGCCGCTGAAGCATCCGATCTCAACCTGCTTTATTCCGGTGTGGATTCTACTATCAGTTTTACAGCAGGCAATAATCCATTTGTAATTGCCGATACGGAAGAACCTACAGGACGGAGATTTATCAAACCTGGAGAATATATCCTGCTTAGTGTTTCCCGTGATTCAATCAACTGCCAGGACTGGGGACGTATTGTTCCTATCCCGGAGAATTATATTTTGGATGAGGATGAGGTGAATGATATTGTGGCTGCAATAAATTATTTCAATGGAGTAATCGCCAGTGCTGCTGCCTCAGAAAATCTTGCTCTTGCCGATATGAATGCTTATTTCAATACACTTAAATCCGGAATCCTTTTTAATAATTTCAACTTTTCAGCGCAGTATCTTGATGGGGGAGCTTTCTCAACAGACGGTTACCATCCTTCTCAACGTGGAGGAGCCCTTATTACGAATGAAATTATCACATCAGTAAATCGTTTTTACAATGCTAAAATTCCGATGGCCGATGTGAACGCCTATACCGGAATTATTTTCCCCTGACAGGAGCCAGAAAGCCACCCGGCGATTCCCTATAATTTGGTACCTTTGCAGGCTCACTTCATTTTTTTAAGTAATGGAATCGAACACCTGGCTTGGTAACGCTGATCCCGCTGCAATTGATAATTTATACCAGCAATTTTTAAAAGATCCGGCTTCCCTGGAAGATGGTTGGCGCAAATTTTTCGAAGGATTTGAATTTGCCCGTGCTGATTTTTCAGGTGAAGGAACTACAATCCCTGAAAAAGTTCAGAAAGAATTCAACGTTCTGGCACTGATCAATGGTTATCGCACCCGCGGACATTTATTCACGCATACAAATCCGGTGCGTGAGCGGAGAAAATATTTTCCTACCAATGATATTGAAAACTTCGGGCTACTTCAATCTGATCTTGATGAAGTATTTGTCGCCGGCAATGAAATTGGAATTGGTCCTGCAAAGTTACGTGACATCATTGCGCACCTCGAGCAGACGTATTGCCAGTCGGTAGGTGCGGAGTATAAATATATCCGTACACC
>JANWID010000337.1 GCA_025450095.1 Bacteroidia bacterium | reverse complement strand
CTGTACAAGCCCTTCAATGGAAGGTGTCATCCGGTATATTCCGTTTGGACAAGCATAAATGGCTGCTATCAATTTCTTTGCAAAATCCGTGGACAATATTTTGGCTGGCACTTCATTTTGTTCCAATGTAACTTGTAATCCCGGATCGGTAAAACTGTTTTCGTTTTTAAATGTGATTTCCAGCGTGGTTATATGTTTTTCAATTTCACTTTTTATTCGGGAAGGAAAAGTTATGACTGAAACCGATTCTCTCGGGATTGCATTCCGGAGACTGCCACCATCAATGCCTGCAACCGACACGGAAAAAGAGCGCATTAAGTCGGAAAGAATCCGGTTCATAAGCTTGTTGGCATTCGCTCTGCCCTTATGAATATCAACACCGGAATGGCCGCCGGTCAGCCCTTTCACAGTGATGCGGATGGAAGCATCGTGAGTGTTTGTCTCTTCATTGTACAAACCGGAAGCAGTAACATCCACTCCACCGGCACAGCCTATTGTCAATTCATTATCTTCTTCAGTATCCAGGTTCAATAGTATGTTGCCGGTCAGCCAGCCACCTTTAAGTGAAAGAGCGCCGGTCATGCCGGTCTCTTCATCGATTGTAAACAACGCCTCAATAGCAGGATGTGCAATGTTGTTCGATGCAAGCAGTGTCATGATTGCAGCTACACCAATACCGTTATCCGCGCCAAGTGTAGTTCCCTTTGCTTTCACCCAATCACCATCAACAAACATGTCAATTCCCTGCTTGTCGAAGTCAAAAACCGTATTGCTGTTTTTCTGATGCACCATATCGAGGTGACTTTGTAAAACAATCGTATTCCTGTTTTCCATCCCCGATGTGGCAGGTTTACGGATAAGCACATTCCCGGCAGCATCTGTTTTTGTTTCCAGTTTTAAACTTTCGCCAAAATTTTTTATAAATTGAATAACACGTTGTTCCTTTTTAGAAGGACGGGGAACAGCATTCAGGTCTGCAAAATGATTCCAGAGTGCAACAGGTTCAAGATTTCGGATTGATTCAGCCATATATGATAACTTAGGTTGTAAAAATAGATTTAAAATCGTAAAATACCTGTAAAAACTTGACTGGTGTCTTATGATTCATTAAGTTTACCTGAAGAATGCGCAATATAAAAACCCAACAATAAAACACTAACGATCAGCATTTCCGGTGAATTTCACCGGTTAGTTTTCTTCCAGCTGAAGCTTAAATCTTTATATCAATGAAAAAAATTTTGTTTTTGCTATTGTTTCCACTTTGCGGAACAATGGCACAAAATGTTACCCTAATTGCAACCGGTACTTCATGGAAATATCTGGCTAACGGATCAAATCAGGGTACTGCGTGGCGGGCAACAGCATTTAATGATGCGTCATGGCCATCTGGTAATGCCGAACTAGGTTATGGAGATGGCGGTGAAGCCACGGTTGTACCTTATGGTCCCAGTTCATTTAATAAATACATAACTACTTATTTCAGGAAATCCTTCACGGTAACAAACCCCGCAGCGTACACAGCATTATCACTACAACTATTACGTGATGATGGTGCAGTTGTTTATTTAAATGGTACCCAGGTAGCACGAAGCAACATGCCAACCGGAACCATTTCTTATACAACGCGTGCTTCTTCTACAATTACGAGTTCAGGTGAAACCACATATTATACCTATACACCAACTTTATCACTATTAGTAACCGGCACGAACGTAATTGCAGTTGAAGTTCACCAGGTGAACCCTTCCAGTCCGGATCTTAGCTTTAATCTCAGTTTAACAGCAACATCAGCAGCATCCTGCGGAACGCCGGGTTCGCTGACAGCAACTGGAATTACAACCACCGGTGCGACTGTCAATTGGGGTACCGTTAGTGGTGCAACAAGTTACAATCTACGATATCGTGCAGTTGGAAGTTCCACCTGGATCAATCAAACTACAACTCAATTAAGTTTTGTTCTGTCATCACTCACATCTGCTACACAATATGAATTTTCGGTGCAGGCTGTTTGCGGATCACTTACCGGTAGTTTTTCTAATAATGCAAATTTTACTACCTTGTCTCCTCCGTCATGTGGTACACCAGGGTCGCTGGCAGCTACAGGAATTACTACAACAAGTGCAACTGTCAATTGGAGTGCTGTAACCGGTGCAACAAGTTATAATCTCCAGTACCGTGCTGTTGGAAATCCTTCATGGATCAATCAAAATACAACACAGACAAGTTTTACGTTGTCATCACTCGTTTCAGCAACACAATATGAATTTTCGGTTCAGGCTGTTTGCGGATCACTTACCGGTAGTTTCTCCGGTAATGCAAATTTTACAACGTTGTCGCCTCCATCCTGTGGTATTCCCGGATCATTGGTATCTTCCAATATTTCAGCAACAGGAGCAACTGTATCATGGTCTGCAGTAACCGGCGCAACGGGTTATAACATCAGCTTCCGTGTATTTGGAACAACACCATGGACAACGGTAACAAGCACAACAAATAACAAGTCACTTACTTCACTTAGCCCCGGTACAAAATATGAATACATGGTGCAGGCTGCCTGTACTTCCGGAACCGGAAATTTTTCAGCCATCTCAACATTCTCTACTTATATTAACGGTACCGATTCTTTAATTACAACAAATTCATCGTGGAAATATCTCGATAATGGCAGCAACCAGGGACCAGCCTGGTATGGTATCGCATTCAGTGACGCTTCGTGGTTATCGGGAAATGCGGAATTGGGTTATGGAGATGGGGATGAAGCTACCACACTGAGTTACGGAGGTAATTCATCTGTCAAATACATAACGACGTATTTCCGAAAAACATTTAATATGACGAATCCTGCAGTTTATGCTGCTTTAAATTTAAGCGTTGTCCGTGATGATGGTATTGTAGTTTACCTGAATGGAATTGAAGTTTACCGGAATAATATGCCAACGGGCACAATATTATATTCTACACTATCACCTGTTGCAATTGGTGGAGTGGATGAATCCGCTTGGAATTCTGTTGCGTTAAATCCAACATCTCTTTTGCAGGGTAATAATATTATTGCTGTTGAAATTCATCAGCAGGCAGTCACCAGCACTGACATCAGTTTCAAAGCGCGGTTAACCGGTTCCGGTTCGGCTCCATTACCAGTTGTAACTCGTGGCGCCTATATCCAGGTTTTAACTCCCACATCCGCAAAAATCAGGTGGCGAACCGATGTTGCCTGTAACAGCATGGTAAACTTCGGAACTACGATTTCATATGGAAGTTCAGTATCAGATGTGGCTAATACTACTGAACATATTGTATCACTTACAGGACTTACACCGGGTACACGTTATTATTATTCAATAGGTACAACAACCAATTCCCTCCAGGGCAGCGCTACAAATAATTTTTATACTGCACCCGTTACGGGATCTCAGACCCCGGTCAGGATCTGGGCAATTGGTGATTTTGGAAATGGTTCATCACAACAGGCTGCCGTTCGGAATTCATTCATGACCTATACCGGAAGCACACCCGTGAATCTCTGGCTATGGCTTGGAGATAATGCTTATTCAACGGGAACAGATGCCGAATACCAAACGAATGTTTTCAATATGTATCCCGACCAGATGAAAAGTTTTCCGTTATATCCAAGTCCGGGAAATCATGATTATGGAAATGCCGGATACCAAACTACCAGTACGTTAACTACAAACTGGCCCTATTTCAGTATTTTTTCAGTTCCTCAATCAGGTGAAGCTGGTGGTGTTCCCTCTAATACACCAAAATATTATTCGTACAATTATGCGAACATTCATTTCATTTCACTCGACAGTTACGGTTCATATAATACCGCGGGTAGCGCCATGTACAACTGGTTGAGCAATGACCTTGCTGCCAATACGCAACGATGGACCATCGTATATTTTCATCATCCGCCTTATACGAAAGGATCGCACAACAGTGATACGGATCAACAACTTATTAATATGCGAACCAACATTGTTCCCCTGCTGGAAAATTATCATATCGACCTGGTGCTTTGTGGTCACTCGCATATGAACGAACGCAGCTACCTGATAAAAGGTCATTATGGAATAGCATCCTCCTTCACCCAGGCAATGAAAATGAGTACCGGCACCACATCGTTTACAAAAACACCTCCTTATGATGGTACTATTTACGCTGTGTGCGGAACGTCAGGGCAAAGCCCCGGAGCAACACAGACAAGCTACCCGATGCCTTGTATGTATTTCGGTAATAACACAAACAATTGCTCACTTGTAATGGATGTGAATGGAGATGTGTTAACCTGTCGCTACCTCGCATCAACCGGAAGCATTTTAGATCAGTTTACGATAACAAAAACAGGTGCACGTGTGATGAATCCCGTCAAACCTGAAAATGTGAATGTATTCTTTGACACTGAAGAGGATCAGGTTGTGTTGGATTATTTTATTGAATCGCAAACTACAACTGCAGTGCAATGGTTTGCAGTAACCGGTCAGGAAGTAAGTATTAATGAAAATCCGGTGCAAAATCTCGAACCCGGTTTTCACCGGATCTATCTAGAAAAGCCTGATGTACCTACCGGAGTATATATCCTTAGGGTGCAGGTAAATGAAAAATCTTATCCGTTTAAAATAGTAATACCTTAATTCAGCCCTGGGTAATTGAAAAGCCGGTCCGACGTGACCGGCTTTTTTATGAATCCATTTTTTTCATGAAGGATAAAAACCGTAATCTTGCACAAGCTGAATAATTATGGATTCAATAACACATATAGTGCTGGGTGCAGCGGTTGGTGAAATTCTTCTCGGGCGAAAATTGGGCAATAAAGCGATGCTCCTGGGAGCTATCGGCAATACGATTCCCGATTTGGATGTGGCAATTAATTTTTTAACAGATGATACCATACGCCATCTTGAAGTACATAGATCATATAGTCACTCTATGTTTGTTCAAATCGTTTTAGCATTACCGCTTGCAGCTTTGAGCAAGCGATTCGACAAACACCGGATTTCTTTCCGGAAATGGTACCTGTTCTGGTATATTGCTTTGGTCACCCACTCGCTATTAGACTGCTGTACAACTTATGGGACCCAGCTGTTGCTTCCATTTACACACTACCAGGTTGCATTTAATAATATCAGTGTTATTGACCCGTTTTTCACTATTCCGTTCCTGCTACTGTTTTCATGTTGTTTGTTTTTTAAGAGAGAAAATCCAACAAGGAGAAAATTTCTTTATACTTCAGTCATATTCTGCAGTCTGTATCTGGGCAGTACTTTCATAATTAAATATGATGTTCATAGTAAGTTCAGAAAAAGCCTGGATGCTGAACAAATTTCTTACGATGAACTCAATTCCACACCCTCCATATTAAATGCTATATTATGGTGTGGGATTGCCTATGATGATTCCACGATTTATACAGCGGAGTACAGTTATTTTGATCACCGGAAAGAAATTAAATGGACCGCATTCTCCCGTAACCTGGATTTGCTTCATGAATTTGATTCCCCGGGGTTGCGGACATTGGTATGGTTCAGTGATGGAAACTATTTTGTCAGAAAATCAGCTGATGATACCCTATCATTTTATAATATTAAATGGGGAAAGATGAATTTCAATCAAACCGAGCCCGATTCAGCAGTCGTGTTTTTCTGGAAGTTTTACAAGGATGGTGAGGTGATAAAAAATAAACAGGTAAGGGAGGAATTTCATTTCAAAAGGAGATTTGTTCAGCTCGTAAACCGGGTTGAAGGAATTTGAAAACATTCTGATATTTTTTATTTTTACATAAAAAAACGATGGATCCCAGAATTGATGCATACATAGAAAAGGCCCAGCCTTTTGCCCAGCCTGTAATGAAAAAGCTACGGGAATTAATTCACAAAGCCTGTCCGGATGTTGTAGAAACTATAAAGTGGGGAATGCCCAGTTTCGAATATAAAGGTCCAATGTGCGGGTTTGCTTCTTTCAAGCAACATTGTTCTTTCGGTTTCTGGAAACCCAGTTTGCTAAAAGATCCGGAAAATTATCTTCAGGAACGATCCGCACAGGGCGGTGATGCTATGGGTAACCTGGGAAGAATAACTTCGGTGAAAGATCTTCCACCTGCAAAAGTGCTTGTGGATTTTATCCGGCAGGCTGCGAAATTGAACGAGGATGGAATAAAAGTCGTCAAAGCAAAGTCCAAACCCAAAAAAGAAATCCCGGTCCCGGTCGAATTCCGGACCATGCTGAACAAAAATAAAACACTGAAAATGAACTTTGAAGAATTTTCACCGTCGCAACGCAGGGAATACCTGGAGTGGATCACCGAAGCGAAAACAGATGCTACGCGACTAAAACGTATGCAGACAGCGATAGATTGGATAAAAGAAGGAAAACACCGTCATTGGAAATACGAAAAGAAATAAAACTAAGCGGGTTAAAAAGATGTTGTTCTGATAATTCTTTTTCCGTCCGGAACATGATCTCCATGTGATAACGTTTGGCCGGGTCCGATAAAAACATTTTTACCGATATTAACATCACCTGTAATCCGTGCTCCGGGCATTAACACCGAACAGTTCCCGATATTTACATTGTGATGTACGGAAGTGCCCACGTGAAGCACAACAAATTCTCCGAGATTCACCTGCGTTGTGATGATAACGCCCGGAAAAATGATGCATCCCTTCCCGACTTTGATTGTATCACTATCGAAGAGTGAAGCTGAAGAATGTACTAATTCGGGAAATTCATGAACGGATCCCCCAAGCTTTCCAGAAATCAACTGTCTTATGGATGGATTTGCGATGGTAATGACCAGCGACATGGAGTTTTTTGTGTTCACCAGGTCAGCTATAGTGCCCAGTACTGGTAACCCGTTGAATGAGGTTCCTTTTGTAAGCTGATCATCCCAGCACCCTGCGATTTTATAATCTTTACTGAAACAGGCGACAAAATCACTGGCGAAGCCTCCTGCCCCGATGAGAAATATTTCAGGATTCATTGATAAATCTAAAAAAATTCAATGCTTGTTAATAGCAATCAGAAAAAATATTAGTTATGCAGACTTCCTGGCAAGATCTGTCGATTCTGAAACTTCCATTTGCGGATAAGCGGCAACTGGAGCGATCTGGCGAAGTATGGTGTATTTAGCAGCCACATAACATATGGACAGGCCAATTAATAAAGAGCATGCATCCAGCAACGTTATAGTAGTTGTTAAAACCCAGATATTGATCGTTAGCTGAAATGCTGCATACAACGATGCAACTGCTAGGTGTGACCATCCAAGTTCATTGGCCAGGTACTGGTAAAGATGCTTACGGTGACCTTTCAGAATATTTTCTTTTAGCCACAACCGGTGAATGATAGTTAAAAAGCTGTCGATACCATAAACAGAAAGTAACAGTAAATATTTCAGATCAAATGCCGGGATTGTAGTTGCTGTATTGCTGATTCGTCCGATTACAGATGAGTCAGAACGGAACACCATAAAAATTACCATTCCAATCATGATGTATGCCATCGATACACTTCCAACATCCCCTGCAAAACAAATTGCCCGGCGTCGGAAATTAAAATAACCAAACACCACAATGGACAAAATCATATATGGATATGGGCTGTTGAGCTGTAACAGGCTGGTGAATCCGGGAGTTTCTTCCACTAAAGCCAGCGACATCCAGAAAGCAAAAGCATATAACCCTGTAATTCCATTGATGCCATCCATGAAATTGACTGCATTGAGAGCGCCCAGGCTAAATATCAGCACCGGAACAACCAACCACCACGGAAGAATATTGAATACACCCAGGTCATAAAATGAAAAGAGAAATGCAATAACCTGGAATGAAATCCTGGGAATCACTTTCACTTCACTCATATCATCCAGGAAACTGACGATCGAAATAATAATTAATCCGATAGTAAACCATGGTAAATAAATTCCCTGTGAAATGGAAAATAACAACCATGCTATAGGAAAAATTATTCCTCCACCACGTCGTGTAATATAAAAATGTGAACTCCGTTGATTGGGTTTGTCTATTATGTGAAACCGATCGGCTATCTTAAAATAAACCAGTTCCAAAACCAAAAGAATAATTAATAAAATAATCATAGCAAATAAAAACAAAGTGTCAAAACCGTAGGGGGACCTCAAATATAAGAGTTATAATATATATATTCAAAATCATTATCTGTTCAATTATCAGATATTATTGCAAATATCCGAATTATTTAATTGTATATTATTGTATTTCAGCAACTTATATTGATTATTACAACCGTTTTCGTATATGCGTAATTAATCACATATTTACTGAGGCCGTTATATGTTAATTTTTGATTCAGGATTCCAATGGAGGGTTTTTCTTGCAAGTGCATCTGAAAATGTAAGTGATTGTGTTAATTTTTGAAGTTGTCGGCTATTGAAAGGTAAATAAGGGAACCGGTCGCCCACTTTAGCAAGAAGTCCCGCTATGGATCCGGGAATAATTTTAACAGCTTTATTGAATTTTTTTGAGATTAGTGTGTCTATTTCATATATGGACGGATGCCATGATGCCGTAAGATTGAATATGCCACTTTGCAGTGGCAAACATGGTATCAGATTGGCCACATCTATCGCATTCACTACCGAACGTTGTGCCAGACCTTTTCCAATCCGGAAATAATAACCTGATCTGATTGCAGAAATCATAGCACCCAGGTTGCCGGGTGGATCAGGTCCTGCGATTAATGGCAGTCGTAATACAACGACAGGAACATTATGTTTTTTGCCCCATTCTCTTATTAATAATTCCGCTTCAATTTTACTCTTGCCGTATGCATCTTTCGCAAGCAACGGATATGATTCATCAATACCCGATCCCGATTCTGCACCATATACTGAAACTGAACTGATAAATACCAATAACCGGGGTAAACAGGAACTGTTCTCGACAGCTTTCAGCAGATTGGAAGTGCCTTGTTTATTGACATTAAAATATTCCTGATCGGGAACCTGATTTTTCTTTAAGCGATGAGCAAGACCAGCAGCATGAACGATCAGGTCAGCATGCGGTAACAACGGAATGGAAACAGCAAGATCACATTGAATTGCATTGGAAGGATTTCGTCCGATTCCAATCACGTCGTGCTTTTGATTCCACGCTGTGTTGAATATTTTCCCCAAAAAACCGCTGGCACCTGTTAACAGGATTTTCATTTGTTGTGGGATTTTAAATGTCTTGAAAAAAGAAGTGTAATGCTAATTTAAAATTTAATATTGAAAATTTAAGATATAAGATTTGGGAGGCGAAAAAAGTTTCAATCTAAACTTTAAAATTTCAAAACTTATATGAACTTAATGCAAGCATAATGCTGGTTTAAAATATTAGATGGAAAATTTAAGGTTGAAGATTTTAAAATAACAGTTAAAGCTTTTGCAGCGCTTCGAGATAACGGGATGCCAGATGATCACGGTTAAAAAATTTGCTCGCCATGTTTTTTGAATTGGAAGCCAGTTTGTTTTTCAGTTCTGAATCACGTGTAATTTTTAAAATAGCATCCGCCAGGGCGGCTTCATCATCAGGTTGAATGCTGATACCAAATTGATGCTCTTCACAAAGTTCCCGGATCCATCCCGTAGTATTATGAATCACAGGGATGCCTGCTGCAAATGCATCAAAAAGTTTGTTGGGAGAACTGGTTTGAAGTACTGGAAAATTTTTAAACAGCACCAGGGATACGTCTGCGTTATCGAGCCAGGATGCAACTTCCAGCTTGGGTAAGAGGCCGAGAAAATGAATGTTGCCGGTTTTGGAATCAGCAACTTCCTGTTCCATTGACTTGCGTTCGGCACCTTCACCGATGATGACCAGCTGAATTTCCGGATCATTAATTTTAAGCATGGCACGAATCATAAGATGACCATGATCCATCAGCCCGAGTGATCCTGCATAAATCACCAGCTTTTTATTCTGAAATTTCTGCGGAAGCAAGTGAGCCTTCGGCTGCTTTGTTTCAAATACTCCATTATCGGAAGCATTTGATATAACAATCACCGGCACTTCGGGAAAACGTTTATTCACGGATTGCGCCATACCCGGAGAGCAGGCAACAACGAGGGAGGCATTCCGGTAACAGAGTTTTTCAAACCACAGGGCTAGTTTTTTCAAGAGCCCGTTTTTAATTTTCCCAAGCTCCAATGCTCCCTGTGGCCAAAGATCGCGTATTTCAAAAATCATTTTTTTCCGCCGGAACCATTTAGCTATCAGCGCCGGTATTCCTACTGTGATCGGACCCGAACTGGCAATCACCATGTCACAGGAAACTGTTAAAGCGAGGATGCAGGATGTGAAGGCAAATAATAGTGCTTTCACTGATCGCACCAGGAAGCGGTCACGGTTCGAGTCTCCGGAATTAATAACGATCAGTCGGATTCCTTCAACTTCCTGCCGGGAAATAAATCCTTTACCGCGGATATCGGACTTTTCATAAGGTGCAGTCACCACCGTTACCTGGTGCCCGGCTTTTACCCAACGCCGTGATAGTTCATATATCCTGGTGCTCCAGCTTCCGGAAGGAGTACCGAAATACTGATAAAAAACCAGGATCTTCATACGATCACGTGATCAGTTTTCAATTTGACTTACAAAATCCCGCAGCTTGCCTTCCTGTAAACGAAAATCGGTGCGATGCTGAAACCTGATATCAATATCATCTGTGAAATACTTGTAAGCTTCCGCAGCAATCATTTCCCTTTCACTTTCAGTAAGTGATTCTTTTATCCAGAAGGTGATCTCTCCCTTCTGGGCCTGGTGAGCCTGGAAGTTAAGCTTCATATTCTTTTCAAAAAACAGGTTTTTAAAAATGTAATAAAATGTAAAACTGGGATACGTTTTTGATTTGCCATAAATTTTTTTGCCGATTCTTCCGGTTACCTCCCGGATCACCGGGTGTGCCATACCACATTTGCAACGTTCCTGGCCTGTGGGAATAATCACCGCATCTCCCAACCGATAGCGGATCACCGGGAATGACCATGAATGAAGATTGGTAACCAGGATTTCATTATCGGCATCTGTCTCCACAAAAACTCCTTCCATATTGATATGCATATTTCCATAGGGACATTCGAATGCAATGATCCCGGTTTCGGTTGCTCCATATTCACTGATCATCCCTTTACCAAATACTTCCTTTGTTTTTTGAACATAATGCGGATAAATTTTTTCCGAAGTACCTTTTATCAGTCGAAGCCGGCTGGTATTCATAACATGATTTTCTGCTGCACACGCCAGCTCATAAATCATCGAGGAATAGCCTTCAATAAAAACTGCCTTCCGGATTTTGCTAACCAGCTTTTGAATAGTATTTTCCGAATAGCCAAACATACGATACCGGTTCACCAGGATATCAAGCATCCGAAGTCTTAATTTTTTTGCTCCTTTGAAATTGTATCCCCAGAAATAAAGATTATAATCCCAGGGATGTACACCAAACCAGGAATAGCCTCTGAAAATAGCAGCCCTGTTGAAGGAATCCCACGATTCATTCCGGCGAAAAGTAAGTACCTGTCCGCTGGTACCACTTGTTTCACACAAAAATAATTTTCCGTTTACCTGTTCCGAATGAAATTCCTCATTACGGGTAATCAGCATTTCCTTTGTAATGACCGGTAATTTCGAAAATAATCCGAGAGTAATCGGATCACCCGTTTTCCATCCTAATTCTTTAAATATATTGCGGAAAAACGGACTTGTTGTTGCGGCGTGTTCCAGTAAACTAAGCAAACGTGATTCCTGCAACTGCTTCAGCTTTTCATAATCCCATTTTTCGGATGCTTTGAGATCATTATAATGCTGCCACAGGGAAGGATTCCTGTATCGGGCTCCGAACAAGAAAATTTGTTTTCGCAGGTTCATGAAGGCATTCCGTTTACAGAATCTATTAACTGTTTCCACTTTGCTCCGGAGCAACTCCAATCCCATTCTTCTGCACGCTTTCTGGCAGCTTGTGAAAGTGATTCCGCTTTTGCAGGATCACTGAGCAGTCGAAGCATAGCAGCAACAGCTTCATCCGCATTGTTTTTATTTACCAAAAGTCCATCTGCATCATTATTAATGATGAATGGAACACCACCCGCATTCGTAGATACAACAGGTAAACCAAGTGCCATGGCTTCCATCACACTAATGGGAGTATTATCAACATTGGTTGTATTCAGAAAAATATCATACTGTTCCGATAAAATGATCCAGTCTTTTTTGGAAAGCTTCCCGGTGAATTCAACATTTAATCCACTCGCAAGATTCCTGCATTTTTCAAGACTGCCATCTTTATCAGGACCTACCATGCATAGTTTAGCTTCGGGAAAATGATGAGTTAATTTTTTGAGAATATCAATTGCCAGTGCCGGATTATAAATTTCATGAAACGCCCGCACCCACAGGATCATGGGTCGCAGAACCCGACGAGACTGGAATGGATAATCTGAAATATAAATATGATTGTGAATGATTTGGGTCGGAATATTTCTGCCGGCAAATTCATGATCCAGGTAACCCGAGACCGCCACATTTGCAAAGGAGTTACCGAATAATGTTTTTGAAACACGCGGCGACCGGTCGAGTCGCGAAGGAAGGTCTCCGCCCCGCAGTATCGGAATGTACCTCAATCCAAGAGCCGCGCATACTAACGCCGAGGCATAAGCGTACCAGAAAGCGGTAGTGCTGTATGTATCGATCAGGACAACCGGCCGGTGTTTTCTGAGATCCCAGATCGAATACAACATATCAAGTAACCGGAAAAAACTATTTTTCACTGCACTTCTTGATTCAAGCCGGTAACCCATTTTACTCAGTGCCGGACCAAGTGTTTCCACGGATGTTGGCGTAAATCCATGTACTGTCAGTTTATTTCCCAGGTACAGAATCAACGTGCTTTTCATCGGGAATATAATTTACTGAACACATGGAGAGTAATAAAGGAGTAATGAAAGTACGTGTGGCCGAATGGAATGTAGTGAATAATGCCAGGAAATAAAGACCTAACTTAATCGCTCTCATAACAGGATCCGTTTCCTTTCGTATCGAAAATCCAAAACCAATCAATAAAATAAATATGATCAATCCCGGAATACCATGTTCAGCCAGAAGTCTTGATAATTCCACATGCGCAGTCAGCCCTCTCCCTTCATCCCTCATATATTTTGATGCACCGGCACCGACACCAAACACAGGATGTTCCGACCAAAGATCGAGATCTTCCATAAATATCAGATTCCGGTTTGTGGTAAACGTGTTGATGGTTTTTTCTTTACTTCCCAGAAGCGTTCCTTCTGTTTCGCCCTGGTACCTCAGGAAAAGTTTTCCTCCCGTAATGTTATTTGCATAGAAGATAGCAAGAGTGAACACGATGAATGCCGGTAATGCATAACGCTTGACCGTTAACGGGATCCTGGCCTTATAGCCACTTCTGAAAAAAAGGTAATATGTAAACAGGATCAATGCAATACCTGCGCTCATCATTCCTCCTCTTGAAAATGTAAACAAACCCTGTATTAAAAATGCACATGCGGCCAATCCATCGAGCACACGGCTGGAAGTCACTTTCCAGTTCATAATACACGATATTGACATTAACATGAAACCTAATCCTAATACAGTTGAAACCTGGTTAGAGCCGAATTCGCCTGATGTAACAACCTGTGCACCCAGCAAAAAATTAATGTCTTTGAGATCTGGTGTCTTAATGACCGTATAGGTCAATATGGTAATGCAAGGGAAAAGGATCAGGCGAATTAAATCCGGCAACCTGCTTTTTTTAATTTTCAGGCTGCTGAAAAATAGAATTCCCAATCCGATATTTACTATTCCCATTACATTAAAAATAATCTCATTTCCCGATACCCTTCCGCTTCTGTCGAGGAATATCGCTGGAATTGCGAGCAGGATCAGCCAAAATCCGGTATAACGAAATCGTGGCTTATCGGATCTCAGGTAAATTCCAAACAATGTCAGTATTGTAAAAAGATACTTACTTGCTTCCCAGGGAATCAATGGTGAACATTTTGTCATCCTGGCAAGTAATTCAAAAGCGCCGAGATATGCCATAGTCGCTGCAAGGACTAATGATCGGTTCACAGAGCTGAATGCCATCAGGTAAACAGTTCCAGCCAGGATGAAATAAAACCATCCGATCACAAATGCATTGCTGAATACCGTAGCCAAACCTAAGGCTATATGAAAAAGTGACCAGCCCAGGCTGTTCCTGGGTTTAAATAGATTCAGGATCATTCAATACGTAGTCCTTCAGTTTCTGATAATATGCGGAAAATGTAAATGCTTCGGCAAATTCGAATGCGTTTTTGCTTTTCATTCGTAGTTGTGATTCATTAAAATCAAGTGAATCAAGCCAGGTGGAAAATGGAGTTGTTATATCCCATAGAAAACCATTTCTATCATTAATATACTGACCGATACTGCTGATTCCCGATACAACCGGTATCACGCCATAATTAGCACCTTCAGCAATTACTTTGGGGAATCCTTCGGAAGCAGTTGAAGGAAGCAGAAGAAAATGACTATTCTCAAGGAAGTGGCCGATTTTTTTTCTTGATACGCTACCGTGAAAAATACAGTTCACCTGATCCTGTTTCCGGGCCTGTTCCTTGTAATCATCCAGTTTTTTTCCGTCACCTATAAAATGAATTTCTTTTATGTTCTTACGATTAAAAGCAGGTAGTGCATCGAGTATCCTCCCAACACCCTTCTCTTGTTCCATCCTGCCAATGAAAATTGCAGCGTAGTGACCTGTAAAATTTTTTTCATCCACAATGGATTTTCCTTTCTGCCGTTCCTGGTCATCCAGACATGGATTTTCAAAAGTCAGGCAATGTGCAGGCTGACCGGGCCAGTTTCCATTTATGGTCACATTGCATTTCAGAAAATTATTCCGGAGCCACCATCTCTGAAATTTGTAACCGGCCGGGGCATCCTGCTGGTTCCAGTTACCTGCATATTTCACCCACATCCGGTTGCTTTTTTTTCGCAACGACAGCCAGGGTAACAGGTAATTGGCAAATCCCGTCGGCACCCTGACCTGCAGGAAATTTACATGCGGCAAAACAGCATTCACTTCACGAAGAATTTCCGGAAGTTTTGTTACAGCAGATAATTTTTCAAAAATATTTTTTCCACCCGAAGGAGGTAATGGCACAAAACGTATGTTCACTGATTCATAAGGAAGACAACTATCAGGAGGTACTCCCTTGTGCAGGCAAGCAACATGTATAATTTCATCAAATTTGGAAGCCAGGTAATTCAGTTCCCTTACAGTAGGCCCCCAGCCTTTGATGACTCCATTGCTGTCACGGTAATGAACAGTATGCGAAATTATAGCGAGTTTCATTTTCAGACTTCGTAATTGATGTTGGTCAAAACCGGTACATCCTCTACGCTTATGAATTGATCGATAAGAATTTTCCAGTCATGCCGCACCGCCCATTTTTTTGCACGGGCCGAATAAGCACTGTAATTATCCATAATATCTTTAAGTGCTTCAGCTACTTCGTGAATATTACTCCCATCTACGAGCCGGCCGTTGAAACCATCCATGATGGCATCTTCAATTCCACACCCCCGCGCGCCGATAGCGGGCTTTCCAAAATAATTTGCCTCCAGGATAGCGATGCCGAATCCTTCTGTATTGCCATCTTTCTGCGTTTCACTCAGCATTACAAAAACATCAGATGCATGGTAATAAGCTGCGAGTTCGTGTAAGCCATTTACTTTTCCATGGACCGATACCCTGCCTGCCACATTCAACTGCTGCGCAAGTTGCTGAAGTGTTTCCTTACCTTGAGGGATTCCTACAAGATGATATTGTACACCCGGGAAAATGCTGGTTATTTCCGGCAGCGCTCTCACCAGCTGGTGTTGTCCTTTACGGGATGAAATACGGCCTACTGTGATCAGCACCGGCGATCCTTCCAGTGCCACTTGTGAGGTATGCTGTCTTTCAAACGGCCAATCGTTTAGCCATAAGCCGTTAGGAAGGACACGAGAGTCGTTTCTTTTCGTCCGGTTTTGAATGAGGTTTCTTGTAAAATTTGAAACTGCCCACAGATGATCGGGTGATGCAAGCGATACCGAGGTGAAAAGGTAATTCAGATTCCGGTTCCCTCCCAATTCCGATCCGTGAGTAAAAGCATGAATGGGAATGTGTTTTCCATATCTTTTCTTAATCAGCCAGCCCAGCCATAACGGGAATCTTCCTGTGACAATAATCCGTTCGGGTTTTTTATCTTTCAGGAATCTCTTCACCAGGTTCCATCTCTTAAGATGAATAAACCATCCACCACGAAGGAATCTGACAAGTTGAATATTGGAAGGAAGTGCCTGGTTAAAATTCTGAATTTCCGCTTCCGTACTGTAATCCTGCGAAGTGAAGATAGTTACCTGGTAATCGCGCCACGCAAGTGCCCTTGCAAGATCGTATGCATGTTTTCCGATTCCTCCGGGTCCGGGAGGGAATTCACTGGATATGATCCACACCGATCCCGATTCACTCACGGCTTCATCCGAAACCCTGTAAAGGCGGCCGGATGCAGGCATTCCCTTTTTGAAAAAATCAGTCATTCAGCATTTCAATTTTAGGATGCTTCAACATCTGTGAAGCCAACCACCATGAAGTTGCGACCTGTAAAAGAATCAGTGGAAACAACAGTATGGCGAGGAAGGAACCGGCTAAACGTAATACCCGGTTTCGCTTATAACGGTAGGGAACTATGGAAGGCGGAACATTATAAAAAAGCATAAACAGAGCTGCCTGTTGTCCAAAATATTTCCGGTAAAAATACAAAACAGAAGGCAGTGGTCGTGGTGACCAGAAATGTTTTGGCCGGAAAGCATCCCATGCTCCTGCTTCGCGCAATCCTCCTGAAGCGGCTTTCAGATCCTCACACCATGCATATGGATTCGAAATGGAACGAAAACCCGAAAGGTATGCACGCAACCCGAATTCACCATCACCCATTCGTTGTTTTTCAAATTGCCGGTCGAATAATCCAGTTTTATTAAATACAGATTTTTTTAACAATGCATTACCGGTTGCAAATTGTTCCGCCCACCGGAAGTAACTTTTTTCAGCCGGTATCCTGCTTCCTGAAGGGAAAAAAACTCCTGCTGAAATGTCCACATTGAAAAAATCGATGCACTTGATGTGGTTTGAAATCCAGTCCGGCGGAATCCTGACATCATCCTCTGAAAGGGCGATATAATCACCTTTTGATTTTTTTACAGCGTTATTACGTGCCAGCCACAATGCTTTTTCCTGCTGGTAAATGACATCTATTCGCAAATTGAAATTCTTATAAAATTCCGGTTGATAATTATCGGATTGATCCACCACGATGATTTCTAAATTCCGGTAATCCTGATTTTCGAAATCCCTTAATACATTTTCAAGATACGAATATCGGTTCAGTGTTGGAATAATAACAGTTACCAAAGGCTTAGCCTGTAAAAGGGAACTCGAAAATTCACGGAATGCAATATCATTATGTGAATCTCCCGATGCTTTTAGTTTCCTAACCCGGTTAGTTTTAATATATGCGGCAGTTTCTGTGAACGGGTTATGCAAGGTGATCAATCGTAGCAGATAGGTAATCGTTACACGGGTTGTGGGAAAATGCCTGCGGGCAAAACGGTATTCATCTTCCAGGAGGCTACCGTTATGCTGCCACCAGCCAAATCCACTTTTAAATTCCCTGTCGATGATTCCGCTCCGGAATGCCTGGTAGGCAAGTTCTGCATCCCGGCTTTCCGGCTTCAGCTGTGAGTCGTCCATCAGGGTAGCCTGTATGTTATTAAGTGTACGTCGTGCAGGAAAATAGCCGGGGTCCGCCGGAGGTTTAAGATTATAGTACCACGAAGGATTCAGGTATCGTAACAGTTGAAACAAGGTAATCGACTAATATGATTTAATAATCACGGTTCATTTCAATGGATCGGATTCATTAATATCACGGATCGAAACCGGAATTGGAGAACTACCAGGCAAAAGCAGTGCATGATAACGTCCCCTGCTCCGGATAGCATCCAGGGTTAAGTGTGATTTACTTTTCAGGTACCAGGCTGTATAATTATTTTTACTACACCATTCCAGTATACCCATAGTATTATCCGTTATGCTTAACTCAGGACCGGAATGTACTTCCACAAAAAATAAGGTAGTTCCTTTCGATGCAATATTTACCGAGCCGGCAAGTACTTCTCTTTCGGCACCTTCCACATCAATTTTCACCAGGTCAGGAACGAGGTTAAAGTAATTTACAAGATAATCCACTGTGAGGGTATTCACTTTAAAATGCGAATCCTGCCGGGCAGCTGTTTTTGCAAATCCACGGTACCGGCTTCCTGCCGCACCAGAGCCTTGTGTATAAAACTCAATTTCCTCATCGCATTTATCTGAAATAAACGCATTAACAAATTCTGCCCGAATAGAAAAATTGTTGAAGACAAGATTTTCAGCAGCCGCTGAAAGTGCAGCCGGGTTAGGATCTACCAAAACTATTTTTCTAATTCCATCATGATATAATATCTGCATTGCAGCCTGCCCGATATTACTTCCGATATCAAAAACAATTCTGCATTGACGGCTCAAAGCAAATAACCAGGCATCATCCTTATCGGGGATTGTTCTGATAGTATTTTTTAGCACCCGGAATTCCCTATCCAGGATTTTCCCGGTAACCCATTTCTTTCGAACAAAACCTGCTTTGCGTAAAACTGATAATATTGCCTTTTTAAACATGTTAAATTGCTTTTGAAAAATTCATCATGTTCCCGTATAGAAATTCACGAATTCCATTGCTTGCTTATCCAGGTTAAAAGAAGCCACCACCCTTTTTTGTGCGTTATCACGAATACGAGCGAGGTAGGCTTCGTCCTTATTCAATACATTTCTTATCTGGTCAGCTAGCAGATGCGGTGATCGCCTTGGTACTACCCATCCTGTTTCTTCATGAATAACATTCTCAGGAAGTCCTTCTGCATCGGAAACGATGCACAGCAATCCCATAGCCTGCGCTTCAAGAACCGCGTTACAAAAACCTTCCTGCACGCTGTACTGAATATAAATATCACAGTTTTTATAAAAATCCGGCAATCGTTGATGCTCCTGGTTTCCGGCAAAAATAATTTTATCGCGGATGCCCAATTGATGCGCTGCAAGAATGAGACGTTCATGCTCCTTTCCGTCACCTGCAATGGTGTAGGTGAATTCAATACCATCACGATGCAATTCAGCAAGTGCCTGGATCGTATATTCAAGACCTTTAGACCAATGCAATCGTGCTACGGTCAATATCCTGACCGGTGTCTGAATACCTGTAAACAGAACATTTTTAAAAAGCGTTGTATCAATTGCAGGTGTAATTCTTGAATAGGAAGTATGTCGTGGCAGACCTGCAAGAAATGCTTTCTGCAACAGTGCATTTGAAATGGTGTGAATCTTATCTGTTTTCTTCCATGAAAGCAGGTAAATGCCCGGATGACGAAGCGGATATCGGGATATATCAAATCCACGAAGTGAGATTGCCATTTTTGCATGAAGCGCCTTTGCAATATTTTCCCTCCCGACGGACATAGTAGCAAATCCAAAATGAACCCAATTCAGTCCAGAGGAGGTCAGGAGATGCGTATTTATAAAATAATTTCTAATTGTTATCCGCAGGTTTTTTCGTTCCCCGTATTCCATTTTCAAAAATCTGACACTACGGACAGGACTTAATAGAAAAGTAAATAATATATATAATCCCCGCCGCATCCAACCTTTTTGAGGTAGTGAATATTGCCTGCACATCCGAAAGGCGCGATCGGGTTTTTCTACAAATAGCTCCACTTCGAATCCTTTATTTTGAAGCGCAAGAATCTTATTTCGGAAAAATGTTTCGGAATTGCCGGGAGGTCTTGAAAGGACTATTCCGATTTTCATGAAGCAACAACAGGATCTGTAATATCCTGGTATAACAATTTCATATTTCTTCCAAGCTGTTCCACAGTATGATGTTGCAGTACATAATTCTTTGCAAGTCGTGTAACGGCTCCGTCATTCAGATGATGTTTGGATGCGAATGAAGTCAGTTTTTCGAACAGATCATTCACATCCCTGTTCCGGTAAATGTATCCTGTCTGGTTATTATTCACTACTTCTTCCATACCTCCGCAATCACTGCTTAAAACCGGTATTCCCAAAGCCATTGCTTCCAGTGCGACATTGGCGATACCTTCATCAAAACTTGATAACAACAGCAGGTCGGATTCTGCAATTTTCCGGAAAACTTCCTGTTGAGGAATCCCCGGAATAATGGTAATATAGTCCGTCAGCTTCAGGTCTGCGGCCTGGTAAAGAATTTCTTCTGCATCACCACGTGCAATAAGAGTATAATGAAACTTAATTCCTGAATCTGCCAGTTTTCTCAATGCATCCAACACCAGGTGATATCCTTTTATCCATTTCATTCGTCCCACAGAAATAATATTCAGGGAAGTGGAAGTACCAGCTGGTTTTGCAGTGTGATATTTATTTATCTCACCAATATCGATACCTGAATAAACAACCCGTATCTTTTCAGGTGGTGCACCAAATTGCGATGCCGTAATTGCAATATCTTTTGATACTGCATGAAAGCCATCCACACGCGGAAAATTCCGGCGGTAAGATGCTGCCAACTCCGGGTTAGCCAGTGGAGAATACTTAATATGTGTTCCGCGCAAGCTGACTACTATTTTAACTCCGAAAAGCTCTTTCAGGAACATCCATTCGTCGAGATTCTTTGCCCATTGAATATGGAATATATCCGGCAGGTTCATAACAACGGGCAGGTAGCGCAACCAATATATCCACCGAATCTTCCTTTTTACTTTCTTAGAATGAATATGCTTTTTAAGTTTCCGGTATTTTTCATAAGACTGAAATCGTAGCCGTAGTTTGTTCCATGTCACAAAAATTACCCTTTTCCAATTTTTCCGCGGATGTGTGAAATCTAAGATCCGGGAATTGGAATAGATTGTTTTATTTTTTGAATAACCAAAAATGTAAACCGTACATCCTTCATCAGCAATCGCCCTGATCAGGTTTTCAATAAATGTTGTTGAAGGAACTATCCCGGAATATATGGCGATTTTTTTTTCCACGAATTAATGAGGCTGTGCAACCGGCTGGTATCCGAACATTTCAAGGATTGAATCAATTTCAGCTTTTTCGCGTTGTGTAAAGAGCGCGATGTCCGGTGTTCTGTCACTGTGAATTATGCTGCGCGGATGAGTTTTGGAAGAAGGTTTTCCGAGGCGGTCTGCTAAATCAACCGGAACCTGCAACCCAAGCTTGTCAAGCAACTCCCGGTATGCCGGGATATTACCTTTCATCATATGGTAATCAAGATAAGTTATATTGATAGTTTCGGAACTTTGAAACCGGGGATGAAATGGCAAAAGATTCTCGATGGCCCATCGTAACGAAAGTTGCTGTAAGGGGTTGAGTTCTTTTTCAAATAACCCCTTTCCCCCGATTTCGCTCACCCGGTCTACAAGTTCCTTTTGTTCCCGGAACTTATCCAGGTTGAAGAGCCATGGAAATTTTACCCGCTGTTGTGAATGTAATGTTGTATATGGGTCACGACGTATATACACAACCGGTACCTGGAACCGGTGGGCCATATAATGCATGCCCAGGTTACACCTGACAAATTTTATAATTATCTTTTTCACCAGGAATGGCCACAGGTGAATTTTGTATTTACGGTAACTATGCTGTGCGATCCAGTCGTTATCGATCCTGTTTCGCAATAACCTCAAAAGGAATTTGTCCACATCAGGATAAACTTTACCCGGGATCAATAACCGGTCGGTCAACACAGTTCCCCCGGAAACATGATCGTCGTGTTCCGGTTCGAACAACAGCCGGTAACCTCTCGGGCGGGCCATTGTTTCCGCCAGCCAGCTGGTGCCGCTTCTCCCGGAACCGAAAACAAGAATTTTATCTTTCATGAATTTTTCCGACGGTGCAATGATAATGTCAGCAACATACTTACGGGATGACTCCAGTAAACACTATCCCCTGAACGGAACCGGTCGTAAAATTCCCGGGTTATTTCAATCGGCACAAAGGAATTCAAAGATTCATTTTCAAATAACCACTTTTTCAAATTGGAATTATTTTCCGCGCCTTTGAACTGGAGTTCCCAATTGCGTTGCACAAAAGGATTTCCTATGAGATTCGCCATTGTGTTCGCTATTTTATTCTGAATCCGGTAAGGTAAATTATATGGTATATGGTTATGATGATAATTATACAAATTGAATGGCTTGTGAGCCTGCCAGGTAACTGTCGACATTTCCGGTGATTTCATCCGGAGATATTCAATTTGAATTTTTCTGCCTGACAACAGGTATTCCGGCACTGTGCAGATAAAGCGGCACATCTCATCATGATAATATGGCAGTGAAACCGGTTTAACAGAAGAAAATACGGCAAGGTTTGTAGAAGTCCATCGCGGAGCCCAGTACATCGATTTAAATGCACGCAACCTGGCATTCGGATTATCAATTTTTATTGCAGCAAGCAGTTCACTGATTACCTTACGGAGATGATCCTTGAAATTTCCTTCAATTCCCCATGCCTGCCATAACATTTCCGAAAGTTCGATGCCTCCTTTTTTTATTACTTTTTTCAATAGCAATGAAACCTGTGCATCAAAGTCCATGTCATCAGATGCATTCACATTATCAAAAAGTACATCGCCCCAATGTCCTAACATGAAATGATCTCCTGTACTGCGGAATTCTTCAATAAAAGCCATTTGCCGGGCATTGGTAAACTCTGCATAACAACCATTAATTTCTGAAAGTGATTCCACAACATCCCATAAATAACCTCGTGGCACTTTGAGTGCGGTGAAATCAAACCCTGCAATTGCAGCAAGCCTTCGTCCGATTTCAGTTTCCCGGTAACCATGTTCAAATTCATATGAAAGAGCATGAACATTTTTATTCCCTGACAACTCTGCAGCCAGCGTCCGGCTATCGAGACCGCCTGATAAAGGCAGTATGATCTTTTTCCCGGTAGCCGGCTCATTCACTAATTTTCCAAGCAGATGCGCAAATTCTTCAACTACCTGTTTCAGGCTGATATCCCGCGGATGATAATGCCATTCCCACCATTTTTTCTCCGAAATAATTTCCCCTTTTTCATTCAGATCATAATCGGTTGCGGGTTGTAATACTTCCACTTCATTGTAATAAGTGTTTTTTCCGGGGAAGAATCCCATAGCAGCAAAAACAGCGATCGATTTGTAATCATAGCTTCGATTTTTGCCTTTAGAATGAAAGATGGCTTTCAGCGGAATTATCGGCTGATGCATTTTCATTAGTGTATTTTCCGTACCGGTCGAAACCATGATTGCAATAAGACCTTGAAACACTTTAACCTGCCATATCGCTTTTTATGCTCCTCCAGGAAATCGAGGAATACGGAAATTACTTTACTATTTTTATAATAATATCGAGATTCGTTTACTTCATAATCTTTTGTCCATAAAGATTTATACGTTTCGGTGCCTCGTAAAAAATCGAACCGCCTGCAATGTTTCCCTGTAAGGTATTCCATTGTTTTGAAGATCAGGAATTGTCCCAGACTGTATTTTTCGATATCCGCACGAATCCCGGACGCAATGTAGGCATATGTGTTAGGGTTACAAATACCATAAATTCCCCCGATAAATGTTCCATTTTGCCGGGCCAGTGTCAGCAATACTCCCGTTTGCGGATGTGAGTTGATCTTCCTGAAATATTCCTGTACAACGGTTTCGGCAAATCCGGAATTTATTTTTTTTTCCAGCATACGGTTTTCGTGCGCAGGCATGAATTCTTTTTCAAATACCTGTTGTGCATTATTTCCGGTAAGAAATTCGGTTGTGATTCCAAGTTTCGGAATACCATTCAGATTCCACCTCAGTGTTTTCTTAAATGATCTGTTAATCACAGGAAAAATATTTTCCGGGTCTGCCGGCAGTTCCATATAAGGGCATTTCCTGGAAGGTCCCTGCAGAAATTTCAAATCATCCCGGAATAGTATGGAACTGGAATTAAAATTACGGAGCAGGATTCCCTCATAGGAATCAAAAATAAATTGTATGAATACTTTGCGTTGCTCCGCAGTTGTATTTCTTTTTATAAGTACATCGAGATTGTCGAAAGTTCTGAAAAAGTAGTTGTTAAATTTTCCGTTTCGTTCTGTTCCGGGCAACGCCATCAGGTAGTTACCAGCGTCCTCAAGTACGAGGGCAACAAATTCCGGATCTTCTTTTGTCCGGTTCCTGCTTTCCAGGGTAGCCCAGTCATAAAAGGGAACATTTCCTTCCTGGTCATTAACAAGTGTATTCCACTTCAAAGGATCCAGACCAGAAAAGCTGATTTTAACAGGAGTCATGGAAGCCGGGAAGGAAACCTGATTTTAAATCTTCCCCACCGGTATATTTTCATGACCGGGAAAAATCCGGTTTTATGTATTCCACTCAGAGAAGCTTTATTTGTGGCAGATACATCACAATAAACCCGCCTTTTTTCAGACAACAATATTTTACAGATTCTGCTGAATACCGTCGGATAAATTCCTTTCCCCTTAAAATCATCAGCAGTGCGGGCATCAAGAAACCAGGCCATATTTTTGGAAAGCGGGAATGAAACTCCCGCAGAACCTGAATACATGCTCCCCTTTAATCGTACCCATATATAATGTGCTGGTAACATATCGGCCCATGCAACATAACAACGATCACCACGCTGCGTCATGCGATTCTCAAACTGAATAAATTTTTCTTCACTCATCTCGCGTATCAGCGGAATTATTGTGCGGATCTCTTTAAATGAAATTTCTCGCAGTTCGACCGGCGTTTTCGGCTGCACGGTATTTACCGATTCTTCGGTTATTTCATAAATGATGGTGAGTCCTTTTTTCATTGATTTTTTCAGGCAGCGACTACCAAGTTCCGAATCCATTTTTTTACCGGCCCCTCTCCAATCGCTTCCAGGTTTTTGTTTTTTCCTGTGAAAAATTCTTTGTAGTTTCCATTGCTGGTAATAGCTTCGGCCAGTTCGAACGATGCCATGAAACGAACTTTCATCCGGATCAGGCCTTCGAGAAATCGTTCCAGTTCTTTTATTCCATTGGCTGCAAATCCTCCAACATAATTAATGCGATGAGAATCGATGATCACCGGAATATTTCCGGCAATTAACCGCGATGCCGCTGCAAGTGCCTCATCGGTATTCCATGCTGCAACACCTCTCGATGGTTCAAATTTTACATTCCGGCTGATACCAATGAGTGTTTCGTAATGTGAAGAACCATTTGGAAGATTACGTTTGTACTCTGTTCCATCCTCCGTTTTATACAGTTGCATATTCGTTCCCTGGATACAGGTAAGATTAGCTTCTCTGAAAACTCCAGCCATTCCGGGAGTGAAAATATATTGCGGGGCAACTGTACTTTTTGCGCGATAACCGAAAACCTGTTCGAATTGATTCAATCCGGTATGTGTCCATTGCCTGAGATTATCGGGTATGGTTCCCGTTTCCCAATCGAGATACTCACTATGCAGCCCCCACTTTCCTTCCAGGTAATTATTCATTCCGCCATGTATGCCTGCTTCAAAAATATTCCTGCTTACAGGATCATTTATCAATGCATGCAACATTCGTTTGTAATTAAAATGGAGCCTGCCATGATACTGTGGCAGAAATACTTTTCTGTTGACACCTTCTTTCCATTTTGCAAGTCGTTCCGGATCTTTTGAAATTGGTTTCAACACAATTTCATGGTAACCATTTGCCTGGGTTGCTTTGAAGTCAGGATTACTTATTACAAAATTGGCTTCCGCGAATGGATGATTCCCTTCTGTATCAATAAACTTTTCAAATAACTTGTAAAATGCTTCCAGTTCTGCTACAGATTCCAGCTGGTCGTAACCCCAGATTTTCGGCTCACCAAACGATTCAAGAACGGATTTATCCTCGGGTGACCGCCAAAGTCCCCAATCATCACTTTCAAATATCACAATAGGTTCTGTAAACCGGACCTGCGACCAACTTCGCAGCTTCGACCTGATTTTTTTTAATGGCTGCATTTTTTCAGATCTGATTTACAATTACTGGTCGCTTACTTCCAGCGCGTTCTAACAGTAACAGATTGTAAAATTCCAGTTCTTCCTTCAGTTTTATACGTGCCTTAGCTTCTTCATCCGGGTTTATCGGACCAATAGTACCTGGAAACGAGCGCTCATTAAGCAGTTCCAGTTTTTGTCCGCAAACAGAACCCAGTTCGTGGATGAGCAATGGTAGCTCATCATTAAAATAAAAGCAGGAAAGTTTTCTGACATTTTCCAGCGCTTCATTAATATCCA
The DNA here is from genome assembly GCA_025450095.1 of Bacteroidia bacterium. The sequence goes on along the minus strand of JANWID010000337.1, from coordinate 8,127 downwards.
GCTTTTCGCTGAACATGAATAATTGATTCTGCAGGTATTTTCGTGGAAACAGATCGAGGAAATCACCGAAAGAATTACCCAACCAGTCTTTGAAACGGATCACATTTGAATTCATCGGATCAAGGAGATGTGCGTCGGGGTGATGCACATTAAAGTGGTAGTACCTGTATTGCGAAATCAGGCGTTGTACCGGATCACGGAAAACGGTAAAAGTAAAAGTGTTTTCCGGAAGCCTGAATTCCCAATAAGGTGCATGGGAATTTGCATAATGATAATTTCCAGCCTTTATGAGATCGCGGTTGTGCCGTACAAAAACATAATCGCCTGCCACCATCAGGGAATCCCTCCCGGCATCGGCAAGACTTTTCCCTCCAAGCCTCCAGAATGCCGCATTTATACTGGTACCTGCCGATTTGCGAATGTGAAAATGATAGATACGGTCGTATTTGCCCGGCATTGGATTCCTTTTAAATACATAGCGAGCCTTTTGTATCAGCAGCCAAAATCGTATACGCCACAACGATAGTCGCTTCATAATCCTGCAAATAGCTCAAGGTATTTACTGCCTTCTTTTTCCACCGAAAAATTATCTCCAATCGCAGTCACAGCTTGTGCAACCTGCTGTCGTTTGGAACCGGGATTTGCATAGTATTCGTCGATCATCCTGGCAAGCTGACCGGCGTCATCCGGATCGAATAGATCACCGCACTTAACCGTATTGATCAGGAATTCAGAACCTCCTCCCGAACGCGATGCGATGCAGTAGACACCGCATGCCATTGCTTCCAGCAGGATAACCGGTAGTCCCTCATTATACGAAGCAAGAATCAGCACATCCAACTCATGCAGCACGGCGGGAAGCTTTTCATTTTCGACAAATCCCATAATGGAAACACGTGAACTCAACTGGTGATCGCGGATGTAATCCTGTAACGTCTGGAGATATTTTGCATCGGCGTTACCGTAGAACCTGCATTGTATTTGAAGATTGGTTTGCGCCAGGGCCTTGAGAATTACCATCTGATTTTTATTCGGTCCTATATTGCCAATGCAACCGATCACCTTTTTTGTTTCCACTAACGTGTCGGAAGGTTTAAACTGTTCAATGTTGACGCCATGCGGATTAAACACAGCCTTTTTAGAGAGGCGTTTGCTTTTAAAAAACTTGCCAAGCATTTGAGGATGATCGTAAGCGATTCGGGTAGCCAGCAAGCTTTTTAATTTCCATTTTCCTGACCACGCATTATTCTTCTTGGTAAAAACATAAGGTATACCCGCCAACTTACACGCAAGAGCTTCCCAAATTTCTGACCGGTAGTCCCATGAATGCACAACACGGATCTTATTTTTGTTTATAACCCGTGATAAATGGTACGAATATTTAATTCCGTCCCAGATTCCGAGATAACCTTTTTTTGCAAGCACCAGCCGATCATCGCGATCGACTTCATCCGGGAAACGACCTTGTGCATCATCAACCAAAATAAATGTGCGGTGATGCTCCTTATAAATTCTGTACAACGATAGCAGCACATACTGGCTGCCGGCGGTTACAAAATTGGGAATCGTCAGGAGAATGTGTCCCGTCAATGGTTGTTCAGGAAAAAAATCAATTGCATTGTAGTACCGTTGATCAACCGGTAATTATTTCGGACAGGCCAATACACACAGGTGAACTCCCAAAAGATTCCTCCGGATCAATTCTCTTCGCAGGAAATCCATTTTTAACAGCTTGAATAAATTTATAATGATCCTGCTGTAGAAAAACCGGTAGATGCCAAAGTCTGCCGGAGCAATCACCACCGATTCCATGCGAATAACCTGGAATTTGTTTTTAAGTAACCGGTGAAGTTCGGCCGAAGTCATTATTTTTTCGATGGGTTGCTTTGAATAGTTGCCACCTTTTAGATTGTCAAAATAATATTTGTTCGGAGTGGTGAGCACCAGGTATCCATCTTTCCTGAGCAACCGGTGACACTCATCAACATAAGCTGTTTGGTTTTCTATATGTTCGACAACTTCCTGGGAAATTACTATATCGAAAGAGTTATCTTCAAAAGGTGAATGCACCGCATCACCACAAACAAACTTCAATCCCGGGAAATTACGTCCTGCCTGTTCCACTGCCGCTGCCGAAAGATCGATACCCGTGGCTCTGCCGAAAACATTCCAGATGGGAACACTCCGGCCATCACCGCATCCCAGGTCCAGTATCTCTGAGCCGATCCTTTTCTTTTTAATCTCACTCAGGTATTCAATGATGCGCGCAACGCGTGCAGTCTTAAATCGTCCATACGGCCGGTGACGCGACCAGTATTCATTATAAAATAATTCCTGTTCCTGGAGTGATGGTATCGATTCTTTCCTGGTATCCATATTTAAATCTTCATGATCCATGCACGCTGAAATTTACAGCGGGGACCAATAATGCATTTTTCAAATGACCCTGGTGATCATAAAATGTATTGTCGGGTATTACTTCCAGTAATAACAAGTCGGTATGTTCCCATATCCGTTTTCCTTTATATTCAGCAATCCAGCCGTTAACGTGATAAGTGCCCGACAACAAGGGTACATAATCAAATTCCACCAGGAGTTTGTTCAACCCGTTTTCCAGTCTGAATTTTTGTTGTGCATCGCTACGCAGATGCATGATCTTTACACCGAAACTGTTAAAGATATCGAATCCGAACGACATTTCCATGGAGTCGATCGCCGAATTCACCATTACTTCCAGCACAATACTGCGGTTACTTTTCAAGATGGCTTTGTTCAGTGCCTGTTTCCCCTGAACTTTCATTTCACGAACCTCAATAATTTTGCTGCTGTTATTCTCTCCGGCCGAAAATGTTGCGAGGTCTTCCATGTACCGGATTATCGCTTTTTCAGATTCATCCCTGTCGAAGATGCGACCACCTTTCAGGATGATAGTTTCGGGGCATAAATTTTTCACCGCACCCATATCATGACTAACGAATAAAATAGTCCGGCCATGATCGGCAACATCCTTCATTTTGCCGATGCATTTTTTCTGAAACTCGGCATCACCCACCGCCAGCACTTCATCAATGATGAGAATCTCCGGTTCGAGGCTCGCTGCAACGGCGAAGCCTAAACGTACTTTCATACCGGAAGAATAAAATTTAACAGGGGTATCGATATATTTTTCCACACCGGAGAAGTCAACGATTTCATCGAGTTTCGATGCGATCTCCCGGCGTGTCATGCCGTGAATAGTGCCATTCATGTAAATGTTATCCCGCCCGGTGAGTTCCGAATGAAATCCTGTTCCAACTTCCAGCAATGAGGAAACTCTTCCTGTAATTTCTATTTCTCCAATTGAAGGAGGTGTGATCCTGCTGAGTATTTTCAACAAAGTGCTTTTACCCGCTCCATTGTGTCCGATGATTCCCAACACCTGGCCTTCCTTCACTTCAAAATCAATATCTTTTAATGCCCAGTGAACATTCTCTCCGTTATCGCTGAAATTAGCCATATCCCGGATCTTGCGAAAATTACTGACAGGACTTTTAATAATATCTCCCATCCTGCCAAACAGTGTATCGTTCTTCTTTTCGCGATAACCGATGCGGTATTTTTTTGAAAGGTTGCTGACTTTAATCACCGTTTCACTCATGGGAGAATCCTGGTTCTGTTTTTTGTTTTAATACTTTAAGCGAGATCTGCAAAGTTTTTCTCCATCCTCCGGAAATAGAAAGCACCGAAAACAAAAATACCTGTTGCAACCGGAACTCCGGCAAGAATGCAATCCCATGGAAATTCCTTATCGAATACTGCAGCACGGAATCCTTCCACGACTCCTACCATCGGGTTCAGACAATAAATCAAGCGCCATTTCTCAGGAATAATGGATAATGGATAAACCACAGGAGCGGTATACATCAGCAACTGAACGATAAATGTTAGTGCATGCTTCACATCCCGGTATTGTACCGACATGGCAGATAAAACCATCCCGATACCCAGTGACGTGCACAGCAACATGATCATAAAAACGGGTAACATCAATAATGCTACTGAAGGAATGACCTTGAAATATATCATGAATCCTCCAAGAACCGCCAGCCCGATAAGAAGGTCGAGCATTTTGGAAAATGCCGCAGCCACCGGAAGGATGAGTCTTGGAAAATATACTTTGTTAATCATGCTGGCATTCACCACAAGGCTGTTTGCAGATTCAGTGAGTGTGGATGCAAAATAATTCCAGGGAACCATAGCTGTGAAACTGAAGAGCGCATATGGCATTCCATCGGAACCTACTTTGGCAAGCTTCCCGAATATAATTGTAAATATAACGGTCGAGAATAATGGCTGAATGACTGCCCAGCTAACTCCAAGGACCGATTGAGCATAACGGGCCTTTATTCCCCGAATGGTAAGAAAATAAAGAAGATCGCGGTATGCGGCAAGTTCCGACCAGTTGATGAGCTGCCAGCCTTTAGACGGCCGGATATATATTTTACGCCGAAGTGTCATGTATTGGGTTGCAGCAAAATAAAATTTCCTTAATGCTGCAACTACGTATTAAAGCCTTCGCAGCAGATTCCATAATCGCCGGAAAAGTTTCTGGTTTTCTGCTCCGTTATCATCGAAATATCCATAATCCTTACCATAACCGTAACCCGCTCCATAACCATAACCAAATCTTCCTTCCATATTAACACCGTTCAGCACAATGCTCAACCCCGGAAGTTTCTGTTCGCGATAGAGCATCTCCAGGCTGTGAATCTGAGATTTGTGACTATAACCGTGACGAATAATAAAAATGGTGGCATTCGCAAATCTTGCGATTATCTGCGCATCAGCAACAAGTCCAATTGGTGCTGTGTCGATTATAATATCATCGTATTCCTGCTTTAGTTTCCCGATGAGCTGGTCCATGGCAGTGCCCATCAGCATTTCAGAAGGATTGGGCGGAACAGGACCCGAAGAAATAACATCCAGATTTTCATGAACTCCAGATTTTCGGATTACCGATTCCAATGATGTAAGACCGATAAGATATTGACTCAATCCGTGATCGTTATCGAGACCGAGGTATTTCGATAATTTAGGTTTTCGCAAATCCATTTCCAGAAGAATCACTCTGCGGTTTGCTATGGAAAGAGACAGTGCAAGGTTAACGGCAAAAAATGTTTTTCCTTCACCCGAAATGCTGGAAGTAACCAGCGAAACCCTTCCAAATTCACTTTCCTTACCATGAATGAAATGCAGGTTGGTGCGGATGGCCCGAAACTGCTCTGCAATGGTACTCTTACTCTCGGGCGTAATCATGATATTACTTTCCGATTGTTTAAAAGTAACTCCTCCCAACAATGGAATTTGCGAAACCGTATGCAGATCTTCCACAGAGATCACCTTATTGTTGAGAAGATCTTTCAGGTAAATATAACTGAATGGAAGTATCAGTCCCAATGCCAGCGATAACTGTAAAACGAGGCCGCGTTTCGGACTCACTGGAATATTCGTAGTATTCGCAGTGTCTACCACCTTGCTATCGGCAACAGCCGATGCATATGTGAGTGCAGCTTCTTCGCGTTTTTGCAGCAGGAATAAATACAATTGTTCCTTGATCGACTGTTGTCGCTTGATGCTGATGAATTCCCTTTCAATAGTCGGAATCTGACGGATGTTACTTTCGATTTTCAGCGATTGCGATTCCAGTTCACGTTCGGATGTTTCCAGAACTCTCCTTAAAGAAACCAGGTTTTCTTCAATCGATTTACGGGCTGAATGAATCTGTTGTTCCTTGATCTCCAGCAAAGGACTTTTCGGACCGGCAGTAGCAAGCATTCTTTCCCGTTCTACCAACAATACATTGAATGACGAAAGCTGAGCCTGCAGGATGGCATCATCTATTCCGAAAATGGCAGGCATTGGCTCGTTCACATTTGATGTGCTTACATATCTGCTGATTTCATTTAATACCTGCAGTTTGAATTTTACCTGGTTCAGCTGGGTGTCTTTTTCTTTAGCCGCTTCCAGATATAATTGCGATTCGGATGAAATGTCGGTGATCTTTTTACTGCTTTTGTACTGTTCCACTTCTTTCTCAACAAGTGAAAGTTCTGATGTGAGATAGCTCAGTCGTTCATCGAGGAAAGCCATCGTATTTTTTGCTACCTGGTTCTTATCATTGATGGAACCAATATTATAAACTTCGATCAACTTGTTCAGAAAGTCGATGCCTCTTTTCGGGTTAATCTCGTTAATGCTTAACTCTACAACTGCTTTTGATTTGTTGGTGAATCCGACTTTGAGGCGTTCCTGGTAATTGGTGGTAACCAGGGCAGGATCCGAAACATGTACTTTGATATTGTCGCCGGTAAACGGTTTGGAAGCATTCGTGTTTTTTACAAGACGCCATTTAGCCTGTCGGAATGTGTGGGGCTCATTCAACGCAGTTTGTACTGATGATCCATCAGGAAAAAGTACGGTAAACTTGTCGTTCTTCTGAATCATTATTTCGAGCTCTTTACCATAAAAAACAGGTGCATCAGCAAGTGTTTGAAAATGCACGGGGGTCTCATCATAAACATCACTTTTCTTTACACGGCCTTCTTCAATATAACGGATGTAAAGTTCAAGTTCGAAAACAGCCTGGCCGACCAGCGAGTTTGATTTCAATAATTCCATTTCAGTTTCCTGAGCAACGGTCTTATTCACCAAGTCCAGTTCTTTCAGAATATTGTAGCTGGCATCCTTCCGCTCATCCTTAATGATAATAGCTGCTTTCACTTCATATACCGGTACCGTATATCTGAAATAAACGAACCCGGCAGCCACACACACGAAAACGCTCATCACAAAGAGAGGCCAGTGATAGGTGACCTTTTTCAGAAAATGATTCAGACTCAGGCTCTCGTGTCCTTCTGTTAAATCCTTATCGCTTGAATCCATTATCAGTTTTGGGTAATTGAAATGATCACGGCAACCAGTGAAACGATAGTTGCCAGGTAAGTAAGGTTCCTGAAATTAATATCGCGTGTTACAATTCTGCCCGGCTGCACATATACCACGTCGTTACTACGCAGGTAAAAATAGGGTGAATTATAAATATTCTTATCACTAAGATCAAATCGAACATATTTACGTATTCCGTTTTCATCGCGAATGAGCAGAATATTATCACGCATACCTGAAATATTCAGATCGCCGGCCATGGTCAATGCTTCTGTAAGCGAAAGTCGTTCGTTCAGGATCGTATACACACCCGGCTTTGCAACATCACCACTAACAGTGATCCTGAAACTTGTGATCCGGATCTCCACTACGGTTTCTTTTAAGTAAGGTTGTAACAACCGGGTGATAGAATCACGAACACTCCATGTGGTCATGCCTTCAACTTTAACCGGACCTATTAACGGCATGCGTATATATCCCAAAGGATCGACCAGGTAACTGGAACCTGAAGAATTGGAAAATCCGTTCACGGGATCTTCTGCATTAAAGCTAAACAACCGGGTAACATCCTGATCAAGGCTGGATACCGTGATTTTCAGAATGTCATTTTTCTGAATTACAGGGTCGGTGTAATTGTTTATGATGCTGACCGAATCGGAAGTTTCGGAAACATTTTTATAATAGGGTACTTTCTTGTACTGAATACATCCGCCTGACAGCAATAAAAAACAGCAGAACAACCATAGCAGAATTCGTTGTGTATTTCTCATAAATATTTACCTTGAAATGCAGTCTGGCCGGACAAGATTTCCTGATTGATAGATTTTAAGTTGAAATGTTTTCCAGTTTCCGGATACCTGAGCGGCTGACCGTGGCTACCAGTGAATATCCTAAGGAGCGGATCATCACTTTCACATAATTATCATTCACCTGTGTCACCCTTCCGGTTTTCTCCATGAAAGGCCCGTACAGTATTTCAATTGCATCGTTCACTCCCACATTTATTTTTTCAAGCTTCACCGAACGGTATTCCGACAAGAACCTGCGGATGGCTTCAATCTCTGAATCGCGTACCGGTGCTGGTTTTTTGAGCCTGCAAACATAACGAAAAACTCCACTGATTTCCAATGGCTTAATGAAATCTTCAGGAATCAGCCGCACAAACACATAATTCCTGAATAAGGGTTCAAAAATTACTTTACG
>JANWID010000336.1 GCA_025450095.1 Bacteroidia bacterium | reverse complement strand
TAAATTTTATACTGTAAACTTTAAAAAATTATTTCCTATGCTGAGTAAAAAAATCGGAACCCTGCTGAACCAACAGGTAGAGTTGGAAGCAGCCTCTTCTCAATATTATCTTGCCATGGCATCGTGGTCAGAGGTAAAAGGCTATCTCGGAGTTTCAAAATTCCTTTACAAGCATGCCGATGAAGAACGGCTACACATGCTCAAGCTGATCATGTTCATCAACGAGCGTGGTGGTCACGGACTGGTACCCACATTAAAAGCTCCTCCAGCTAATTTTAAAGGAATCCAGGAAATATTTGAGCAAATCCTGAAACATGAGATTCATGTTACCGATGAAATTAACAAGCTCGTGGATAGCTGTCTTGCTGAAAAGGATTACACAACACATAATTTCCTCCAGTGGTACGTATCCGAACAAATAGAAGAGGAAGCTCTTGCAAGACATATTCTCGATAAGCTCAACCTGATCGGAAATGATAAAGGTGGAATGTACCTGTTTGACCGCGATCTCCAGGCCCTTGCGGTAACACCGGAGAAAAAGCGAAATTGACAACATTCATATGTCGCGCACACACTTTAATACAGTGCTGTAAGGCATAATAATTGTGGCCGGGAATACGTATAATTTTCAGATTTCAAAAACCAATCATATGATTAAATCCATTCTGACAACCCTGTTATGCCTGCTGGTTTCAGTATCCGAACCGATACTTGCGCAAAGCATGCAGGCGAGGAAATTTGACGCATTATTACAAATGATCGAATTCGCTTATGTGGATTCGGCAAACCAGGAAGCGCTGACAGAAACGGCAATCACTTCCGTTTTAAAAGATCTCGACCCACATTCGGTTTATATTCCTGCTAAAGAGCTAAAAGATATGAACGAGCCCCTTGTCGGGAAGTTCGAAGGCATCGGTATCCAGTTCAATATTTTTGAAGATACCATCATGGTTACGCAGACTATAGTAGGCGGACCCTCTGAAAAAATTGGAATACGTGCCGGTGACCGGATCATTAAAATAGACGATGTAAATGTTGCGGGAACAAAAATCACCAATAACGATGTAATGAAAAAGTTACGTGGCGATAAAGGTACCAAGGTAAAGGTTGATATCTTCCGCAGAGGAGAACCGGATCTTCTCGATTTCGAAATCACCCGCGATAAAATTCCACTGTTCAGTATCGATGCCGCATATATGGGTACTGCTGAAACGGGTTATATTAAAATCAGCAGGTTTGCCGATACCACGGTGGAAGAATTCAAAGAAGCGCTTTCAAAACTGAAAGCACAGGGTATGCAACAGCTCATTATAGACCTTACTGCTAACGGTGGTGGCTATCTGAACCGCGCCATAGAACTGGCTGATGAATTTTTACCGGATAATAAACGCATCGTTTACACCGAAGGCCGCACCAGTACCCGCCAGGAATATTATTCTTCATCCATAGGTGGATTTGAAAAAGGAAAGCTGGTAATCCTGATCGATGAAGGTTCCGCCTCTGCCAGTGAAATTGTTTCCGGCGCCATCCAGGACTGGGACCGCGGTTTGATTGTTGGCCGCCGTTCATTTGCAAAAGGCCTTGTTCAGAAACCGTTCCCGCTGCCCGACGGTTCTGCAGTACGTTTAACTGTTGCACGCTACTATACTCCTTCCGGACGTTGTATTCAGAAATCATATGAAGAAGGCGACGAGGAATATGAAATGGATATTTCAAACCGTTTCAAGCATGGCGAACTTTATAATGTCGATAGCATTAAATTTGCCGATTCGCTGAAATATTACACCCAGGCAAAACGTGTGGTTTATGGAGGCGGAGGAATTATGCCTGATATTTTTGTTCCGCTCGACACAACGCTGAACAGTAAATATCACAACGATCTTCTTCGGAAATCTGTCTTGTACGAATACGCCTTAAATTATACAGACAACAATCGCAAGACCCTTCTTGCAAATTATCCTGATATCGCCACTTTTAAAAGCAAATTTACCATCGACGATAAAATGATAAATGAAATGGTAGCTTATGGTGTTAAGAAAGAAGTACCCAAAGACAGTGCTGGACTGGCCGTTTCCCGTAACCTGATTAAAGTGCAGTTAAAAGCCCTCGTCGCCCGTGATCTCTGGAATACAGATGCCTACTGGCAGGTAATTAATACCGTCAATCCATTTTATCTTAAAGCAATTGATTGCCTGAAGGATGATACGTTTAGTAAAATGAAGATTGCGAATAATTAATATTTTGTTAAAATAATCAAAAACCAGACTCTGACAGGGTCTGGTTTTTTTTATACTATTATTACAGTCTATTTCTACTACATTTAAATTATAAGTCATCGCTTTGGGCATCCAAATTTTGACATTTTAATAGAATTAAATAATATATGAAAGTCAAATTGCATCAATTGAATATTTTTCCTAAAAGAAAAATCGACAACCTATACTTCCTTGTATTTTGTTTTTTTTTAACACCAGCATGCTTTTCACAAAATAGTTTAGATTTAAATAAGGAAAAAGTTATTGGTACGGGAAACTTATATTATTTTATTAAATCAGTTACAATAATAATTGATCACAGAGACTCGGTTAAAATACCAGTAAATACAAGATTATTTATGAAAAGCAATCAGAAAAATCAATTAATGTCTATTCCAATTAATGATACTTTAGAAATAGGAGCTGAAATAATAGGGAAAATAAAAAGAAGAAAAATATTCAAGAAGTCACTTTGTTTTCATGAGACAAATTACTACAGAATAAAAGGTGGAAGCTGGACATATATAGAATGGGGTGGTCACTGCGATCATTTGTTTAATCCAAAAGTGAAAGAATACAAAGTAAGAATACTTGGAATACAAACTAATCCGGTTATGATAGGCAACAAAAATGTTAGGATCTACTTTGAGCTTGATCAAGGGTATATCAACAAATAAAAGTACGATGGTAAAGTAAACTAAAGGAGAAAAATTCTTTATAGGGAAATTATTTCGTCACCACCCTCAACCCAATCACCGAAGCAATAAGTGTAGTAATAAAAAACACTCTCCAGAAATAAACAGGTTCTTTAAAAAAGATGATTCCGGCAAGTGCTGTTCCCGTTGCGCCGATGCCGGTCCAGACTGCGTAGGCGGTGCCGATTGGTAGTACCTGTGTTACTTTGTAAAGCAATATCATGCTAATGGCAAGGCAGATTAAAAAGCCACCCATCCAGAAAAAATAAGTATTACCTGTTTCATCTTTTGCTTTCCCGAGACAAAAGGCAAATGCAACTTCAAACAACCCGGCAATAACTAACAGTATCCAGTTCATAGTGTGATGCTGTGTTTTTCAGAATTGTAAATGTCACCAATTACCGGCATAGTCGAGTTTCTGTCCTGAATAATACTGGAGATAATGGTAACGGATTCTGGTTATCTGCCGGATATGAAGATAATCATGTGCCAGCCAGTTTGACAAAAATAATTTCGCAGACAACGAACCTAACTTCGGATGGCTATAGGTACTTTCCCAGTTTGCACCAGTCAGACTTTTCAGCCAGCTGATGGAAAAATCGCGTTCCTTTAAAAATTTTTCCAACATGTCCTCGAATGACTGAGCGGAATAGTTTCTTTCTGTCACCCACCCTTCCGGATCGATTGGCACGAGATGATTCTCCGGGTTTTCAAGTACGGATTTTATCCGGGCACGGAAATCTTCCTTTTCTTCATCATACAAATGGCAAACTACTTCCAGTAAATTCCATTTCCCTTCGCGTTCGCGCCATCGGTATTCAGGCTCTGGTGTGTTCTCAAAAATTTTCTGAAATACACCCCTGTTTTGCTCTAATGAAGAAATTATTTTCTTTTCCATTGCTAATACACCATAATCATTCACAAAAAATCATAATAAATAAATCATAATAGATCATCCGCCGCGGCGGATCATAACGATTCATCATTTAAAAGCCTTCATGTGGTTCCATTTCCATAACACGAAACAGGTGCAACAGGTATGGAAATAACGCATCCATGCTTTCCTGTGCGCCACGGGTGGAACCAGGCAGAGCCAGTATGAGCGTTTTCCCTTTCAACCCGGCCAGGCTACGCGAGAGCATGGCATACGGCATATGTTCCATTCCATAACTCCTGGCCGCTTCCGCGATGCCCGGGATTTCACGATCCAGCAACGGACGTATGGCCTCGGGAGTGACATCCCGCTTTGAAAGTCCGGTACCACCGGTAATAATAACAAGATCGGCATTGGCGGCGTGCAGGGCAGTCACTTTTTCTCTAATGCTGTCAATTTCATCCGGTATGATTATATAATCCTTTACAGGAATATCCATTGACTGCAGCTTTTCAATGATCGCCTTACCCGCCAGGTCCTGTTTTTTACCAGCAGAAATACTATCGGAACAAACTATTACCGCAGCATGCAGTTCTTTCTCCGGATATTCTTTGTATTGCGATTTGCCGCCTTTCTTTTTCAGCAACCGGATGGAAGTAATTTCAATATCCTTGTCTAACGGTTTTAGCATATCATAAATCGTTAGCGCTACAACCGATGCTCCGTGCATGGCTTCCACTTCCACACCTGTTCTATAAATGGTATGCACTTCCACTTCCGAAATTATTTCCAGTTCTTCAATATGATGTCGGATCTCTGTAAATTCCACGGGAATGGGATGACAATCCGGAATAATGTCGCTTGTTTTTTTAACGCCAAACAAACCAGCTATCCGGCTTGCTTCAAATACATCTCCTTTGGGAACCTGCCTGTTCAAAATGGCGTCGATGGTTTCTTTCCGGCTTACACGAACAATGGATTGTGCAATAGCAACCCGGTGTGTTTTAATCTTATTTACGATATTGATCATAAAAAATAGAATTAGGTACGGATTACAGATTCATTATTGACGCGGAATCGGATGTACAGATTACAGATGGATTTTCATCGTATATGATCTGTAATCTGTACATCCGATTCCGCAGCGACCTGAATCTGTAATCCGTACCTTATTATTTTGATACCATTGCTAAATCCCTGTGCCTCCCCTTACTCTTGCGTATATTCACAGCTACAACTTTATATTCCGGGCACATTGCTTCGCTGTCGCTGATGCTTGATGTAAGATCGTTCATTCGCACTTCAGGGAAATGGAATGTGGATGACAACACTCCGGGGCGCACCTCATCGGTTATTTTCGCTTTTACATCGATCTTGCCTCGCGCAGAAATCACGCATACCATTTCGCCATCATTGATCAGGTGCTTTTGAGCATCTTCAGGATTTATCAATAATACATCGTCTGTCAGAATTTCCACATTGCCGGTTCTCCGGGTCATGGTACCGCAATTATAGTGTTCTAATTCACGGTTGGTGGTAAGAATATAAGGAAATTCGGAACTGTTTACTTTCAATTCCTCTGACTCTTTCCATGTTGCCACCTGGAATTTTCCTTTACCCCGTTTGAAAGTTTCAATATGTAAAATTTCAGTGTCTGTTCCGTCGGGAAGTACAGGCCATTGTTTTCCGTTTTCTCCCAACTCATCCCATTTAACACCCGCGAAGAAAGGAACGATCTGCGAAATTTCCTCAAGCAGTGATTTTGGATCATAGTGAGTTTGATCATAACCCATGCGTATCATAATTTCAGCAACGATCTGGCCATCGGGTTTGGTTCCTTCAAGAGGTTCCACCACAGCCTGCACACGTTGTATCCTTCGCTCGCCATTGGTAAATGTGCCACTCTTTTCAAGGAATGATGATGCCGGTAAAATAACATGAGCCAGCTTCGCTGTTTCGGTCATGAATAATTCCTGAACCACCAACAGATCCAGGTTGCTCATTGCTTTTATAACATGAAGCGTATTCGGATCGGTTTGTACATTGTCTTCCCCCATCAGCCATAATGCTTTTAATTTTCCACCGATGGCGGCATCGTACATTTCAGGAATTTTCATTCCCTTACCAATCGGCATTTGCACTTTGTAAAATGCAGAATATTTTTTATTGATTTCCGGATCGTAACTATCGAGGTAACCTGCTCCCTGGTGTGGCTGGCATCCCATATCCGCTG
>JANWID010000335.1 GCA_025450095.1 Bacteroidia bacterium | reverse complement strand
TCCGGTTTGATAAGTCTCCAGCATGGGTTAACCTCGCTAATTCAGTTCAAACTGATGTTCCACATACAGAGATGAATTATTCCAGTCAGAAGGAACTTTTACCTTTTCACAGAAATATTAAAAGTATTATTGATCTCTCAATAGCTGAAAATATTAAGGTAATTATTGCAACTTTACCTCATTCAACAAATGCGAATATCCCAATGTATTACGCATTTAAAAGCATTGATCAGTGTAATGCTATCTCAAAGGAATTAGCTGCTGATTATTCAAACAAAGTAGCACTGGTCGACCTTGATAGTTTGATGTCTGGTAAAATGAATAGTATTTTTACTGACCTGGGACATGTGAATGATAGTGGCCGACAGGTTAAGGCGAAGTTTATTGGAGAAAGAATATTGGAACTATATTCTGGAAATGAAGCTTCACTGATCCCACAAGCGGCCTGGAAAGATAATTTTTCGGTTGACGGTCAGCAATACTATAACAAAATGATGCTTGCAAATCCAACCTGGATGAAAGACCTGGAAAGTAAGTCTAAAAAAATGAATTTGAGTCTTGATAGCGTGATGAGATCAGATGCATATTACATTTATAAACATGATGATTTGGGATTGTAATACAATTAAATTCTTACCGTTTTAACACTAAACACAAATGAAAAAAGGTCACCTCAATAGTATATTGAAATTTAATTTTATCGGATTAATGTGCATACTTGTCAGCTCCTGTAGCACTGAGCAGGTACGTCCGCACAATATGTATTTTAATGACTTTGATAATTATGTGGATTGGGGCTTCAATAATGCCTCTTTGTTCAAAGGTGATTCCCATTCAGGTAAGTACTGTTCCAGAACTGATGCCACATCTAATTTTGGAATGGGTCTAAAGCTTGGCGGAGATGAACTGGCAACTATGAAACCAAATAAATTTATTATTTCAGCCTGGGTTAAGAGTCAAAACTCCAGACCTTCCAGTACTATCGTAGCTACATTTGATGAAGGCACTACCAATATTGCCTGGTTTGGGCTCGATTTGAGCAAGGAAATTACCCAGGGAGATAAATGGATTTTTGTGACTCAACAATTTGATTTCCCTCAAAATTTATATCCTGAAGTATCCTTTACCAGTTACTTGTGGAATACAGGTGAAAAAGCTGTTCTTATAGATGATTTTTCAATTGAATTTGTCAAATAAGAATTGATTCAAAAATTTCCGGGTTTCAAATTATTTATTGAAAAATACCTGGTAACAGGATTCCACAAAGCCCCAGCCCAGGTCTTTAGTCTGAGATTCATTTGTCAGTATCATGATAATATCAGAATTGGCAACCTGGTTTCTAATTTCATCAGCTGTGGGTGTGGGCGCATTTCCCTGGTTAATATATTTGAGATCCCTGTAGTAATACCAGAAGGTATTCTCCTCAAATGAATATTTGAATCTCTCATACAAATTCCAATAGAAACTATCACTTATGACTGTGATTTTTGGTCTCACAAATCCTTCAGGACGTAAGTATTCATGAACCGGATATTCAAGTATATCAGTGCCCGGTCTGAATAATAGGTTCATTCCATCACCAATATCAAAATCAACACCTTCTGCTTCCTTTAATTCTATGGAAGACATTTTAAGTCTTCTTAATTTTATTGATCGTTTGGTTTCAATTGTGTTGAGAATGGAATCAGCACAAATCTCAACACCATATGGAGCCCAATGGATCCCGAATTTTGGAAATAAGTGATATGGTGTTTTAGTTTTAATTCGATTGAATAATGCGCTGAAATCTATCAGGTTTAAGTTTGGAAAATTCTTGCTTTGTTCAATAAAGGATTCATAATTGTTCCTCGACTTACCAGTATTTAATTCATCCGGAATAAACTCGCTGAAAAAACTGCCTTTACCCGGAGCAATTACTACTAAAAGAGTTTTATTAAGTTTGCTTAAAGTATCAGAAAGGCTTTGGAGTTTTTGCAGCCGCTCCAGGTGCATTTGATCTCCTTTAAAATCCTTTCCAAGGTAGTTATTGATATAGGAAACTTCATACAAAGTGTTTTCCTTTCCCACAACGATTTCTTTAGCATTTATTTTGTTAAACAAACTGAAATCAATCTGATTATTAATTCTGATGCAAGTATTTCGGAATCCAAAATTGTTATTCAGAAAATCTTCCTTTTTTTCCTGGAATTCCCCTGAGAACCATAGTGGAAAGTCAAATGTAACATCTGCTACTTCCTTCACATCTCCGTGTAAATGTTTTTCTTTTACAAATTTGAAGGTGCTCTGTATCCAACTGCTCCATAATAAAATGAAAACAGCTCCAATTAAAAATCGTTTGATTCCAGGTTTATCTTTCATCAGAATCTGAAATAAATAAATGGATTAAAACCTGAGCCGGATATCATGGCTACACAAACAACAAATAATAAAATTGTAACAGGTAAAAATACACAATGTAACCTGGTACTGAAAACCTTGAAATATACCTTATCCTGGATAGACTGACCATATGGTAATATTGCAAAAAATGCAAAGAATAATGCAAAGGCCATCGTAATAAACACTTGATATCCTGGTGTCGGCATATTCAAAAAGCTAAAATTAAACATCAGCCTTAAATAATTTAATGCTTCATCCAGTGATTCAAGTCTGAAAAATACCCATCCTACCATTACTATTATGAAATTAATCAGAATCCTGATATAGATGTTCAGCCGGGCATAAATTGTGTTTAAAAATGCTCTTTCCATCACCAGGAAACATCCGTGAAATGCACCCCAGATGATAAAATTCCAGGAAGCTCCATGCCAGAATCCGGAAGCGAGGAAGACGATCCATAAGTTGAAATATACTCTGCGCTTACTGTGAACCCTGTTGCCTCCTAAGGGGATATAGAGATAATTCTTCATCCATTTTCCCAAAGTGATATGCCACCTGCGCCAAAATTCAGTGATGCTTTGTGAAATGTAGGGATTGTTGAAATTTTCAGGAAATACAAAGCCAACCATTTTTGCAATTCCAATTGCCATGTCTGAATACCCTGAAAAATCAAAATAAATCTGCAATGCATAAGCAAGGATTCCTAACCAGGCTATGGGTGAATCTATTTGTGTAAAGTTTGGATTCATGACCTGGTCGGCATATAATCCAAGTGGGTTTGCAAGCAAGACTTTTTTTGATAAGCCTAAAACAAAACGGTAAAATCCGGTTAACCTGTTTTCGTTGTTTTCATTGCTGAATCTGTCTGAAATTTGATCGGCGATTTCATGATACCTGACAATCGGACCGGCAATTAGCTTTGAAAAAAAGATGATGTACAATTGGTAATCCCAGAATTTATGAAGTGGTGCATGTACCCTTCTGTAAACATCAACTACATAGGTGATAGTTTCGAACGTATAAAAAGATATTCCGATAGGAAGTACCACATTCAACCATGCAAGCTCCCTGTACTCTGCAGCCGACAATACCTGGTTGATGTTTTCAATAAAAAAGTTTGCATATTTGAAATAGAAAAGCAAACCCACATTGATTGAAAGTGATGCAAGCAGAAAAATTTTCCTGTAAATCTGTTTTTTAGCATAGTACATCCATCTGACCAGGTAAAAGTCGATCATGGTTGTACCTAAAATCACAAAAATAAATTTCGGACCTCCCCAGGCATAAAATATAATACTTGAAACCAGGATAACGCCGTTCTTGTATTTCCGGTCGACCAGAAAATAAACGGTTAAAAAAACAGGCAAAAAATAAAGTAAGAAAACAATACTGCTGAAGACCATTTAATTCAGGCTTGATTTGATGCTTTGTATGGAACTGCTAAATATGTTAGAATTGCGCCTTTCACACCTAAGCATCCAAATGTTCAGGATTCCACAATGTTTCGGTTTGAGTAACAGTGAGAGTTTCCGACTTTTGAAAATTTCTGCTGATATATCAGAAACCAGTTGAAGGACAATTGAAAGCAGGGGTAAAATTCAATATTTCATGCGGATTATCAAAGAGAAATTTGTTTCAATACAATAACCGGCAGGTTGTGTTTCGATTTTTAAAGAAATTTGAATGTATAAGTGATTTTAAATCAATATATTGTGAGGAATTTATTTATTGGATTTTTCATTTTTAGATGTTTTTCTTTCCTAAATTTGCCTCCTTAAAAATCACTGATAAATTATGTACATCCTAGGCATTTCAGCCTTTTACCACGATTCCGCCGCAGCCATCATACAAAATGGTGAAATCATTGCTGCCGCCCAGGAAGAGCGTTTTACCAGGAAAAAGCACGATCCGGGCTTTCCAACAGAGGCGGTGAAATTTTGTCTTAAATACAGCGGTTTGACCATCGATCAATTGGATGCAGTGGTGTTTTATGATAAGCCCTTGCTGAAGTTTGAAAGATTGTTGGAAACATATTATGGTTTTGCTCCAAAGGGAATTCAGTCATTCATGATGTCAATGCCTGTTTGGTTGCGTGAAAAAATGTTCCTCAAAAAGGTCATTAAGGAAGAGCTTGAAAAAATAGAATCATATGACAAAGGAAAATTAAAGTTGCTTTTTCCTGAGCATCACCTTTCTCATGCTGCCAGTGCCTTTTTTCCTTCTCCTTATGAAGAATCTGCAATTTTGACAATTGATGGTGTAGGAGAGTGGGCGACAGCTTCAATTTGTCATGGTAAAGGAAACAATATCACAATTCTGAAAGAACTCGATTTTCCACATTCACTTGGTCTGCTTTATTCTGCATTTACTTATTTTCTTGGGTTCAAAGTAAATTCAGGAGAATACAAATTGATGGGTTTGGCTCCTTACGGGAATCCCAAATCTGAAAATGTGAAGCGATTCGTTTCTCTTATTAAAGATCAGCTTGTAGAAATTAAAGCCGACGGTTCAATCTGGTTAAACCAGGATTATTTCTCATATGCCACCGGTTTAAGGATGGTAAAAGACGATAAGTGGAAAACATTGTTCGGTTTCTCCCGTCGTGAATCGGAGTCACAACTTGAACAACAACATTGTGACCTGGGTTTTGCCATTCAGTTGGTAACAGAGGAAGTTGTTTTTAAAATGGCCGAGGAAGCCAAACGCTTGACTGGTTCCGACAATCTGTGTATGGCAGGTGGAGTTGCCTTGAATTGTGTCGCAAATGGCAAGCTGTTACGGCAAAATATCTTTAAAAATGTATTTATTCAGCCTGCAGCAGGCGATGCAGGTGGAGCACTTGGTGCTGCCTTGGCAGTCTGGCACATTTATGCCGATAAGGAACGAAAGCCATCGGGTGCAATGGACGAAATGAAAGGCTCCTACCTGGGTCCAATCTATCCTGATCTGGATGTGGAGCAGATGGCTCGTAAATATCAGGCCCCGGTACATTATTTTGATGATTTTAATGTCCTTTCGGGGAAGGTTGCTGAAATAATTTCCAAAGGCAATGTAGTAGGCTGGTTCCAGGGTCGAATGGAATTTGGACCACGTTCTTTAGGTGGAAGAAGTATTTTGGGTGATCCTCGTAATCCTGAAATGCAAAAGAAACTTAATCTGAAAATCAAATACAGGGAGAGTTTCAGGCCCTTCGCACCTTCAGTGCTTGCTGAAGAATCATCAAAGTATTTTGAACTTGATGATGTTTCTCCATACATGTTATTGGTTGCTGATGTTCGTGAAAACCGACGTAAGCCAGTACCTTCAAACTATTATGAAATGCCTCTGATGGACAGGCTTTATGTTCCCCGTTCAGATGTGCAGGCTATCACTCACCTTGATTTCTCAGCACGAATCCAATCAGTTCATAAAGAAACCAATCCCAGGTATCATAACCTGCTTGAAAAATTTCGTGATCAAACCGGGTTTGGAATGCTTGTGAATACCAGTTTTAACGTTAGGGGAGAACCAATTGTTTGTACACCTGAAGATGCCTATCGTTGTTTCATGAGAACGGAAATGGATTACCTGGTGATCAATAATTTTCTTTTTACCAAAACTGAACAACCTGAATGGAAAGAAAAGGATAATTGGAAAACTGAATTTACACTTGATTAAATAAAATTAAACAGATCAGAAATGGATTTCTTAAAAGATATTTTTAAATTCCTGGGTGCAAGAAAAAAATTCTGGCTTGCTCCGGTAATTGTAGTATTATTGTTGTTGGGTATTTTAATTGTGATAGGAGGAGGAAGCGCTCTGGCTCCGTTTATTTACACCTTATTTTAATTCTTGATGTATTCAAAAGAAAAAAACCTGGAAACGATTCTTGCAATCGTTTTGGGTTTACTCGTTATTCACCTGATATCAGGATTAAAAGTCCTGTTAACTATCAGCGTGATATTATTGATAATTCCGATTGTATCACAAACCGTTTCCGGATGGATCACCTTTGGCTGGATGAAACTTTCACAAGCCATGGGATATGTAATGTCGAAAGTTATTTTATCTGTGATTTTTTTCCTGATCCTTTATCCAATAGCTGTCCTTTTTCGCCTCACTGGAAAATCAGGATTGAAACTGAAAAAAACAACCAATGCGAGTTATTACGTGGAGCGTAATCACAAATATGTACCTAAAGATCTTGAAGATCCCTGGTAGAAATAATTTCTATTGGCTTGAGTGAATATTGATACCATAATCAATGATTAAAAATCAGCATAAAATTTTTTTGTTTGTTGTACTGATTGCATGTAGCTCAGTTGTTTTCAGAAATCTCGATTCACTCAGTGTGCGCATGTGGGATGAATCAAGAAATGCAATCAATGCAATGGAAATGGTTAAATCCGGAAATCCATTAGTAGTGATGTATGAAGGTGAACCTGATTTGTGGAATACCAAGCCCCCCTTTTTAACCTGGAACATTGCGTTTTTCATGAAAATTATTGGCGTGAATGAACTTGCTGTAAGACTACCAAGTGCTTTTGCGGCTTTAATCTCTATGATTGTTGTATTCATTACATTGTACAAAGTTTCTGAAAGCAATATCATGTCATGTATTGGTTCGGTAGCTCTTGCAACATTTCCAGGTTTCATTGATTATCATGTTGCACGAAACGGAGATTTTGATTCCATGCTTACCATGTGGGTTTTTCTTGCAGGTTGTACTTTTTATTTTTGGATAAGTAACAATGAGAATAATAGCAAGCTGGTTTATTTAACTGCTCTATGCCTGCTCGGTGGTGTATTAACCAAGGGAATTGCAGCATTGATCATAGTTCCAGGGTTCATATTGTTTGCAATATTATCAGGTAGATTAAAGAGATTATTTACAACAAAGGCGGTTTACATTGCCATAATTTTAGCCGTTGTACCGTTGGTTGGATTTTATATGGTCAGGGAATTTTATTCGCCGGGCTATGTAAAAGCTGTTATTGAAAATGAACTGACCGGCCGCTACCTGAATGTGAGCGAAGAACATGCAGCTGATAGCTTTTATTATTTCAGGAATTTGGTCGAATCCCATCTCGGTGTATGGAAATATGTGGTTTTAATTTCACTTGTAACAGGGCTTGTCTGGGGAAGAAGGAAACCTGCCGGAAATATCATTTTGTTCGGATTGATCAGTGCTGCTTCCTTTTTGATTGTTATCAGTACTGCCAAAACAAAACTGCCATGGTATGACGCTGTTGCTTTCCCTTTCATAGCATTGATTTGCGGTGGCGGTTTTATTTTACTTTTTGAGAAACTAAAATCGTCATTT
>JANWID010000334.1 GCA_025450095.1 Bacteroidia bacterium | reverse complement strand
TCCTGCTTCAAAATTACCGGCGGGCTTATGAGCTTTTAACTGAAATGAACAAACCGGTTGCACAGCCAGTTCAAAATCCAAAAGAAGATACATCCTTTCCCGATCCCGAGTTGATCGCTTTCACAGAAGCCGATCTGGTAACTCCTGTGAAAAATAATATAGAGATTCCTGTTGATATCGAAAAAACAATTCAGGCTCCGGAGCCGGTGAAGGAATCGACTCCTGCTGTTCAGCCGGAAGTAATTCTTGCCTCCGTTGAAACACCTGTGATTCCTGAGGAAAATGAAACTGTAACAGAGGCTGCTTTACCCCAGGCTGCTATTCAAAAAGAGCGTTCACGTGAATTCACCAAATCATCCGTAAAAGCGGTAACCGCATCGTTGTTCGATGAAACGCATACGATTGGACAGCAATTCAGCAGCTCAACTACGGTAAGAGACCGTATTAAAGAAACTGCAGAGGATAACAGCATTGCGGAAAAGTTGCAACAGGATCCTCTCAGCGATCTCAAAAAATCAATCGGGATTAACGAAAAATTCGCTTTTGTAAACGAACTGTTCGATGGTGACCTGGGAAATTACAATAATGCTATTGACCTTCTTAACAATTGCACGGATCTGAACTCGGCTATCGAAATTCTTTCAGGAAAGCTTGCTCCTCACTACCAATGGACAGATGAAGGAACTTCATTCCGGCAACTGAAAAATCTTGTGACGCGTCGTTTCAGTTCCTGACAGGTATAGATAACCGGAAATTTTAAATATTCATATTTAAAATTTCCTATAGTCAGTTTACTTTTATAACTTTTCAGCTGGAAATAGCTCTTTCTGGCAAATAAACTAAAAACTGTTTTTATGCTTAATCGTAATTTGAAACCCTGGTTCCTGTTATTGATTATTTTGTTTTGCCTGGTTGGCAAAAATTATGGTCAATGGATTCAAACGAATGGGCCATATGCATGTAATGTCGAAAGAATTGTTTTTGCAAATAATAATTTGTTTGCTTCAACAAATGAAAACGGCATTAACCGATCTTCCGATAATGGAGATTCGTGGAGTTTTATTCACAATGGACCTGCTGGTGACATTGTATGCACCGGGGCAAATTTATTTATATCTATTCTCAATAATATTTATCATTCCGCTGATAGTGGTGCAACATGGAGTAATGTTAGTACGGGTTTACAAAATACTAACTATTATTTCTTAGGTGCTGTTGGCACAACTGTTTTTACCATGGGGTATGGAGTCTTGTATATGTCGACCAACAATGGTGGAAACTGGGTATTGGCGAATAACGGTTTAAATCTAACCCTTCCAACATCAATTGTTTCAATCGGAACAGATTGGTATCTCGGCACAGAAAATGGAGTTTTTAAGTCTGTAAATAGTGGAATCTCCTGGACACCTACATCATTTCCGGCATTCATGCATGTTTATTCTATTGTCACTGACGGCATCAATTTATTTGCCGGATCGGATAACGGTGGAGTATATATTTCCAGTGATGGTGGTAATTCGTGGACTGCGGTAAATAATGGCCTTACCAGTACATTCATTAATTCCTTGTTAATAAAAGGAAATAACTTATTCGCCGCTACCAGGGAAGGTATTTTTATTTCTACAAATAATGGCAGCTCATGGTCGCCGGTGAATAGCGGGCTTGAAAATCCATATGTTAATACTCTTGCGACAAATGGCACAGATATTTTCGCCGGTACGGGCGGCACGGGAATATTTAAATCCACAGACAATGGAAATTCCTGGTTCCATGCAAGTGACAGTCTTGATTATGCCAAAACATTCTCAGTAATTGAACATAATGGTAACTTGTTTGCAGGAATTGAATGGGGAGGTGTTTTTACGTCTCAAAATAATGGCAATACCTGGGAACCTGTAAATGGAGGATTAAATTTTCAAACCGTAAATTCATTGATTTCTTATAATAATAAAATTTATGCTGGAGCATTTAACGGTGCTTTTGTATCAGATAATAATGGAAATACCTGGAGCGATTTAGGAATCAGTACCTCCATCCAGCAATTACATGCCAGTAATGATACCATTTTTGCTGCTACATATAGCGGGTTGTATCTTTCAAATGATAGTGGTGTTACCTGGCAACTTAAAAATAATGGCTTAACTAATAATGATCTTAGGAAAATTACAACCATTGGGTCAACAATTTTTGTAGCCACATATGGATCTCCCGGCGGAGGAGTATTCCGATCCATTGATAATGCCGATAGCTGGACAAATGTTAATGACAGCCTCACACATGTATTTGATATGGTATCTTACGGGAATGCACTTTATGTTTCATCTAACATTGGTGGTTTATATAAGTCCACTGACCTTGGAGATACCTGGAATATTATATATCCAAATAATGTTAACGTTGCCAGTATACAGTTCAACGGGAATACCATGTATATAGGAGTTGCATCAGGTAGTGGTTCCAGAATTTCTGTTTCAACTGATTTTGGAACTACATGGTTTAATTCCAATCCACTGCCCTATTATTATGGGTCGATCAGCGATATGTTGATAAATGGCACTGCTTTTTACCTGGCAACAGGTCATGGTGTGGTTATTAATTCTAATTTTTTATGTACTTCCTTTAGTAATATTTCACCCATAGCTTGTGATATCTATAATTCGCCCAGTGGCAATTATACCTGGGATTCGAGTGGTGTGTATGTTGATACACTTTTAAATGCAGCTGGTTGTGACAGCCTGATTGCAATAGATCTGACGATTGCTGAATTGAATTCTGTTTTAACTTATACCGGCTCAACATCATTTTGCCGCGGCGACAGCCTTCCTCTTTATACTTCACCTGCATATACTTCATGGCAATGGTACCGGAATGGAATTCCTATTTTAGTTGGGGGCACTAGCGACAGTTATATTGCGAGGCGCAAGGGAAATTATTATTGTGTTGTATCCGACTCATTAGGTTGCATCGATACAACCAATACTGTTTCTATTAATGTTCCCTGCTTACCTCCTGTTGAACATGAAAGAGTGGGAGATGAAACGGACGAGTCATTACTTTTCGAAATTTCACAAACAAATCCGGAAGGAACATTTACTTTTTCTTCATCACCAGGAAATTTATCAGTTTATAATTTATACGGACAGTTGATTCTTAAAAAGTACATCTCTGAACTGCAAACGGAAATTAATTTTCCTGCTTTGCATGGATTGTACCTGTTTTCACTACAGACCGGTTCGCAACAGGTGACGAGAAAAATTTATATACAGTAATTGGTCGGGGTAAATCCCAACAGCTTATTACCTAATAATGAGGTCAACAATTTTTTTTAAACTCATCGGCTTTACAAAGTTTCTGCTTTTCATTTCCTGTTTGTTATTTTCTCATCAGGAAGGATTCTGCCAGTATGCAAACGACATTATTAAAAAACTGGCTTCTTCCGAATTCCAGGGTCGGGGTTATTACAAACACGGCGATAGCCTCGCCGCAGCATTCATTAAATCAGAATTTGTTCGTATCGGGCTTGAACCGGTAAAAGGAAATTATTATCAGCCCTTCACATTTCCGGTAAATACCTTCCCGGGAAAAATGGATGTGCGTATTGGTAAGAAAAAGCTGGAAGCCGGTAAAGATTATATTGTCAGCCCGGCATGTTCTGCCATTAAGGGAAAATATAATCTGCATCGGGTTACTTTTCCGCTAAAGGAATACAGCATGTTTGAACATGGAAATGATTTTTTGGTGCTCGATAAAACAGGACTGGATTCGGCGCTGGCAGCAGCAATTGATTCCATTGCGAGATTTCCACCAGAAACAGAAGGAGTTATTATCGCTGAAGAAAAAAAACTTACCTGGAGTGTTTCCGGCAAAGTCAACGACCAGGCATATATCAGGATTTTCCGCAACGCAATTCCCGATGATGCTAAAACTATTTCACTCAATATTGAAAATAAATTTTATCCGGAATATCGTTCCAATAATGTCATTGGTATGGTGCGTGGAACACAATACCCGGACTCCTTTATTGTTTTTACGGCACACTACGATCACCTTGGAAGAATGGGTAAAAAGGCATTGTTCGCCGGTGCAAATGATAATGCAAGTGGTACCGCAATGATCCTGGATCTCGCGCAATATTATTCCAAACCAGAAAACCGTCCTCCATTTTCGATTTTGTTCATCGCCTTTGCCGGTGAGGAAGCAGGACTGATCGGATCACGATTCTACACAGAAAATCCGCTTCTGCCATTGGAGAAAATCCGTTTTCTCATCAACCTCGACCTGATGGGAAATGGTGTAGATGGTGTAGATGGTGTGATGGTGGTGAATGGTGAAATTCATGAAAAGGAATTTAATATACTCGATAGTCTGAATAAGGATCAAAAGCTGGTGAAGGAAATCGGCAAACGTGGCAAAGCACGCAACAGCGATCATTATTATTTCAGCGAACGCGGTGTGCCGGCATTTTTTCTTTATACACAGGGAGGCTCAAAAGCATATCACGATATTTATGATGTACCGTCAGCAATTAAGCTGGAAGAGTTTGAAGATATAAAATTGTTATTGCGGGAGTTTGTTGCTGTTTTGATGAAATAAAAATCGGAAGAGACTCCAACAAAAATTTTAAGTGATCAGTGTTTTAATGATCATTATATATGATTTATGAAACTAAAAAATATTTGGAACCTGGTATTTATTTCTTTAAGTTTATAAATCAAGAGCATTCAAAAACTGTAAAAGTAACTTTGTTAAGATGACTAATAAATTTAAAATTTTATTGACATTCGCATTGGTTCTCGGTTTTTCGGGAACCAATGCTCAATTAATAACATTTGAAAAAGAATATTACCATGATGTAAATGATAATATCAATAATCTATATGATTTTGTTCAAACTGCAGATTCTGGTTACCTGATGGGTAATTTAATGAGAATGGTGAAAATTGATAAGTTTGGCAATCTTCAATGGATGAAACGATTTGAGAACCCCATTCACACATTAAGAGCCTTTTCAAAGTTTCAAAATGGTTATATAGCTTCTGGCACAGAGTTAATAGTGAAACTAGATTCTATATATAACATAGAGTGGTTAAAAATTCCTATTACAACATCAAGTATTCCGTATATAACTAAAATAGTAGAATGTACCGATGGGCTTATTTTTTTAGGAAGTATTGATTTAGGAGGTGATGCTGGTATTTTGATATTTAAAATAGATAACCAATCTAATGTAATATGGTCAAAAGTTTATCGATATTCAAATACTGCGGCTGAATTTTCGGGAGGATTAACTGTATTAAATGATAAAAGCATGATAGTTAGCGGTAGAACAGATAGTGTTGCTTCTCCAGATGCTTTTAGCGATATTATTCTATTCAAGGTGGATTCTGTAGGAACTATTTTGTGGAGTAAACGATTTAAAAATTCTATTGAAGACACATATATCAGAAGCCACGTTGTAACACAAGATTCATGCATAGTATTATTAGTAAACTCCGGTTTGCGTAATATACTTATAAAAACAGATATCAATGGGAATTTGATATGGAGTAAACATTATTCATCAGGGACATACAGCAGAGGATATTCCATTATTGAAGAACAAAATGGAAATTTGGTTTTTACAGGAAGGTTTCAGGATAATGATAGTATCGGTTTTTTTGACCGGGCTTTTTTGGTTACTACAGATTCGATGGGTAATATTCTTGAAACTCGTGGGTATTCAGGTTCAAGATTTAATTATGCAGGTTGTGTTAAAAAAACATTTGATAGTGGATATGGATTATCTACTGCGTGTTTAAATACCTGGGGAAATAATTCGTTTGGATTTATTAAAACTGATTCGTTAGGATATACTGCTAATTGTGGAGTTGACCAACCTAACTTTAATGTAACAAATCCTACATTTATTGAGTCAAATATATTATTAAATGATTCGATAATTTCTATTTCTATTTCAAATACTACGTATACAGCCCCGAACATTGGAACGGTTTATACTTTTTGTTCATCAATAGGGTATAATGAAATTGATAGTCAAAATAATTTTTCCATACATCCAAACCCTTCAACTGGAAGGTTTATAGTCGGTTTTAGTTTTGATTTTATAGGCTCACTTGAGATTATAGATTTAAATGGAAAACTAATTGAAAAAAGATATTTCGATAATGAAAGCCTGATTGAAATCGATATTTCTAAAAAATGTACGCCTGGAATCTATTTTGTGAAATTCATTTCTGAAGACGCTGTGAAAACTCAGAAAATAATAATTACTGATTATTGAATTCTTATCTTGGACATTCTGGAAGACTTAACAGATTGTCTGGTTGTTCCCCATCACTTGTTGTTTTAATATATTTATTTCCAAATCTGCTAACTGCAACTATGACATTTGCTGGAAATTCCGTCCAAACTGACCCCACTTTTCCGGAGCAAATTGACCCCCTTTTTCCGGAGCAAACTGACCCCAGTGTTTTCGGTCTAAACTGACCCCTCTTTTTAGGTAAATAATCATGCTGTTTTAGCAGTCTGATTTTATTAGGTTTTAGTGGCTAAAATCGCCATGTAAATCTAATTAATCATGGCCAATAAACCTACCAGCATGAGCAAAATCCGTCAAATCATCAAACTGTTTTCCCAAGGTATTGGGAAAAAGAAAGTAGCCCTGCGACTGGCTGTATCGAAGAATACAGTGAAACATTACATTGGTATTTTTAATCAGCTGCAAACCACCTGGGATGCGCTATCCAGGCTTTCGGATCTGGAATTAAATCAGATTTTTCATCCTGTGCAGGAACTTCCGCCAGAAGACCGGCTGAAGCAACTGATGGATTTTTTTCCTGAGATGGAAAAGCAATTGCGCAGGCGCGGCATGACAGTATCAGCACAATTCAAGGTCTACAAAAACCGATATCCTGAAGGATACAAAGAGACTCAGTTTTATCATTACTACAATGGCTGGAGTAAGAAGGTCAAGCCCAGCATGCATATCGAACATAAGGAAGGTGACAAAGTATATGTGGATTTTGCCGGAGCTACGCTGCCGTATGTAGATGAGTTTAGTGGTGAAATTAAAAAAGCACAGGTTTTTCTTTCGATTCTTGGGTGGAGTCAATACACTTATGTGGAAGCCTTGCCAGATCAAACTGTAGAGGAGTTCATTGCAGGATGTGAAAATGCATTGCGTTTTTATAAAGGAGTTCCCCTGGCTATTGTACCTGACAACTTAAAATCAGCTGTATTCAAAGCATGTAAATATGAACCTGCATTAAATGAAAACTTCAATGCCTTTGCAGCTCATTATGGCATTGCTGTTGTTCCTGCACGATCGCGACACCCAAAGGATAAAGCACATGTAGAGAACATTGTTAAAATAACTTATCAAAGCATTTATGCGAATCTGCCAGAAAAATATACACTAACGCTATCGGAACTGAATCAAGCCATCATGGCTTCCCTTGAAAAACTGAATAACAGGATACTGACAGGTCGTGATTATTCCAGATCAGACCAGATGCAGTTAGAACTTCCTTCGCTGCATCCATTACCAGAATCCTACTATGAAATGCGAAAAATAAAACAGGTAACGGTTATGAAAAACGGTCATGTGTATTTGAGCGAAGACCAGCATTACTACAGTGTTCCTTATGAGCTGATCGGAAAGAAACTGAATATGCAATACTCAAAAAGTAAAGTGGAATTATATCAAAAATATGAAATGGTTGCATCGCATAA
The DNA here is from genome assembly GCA_025450095.1 of Bacteroidia bacterium. The sequence goes on along the minus strand of JANWID010000334.1, from coordinate 7,242 downwards.
GCGCTTGCGCAGTCCGCATAACTACTCTACGGAGCCCTCGCACATGCCCCCACAGCACCGCTATGTTACCGAATGGAGTCCAACTTTTTTTATGGAAAAAGCACGGGCCATCGATCCGGTTGTTGAATACTACATCAGCCAGGTGCTGGAGAAGAAACAGCACCCTGAACAGGCTTATAAATCCTGCCAGGGTATTTTGTCTCTTGCTAAAAGAGTGGGTAACCAAAGGTTGATAAAGGCCTGTAAGAGGGCACATGAAATTGGGTATTACAATTACAAAATCATAGATGATATCTTAAAAAAGAACCTGGATAACTATGAAGAAGAACCATTATCAATTCAAATGCCCACGCACGAGAACATTCGTGGAGGAAATTATTATCAGTAAATACTAAAATAAAAAATCATGAAAGAAATCGTTGAAAAAATGAAGCAAATGAAACTTCTTGGAATGGCAAAATCGCTCCAGCTTACAATGGAGTCAGGTAAGAATGAAAAGTTTACACCTGATGAAATGGTTGCCTATCTCGTCGAATGTGAATGGGATGAACGGTTCAATCGAAAACTGAACCGGGCTACACAACGAGCTCACTTCCGGTATAAAGCGAATGTGGAACAAATCGCATTCGATGATAACAGAGTAGACAAAAATCAAGTATTACGATTAGCCGATTGCGAGTTTATTAAACGCAAAGAGAATATTATCATTACTGGAAGCACGGGAATCGGTAAAAGTTATCTGGCATCGGCAATTGGACACCAGGCATGTTCACTTGGCTACCGGGTTTTATACCAGCACAACACCAAACTCTTTGCACGAATGAAAATCGCTAAAGCCGATGGCACTTATCTGAAGGAACTAGCTAAAATAGAAAAGCAACATCTGCTTTTGATTGATGACTTCGGCATTGTTCCTCTTGATGCTCAAAGTCGCTCCACATTGATGGAGATTATTGAGGACCGTCATGAAAAAGGTTCTACTATTATCACTTCGCAGCTACCTGTTAGCAAATGGCATGAGGTAATCGGTGAACAAACTATTGCAGATGCTATACTGGACAGACTCGTTCATGACTCGCACCGGCTGGAAATGAAAGGAGAATCATTAAGAAAAAAACGAGGTCCAAAAACAGATGAAATTATTGATCTGAATAACTTAAAAAACTAACTTAGCGCCAACATGCAAAAACAGATCATGATTACCCTAAAAATGAAGGTTGAAAAAGAGGGGTCAGTTTAAAGCGGAAAATAGGGGTCTGTTTGACCGGAAAATCCACCTCAGTACATAATTGTAATTTTACAGAAATACTTCCAGGAGGGGCAGGTGTAGCGATATATTCAACTGCATCAACAATTGGCACTTATACTTTGGATGTTGGTGGAACACCTTCCACATCATGTAAATTTTTACAATGTGCTTCTGGCGTAAGAAGTTTCAAGCAACACACATTTTCTTCATTTAATGAATTTGAAAAAGTTGGTACTGTAATTATGGCATCTTATGCACAAAATTGTAACCTAGGATTTTATTCAAATTCCATGTTTCATTTTAATAAGGGAATAAGCATAACTCATAGTCTTGGAGCAGAAATAGTGGTACAATACAATCAATTTAATACTAGTAATTATCTTCCAATGGCTCCAGACATGTCTTATTATGGAACATCAGCAATTGAAGTACTTAATCCATCTTTTGGGGTTTCAAGTATCATAATATCAACAAATACTATTGCTAACTCCAGAACTGGAATTAAGTTAGAAAATATTGATAAATCATCAACTTCTTACAATTTAATTGAACAAAATATTATCTCATGGCCATTAACTTATGCTGATTTAATGAATTTATCAAATAGGACACATCGAGGAATAATAATAAACGATGGATTTGATTTAACTTGTAATTTTAATTCTGTACTCAGGCCATATTATCCTACTGCGCTCAATAATGCAGAGGTTGGCAAAATGTATGGATTTCAAACAAACATCTTAAAACAAGCATTCATGGGTTCAAATAGATTTGAATATATTAGTAGTGGAATTAATTATAGATACGTATGTATGGCATGCACTACAGCTTGTACTGAATTTTATGATTTTGTTAGAGGTATAGAATTAGGAAATGTTAATGAAGCAACTCCCCCTTTTACTGGTATATCAGTTACTTTATCCACTTCCTCAGGAAGACGGTCACAAGATTGTTTTGACTTAAATTTAGGGAGCAGTACGGATAGGATATTTGGATGGTCTACAAATTCTACAAATTTCTTTAGATTGGCTGTATCAACTTCTAATTGCCAATATCCTTTGAATACAAATACTACAAATGTTTTGATTCCAATCCTTGGTGCTGCTCATAATTGTCCTCCAATACCACTTAGTATTGAACGAGATAGTTTGCTAGGACCTATAGTAAATGATACAATAGACTATATGGATTTTTATACACAAAGACGTTACATGGGGCTAGATTTTGCATATAGAATTCTTGCTCGTGATACTAGTCTATTGAATATTGACCCAGATACAGATACCCTTTATATAAATTTTTATAACAGTTATAAAAATTCAAATATTGGTAAATTTTTCTATGTTGAAACACTCATAAATAATCAAGATTTTGATATTGCTGAAGATTCGCTATATGCTATATCTGACACTAACTTATATGAATACAACAGAAAAGTTACACTATCAATATTTTTGGATAAAATTGCAAATGGCGATACGTTAGAGGCAGACGATATTGATTCTTTAGAAGTAATTGCATATGAATGCCCAATGGTAGGCGGAATGGCTGTTTATGAAGCTCGTGCAATGTTAGTTATAGATGTTGAAGACACATGTATAACTGGTTCTCCAAGAATTATGAACGATAAATCTAACCAAAATTATCGTAAACCTGAATTAATTAAGCTTTCACCAAATCCTGCATCCAATAATGTGCTAATAGAAATCACAGAAATTACATCATCAACTGTAGAAATATTTGATACAATGGGCAGTTTAGTTGCTAAATATAATATTCATGAATCCAATGAATCAACGATTAACGTAAATAATTTAAAACCTAGTATATATTTATTTAAGGTCAAAACAAATGATGAAATAGTAAGGACTTTCAAAGTTTTAATTAATAGATAATTCTATTAACTTTAAGGGTTGGTTCCTCTCCGTTTACGGAGAGGAACTTCATTGGTTAAAAATTTCAAATGCTATATATTGTTCGTTATAAATTATTAATTTGTTTTGTTTGGTTGGTTTCATATTATAGCTATTGCCAACCTATAACATTTCAAAAAATATATTATGGAAATTTAACAGAAGTTATAGACCAAGAGTATTCATTTATTGAAGATAACAATCAAGGTTATATTTTTGGAAATTACGGTCGATTGGTTAAAATTGATAAATTTGGAAATTTGAATTGGATGCTTCGTTTTGAGAGTGGCTCATGGGTTGAATCATTTAATAATATTGTCAAACATAACGATGGTGGCTATTTTGCCGAAGGTGGTGGGGTATTAATGAAATTGGATTCTAGTTTTTTAATTAGTTGGACCAAAGATTTAATATTTAGTTTTCCATTCTCCGGTGCATTCAGAACAATTAATAAAAGTTTAGATTCTAAATTTATTATCTCTGGAGTTTATATCCAAAATGGAATTGAAAACCCTATGTTACTCAAAGTAGATGAATTTGGTAGTGTGGAGTGGGCAAAGGTTTATATTTTTAATCATTCTTTTTATAGTTCAGGTTCATTAGCTCTAAGTTCAGATAGTGGGTTTGTATTGTGTGGGTCATCATTGTCATTAACATCTTCAAATAGAACAGATATTATTATTTTAAAACTAGATTCGAATGGAAATATCGTATGGAGTAATAGGTATGGTTCTCAAAATGGCAGTTCTTTATGCTATCATATTTCAAACGAAAGTGATTCAACATTTATTTTAACTGGCTCAATTGGCACCAAATATTTCCTGTTAAAAATAAATTCACAGGGAAATATATATTGGAAAAAAGTTTACAGTTTTGGAATTATATGTAATGCTTACTGGGTGGAGGAAACGAATGATTCAAACTTTGTTGTGACAGGAATGGCTCAAGGTGTTGATAGTTTCGGTGGTTACCAAACACCTTATCTATTAAAAACAGATAGTGGTGGCAATGTTTTGTGGTTTAGATTGTATAGAGGATATACTGAAAATTTTTCTGGTTGTGTTCACCAAACTAGTGATTATGGGTTTGCGATTTCATCTCGCACACCAGCTCCTGGAAGTATTGGCAGTTATAGTTTTGGATTTATTAAGACAGATTCACTTGGTTTTAGCGTTGGATGTAATGTTGAATCACCTTTAGTTAATGATTCAATTGTCAATGATACTTTAATTTATGAACCTGTCATTGATAGCATTATCAATATCGTATTAAATCCAATTGTCTATTCACCACCTACAATTGGTACCGAATTTACTATTTGTACTTCAGTTGGAATCGAAGAATCTGAAAACGGAAAAGATTTATCAATATTTCCAAATCCTTCAAAAGGAAAGTTTGCTGTTGTAACTGGATTAAATTCAAAAGGCTCAATTGAAATTTTCGATATGAACGGTAAATTAATTGACCACTTCAATTTCGATAATGAAAAACAAATAGAAGTTGATATTTCATCAAAATGTACGCCTGGAATCTATTTTGTGAAATTCATTTCTGAAGACGCTGTGAAAACTCAGAAAATTGTGATTACTGATTATTGAATTCTTATCTTGGACATTCCGGAAGACTTAACAGATTGTCTGGTTGTTCCCCATCACTAGTTGTTTTAATATATTTATTACCAAATCGACTAACGGCTACTATGACATTTGCTGTTAAGTTATTCCTTGAGACATAAAATTGCCATTTGTTACTTTCGATTCCTTCGATAGCTTCTATTTGTGAAATTTTCCACCTTGTGCCATTAGTGCTTAATTTATGGCTCTGCTTATTTTCGGAACGGATTACCGAATTCCCTTTTGGTAACAAATGAAGAATCGGAGAGTGTCAACAGGAATGCCAGGACTTTCTTCTTTTCCTCACTTGTCAGTTTCGTTCCACCCTGGTGCGCATATTCCATTTTCGAATCGGTGTTCGCACCTGGCTTTACACCCGAGGTATAAAATTCCAAAACCTCTTCAAGGGTGTTGAATCTTCCATCGTGCATATAAGGTGCTGTAAACGCAAGATTCCGTAAAGAAGGAATCCGGAACTTTCCGTTATCTGTTTGTTTACCGGTAACGTTTCCCCTTCCTTTATCGATATACTCAGCAGACGATGTCGCGGTATCGAGACCATTATTACTGAATGCTAATGTTGTTGCCAGTACATTACCATCCGTAATATGACAATGGATACAATCGCCTTTTACCTGATCGTTAACCAGAACAAAACCGTCATATTCATCCTTGGTAAAAAAATCCTTTCCATCCAATACGCGGTCGTATTTCGACTGATATGTTATCAATGTCCGGAGGAATTGTGCAATTGCACGGGAGATTATGGTACTGTCAATTTTCAAATCTCCGAATGCTTTATTGAACATCGGTTTATAAAATTCGCTCTGTTGTAGTCGTTGGACAGCAATTTTCCACTCCAGGTTCATTTCATCATATGTCCTGACCGGGTGAAAAACCTGCTCCTCGATACTCGATGCTCTTCCATCCCAGAAAAAGGATGGATTCCAGGCAAGATTGAATAATGGAAGCGTGTTTCGTTTCAACAACGTTCCATTCCTTCCTTTACTGAATGGATTGGGAGCATCACTGAACGCGTGTTCCTGTTGATGACAGCTACTACACGACATCGTGCTGTCGGAGCTTAAAACCGGATCATAAAAAAGATGCCGCCCGAGATTTACACCTTCAACAGTTACAGGATTATTAACTGCAACAGGCATCTTTGGAAATAACTTTAGCTCCGGAAAAGTATATGGTGTTGTGGTGACCCCGATACCAAATCCCAGGGTCACCAGCAAAACACCAATTAAAATTGTTGCCTTATGCATCGTTTTACTAATGTTTACTGATCACTATCGGAATTGTTTCCGATTGCTTATTTGTTTTGACTTTCAAAAAATAAGCGCCATCACCATACTTGTCAGTTCGGAACCAGAATTTGGTAGGAACATTCTCCCAGGTTTCAACGATTTTTCCACCGGAATCAACCAATTCCATTTTTTCAATGATATGGAATTCCATCAGCTTCCTGGCTTCAATATGTATGACATTGCCAGAGGGATTGGGATAAACGTTCAGATAATTTGCCTGCTTTACTTCATGGATCGTGTGGATCATAGTGAGTTGTGCAAACATATTATCGATCATCCATCCTTCCCTGTTGTTGTTTACTGAATCCGATTTTAAAGTAAACCGGAATCGGATGGTATCGAGATTAAAGTTCATCCATGACAGATCAAAACAGAGCCAGACATTCTTCCATGATGAATCTGTTCCGCTAAATGCATATTCGCCTGAATTCAAGGTATCCTGGTTGGATGGATCAAATCCATAAAAATTGTAAACATATGGATTGTTGAAAGCGTTTTGCCAGGTTGCACCACTGTCAATTGAAAACTCAATGAGACCACCATCGGAATCGTGGTCCATATCGAGTTTCTGCATCCATTGAAATGCAAGTATGCCCCAGGGAGGGAATATCTGATTGTACATTTTTGTCTGGAAACTGGAGACGTTGTTATCCGGGTAATAATTTATGGTGTCGGTAACAAGTGCATTAGGCAATGTTGCAGCACTGTTGAATATTGGCTTCTGTGGTGGTCCGATCTGCCAGATATTCGTGCCTGATGTGTCCAATTCAATATTTACAGAATTTACAAATACCGTATCGGCCCCGTCAAAATACTGCGTGTAAAACTGAGCATTTAAATAACGGGCAAGTAACATCATTAATGTAAATAAAATGTAGAATTTTCTCATGCGTTAATGGTTTAAGGTTTAACATAAATGAATTGATGATATAGGCAACAATTTTTTCCATTTTATAAAACTGAAAATAAATGTTCTAAAAGACTCTGACGAAAATATCATTCCTCCCCCCGACCCGGCTTCTCCACTGCTAGTTGTTAAAAATATAAATAAAATTCCGGATCATGAAATCCCCTTTTCTTTACATTTGCTTTTGTGAGTGCACCACATCATCAGTTTATCAGGGATATTTCGAAAGAACACCGGGATCCGGACT
>JANWID010000333.1 GCA_025450095.1 Bacteroidia bacterium | reverse complement strand
CATAGTATTATACGTATTGAAAATCTAAATCACAGTTTACCAGCAATCATTCCGTTGCCTGGATTACCAGTCTTAATGTGGTTTTGATATTTCCATTATGAACAACCACCGAATACAACCCATCCGCCCAGCCGTTAGCATCTACACTATAACCGGAATTCAAATTAATTTCCGAAAAGACAAGTCTGCCAAGAGCATCGTAAATTTCGAGATCGAATGGGGTTGTATCATCCGTTTCCAATGTAAAATTGGTGGTTGCCGGATTCGGGAAAATGTGTGTTTCAGAAAATTCGGGTGAAGTGTTTCCTTCCCGGCAAACGATGGCAACTGCAAGTGTCTTGTAGGAACCTGATGCACAGGCATTATTACCCCGCACTTTTACCGATCCCGCGGTTGTAGCAAAATCTACCGTAACAGCGGTGGCTGTAGTCACCAACGTAGTTCCTCCGGAAGTGGTGATGCCATCGGAAACATGCGAACCTGTCGGTCCTGCCCAGGTGTAATTGGTTACATTTGAAAGCGGTGTGATCGAATAAGGAACATCCTGCTGATTTAAACACACACCAGTAGAACCCGTGATGCTGGCCGGAGTTGCCGGTTTGGCATAAATTGTCTTTACCCTGGCTGCACTCGTTCCACAGCCATTAGTAGCAGTTACCGACATCGACGCGCTGATAAATCCGGCGCCGTAATTGGCGGTGATTGCCGATGTCCCCTGGCCTGATGCTACGTTTGCAGTGCCGGTGCTGAAACTCCAGCCATACGTCATCCCGCCGACATTGGTAACCGAATATGGAATACTTGAAAGATTGCATACGCCGTAGTTAGTACCAGTAATGGCAGAAGGAGTACCCGGTGTATTGCGCGATATCTTAATTTTCCGTTGAGCGCTGCTGCCGCCGCAACCATTGTTCGCTACTACCCGCAACGAATCACTTGTTGGGAAATTACTGTTGTATTGAATGTTGACCGAATTGGTGTTTTGTCCGGATATGATTGTGGAACCGGCACACGGTGTCCATGTATATGAAGTTGCTCCAGATACCGTGGCGATAGAATAGGTTCTCACATCACCGGGGCAGACCTTTGCTGCACCACCTGTAGTAGTGATAGTACCGGGTGTAGCCGGAACAGCACTAATAACGGTAACGACTAGAGGTGAAGTAGTGGTAGAACCGCAACCATTGGTTACCACGGCGGTGTAGCTACCTCCTACAGTTGCATAATGGGACACATTTGTAGCTCCTGCTATGGGGGTACCATTTAATTTCCATTGATAGGTCATCGGTATTGGCAGCCATGACGTGCTAAGCCAAACGCCGCCACCAGAACAAAATGTAGTACTGCCACTTGCACCAATACCCGCAAAGGGTGAAGCAAGCGTAACCAGGACACTTGCTGAAGTGGATACGCAACCGCTGGAATTGGTAATATCCACCGTAAAACTTCCATTTGTTGTAACGGTATAAGATGAAGATGTAGCACCTGGAATATAACTGCCGACAAAGTCTTTCCATTTGTAAGTTAATCCTGTGCCGGTGTTCGCATTTAAAACCACGTTTCCAACTCCGCAATTGACAATAGGTCCGGGAGGGGTGACATTTGCGGGCGTGGTGGAAGGAGTTACTGTAACCAGTATGCCGGATGATGTTGTGCTGCATCCAGAACTTGCGATGGATACTACAACCTGGTAATTTCCTGTTTGTGTGGCTGTGTAAGAAGATGTTTGTGCTGAAGAAATAGTATTACCGTCTCTACGCCAACTATAAACATAATTTGTTCCGGTATTTGTGCTAAGGACAACAGATTTTCCATTGCAGAATGTTGTAGGTCCTGCAGCAGTTAAAGTTGCCGGAGGCGGGGTTCCAGTTGTAACGGTCTTGGTATTTGAAAGTGCATTGCCGCATGGATTTGTGGCGGTGCATGTGTAATTTCCCGCTACAGTGGCATGATAATAACCGTTAGTTGCTCCACCAATAGCCGTCCCGTTTAATTTCCATTGAAATGTTGACCCTGGCGTAGCGCTTGCAAGTAAAGTTACATATCCCCCGGGACATATGACTGTGGAATTAGGCGATGCTGATATGGTAATGGCAGGGACGGTTTGTACGGTTACTGTTAAAACATTGGAAGCAATGCTACCACAGGAATTAGAAATAACGCATAAATAATTTCCGGAGGTTGTTGCAGCATATGTTGATCCTGTTGCCCCTGGAATAGTAGCTCCATTTTTTTTCCAGAGATAAGTAAGCCCGGTACCTGTAGTTACTGTGAACGTTACACTGCTACCTGTACAAAATGTGAGCGCTCCGCCTGCAGTAATACTGCCTGTAGGCAACGTGCACGAAGGACATCCGGTTGAAGGAATTGCGTCAATGGATTCAGCGCCAGGACTAAGTCCGAGGGTGCCATGATTTTGCTGGTTTGAATAGTCCGTTATTGTCTGTGAACCAACATCGTTGCCACGCCAATATCCTACCAGGCTTGGATTGGCCGCTCCGCTCAAAACGGCGTTCATGTTAGTTTGTATCTGGCTTTGTGTGCGTATTGTATTCCAAAGCCTGACTTCTTTTATCAATCCATGAAAGGAAAAGGGAAGGCCATCAAAATCTGGTGAGTTTCCAATATACACATCGCCGGAACCCGCGTTACTTCCAAAGCCTGATCCGGAATAAATGCCATCAACATAACATAAAAAACTTCCATTTATGTCGGGTCCTGTAACAGCGACATGATGGCAGGCGCCACCACGAAAATCAATGTTAGAAACCCCTACACCTCCTGCGCCGATAAAAAATGTTAAATTTCCACCCAGGATGGTGAGCATATATCCACCAGTACCTGTATCGGTGCGGTTACTGATTATAGGGCAATTTGTATTTGCAACACTTAAAGGATCGTCATCCCTTACCCAGGCTTCAACGGTAAAAGGTCCTGTACCAAAATTAAAGGCTGGATTGTCAGGGATTCTAACCAGGTCCCCTGTTCCGTCAAAGTACAATCCGTTTGTACTCAATTGCGCGTTTGCGAATAAGGAATTTAAAAGTAGCAGGGAAAGCAATAAATATTTTCTCATAGATTCTGTTTTTTATTCATGATCAGAACAAAACTTAATTGCATCGCTCGTGCATTAACTCGCTATTTCAAAACTGTGATGCATCCAGGATGGAAATAACATTTTTGAAAGAAAACTACAAGGAATTTCCCATAGGCCTCGAAATAGGCCCCTGGTAGTCAAATATAATAAAAAATACCGGTATTTGGCCAGAACTGAGCCTTTTTATAGGTGTTCATTCCTATTCTCACAGGGGCATTTACCGTTCGTCAAAAAACCATACCGCTTGTCAAATTGGTAGTGTGTTTCCACATTTCGTAATAGGTAATAGAATCATAAAGGGTATTTAATAAATTTAAGAACTTTATCTTAAATTGCATGAAAATCACCTACTAGCAATGCTGATTAATAAGGAAATTGCTTTCAGATTTCTTGCTAAATATATTTTCCTGTTTTTCGTTACAGGAGCAAGCGCCCAGCAATGGCTACCCGATTTCAAACATTTTACCCCTCAGGATGGGCTACCCAGCTCAGAAGTTTACCAGATCAACTCAGATCCGCAAAATAACCTTTGGTTCGCTACCGATCGTGGCGCGGTAAGATATGATGGCTATTCATTCCGGACATATGAAATAAAGGATTCGCTGCCTGACAACTCTATCATTAAGCTATATAAAGACCAGGAAGAACGAATATGGTTTATTTCCTATAATAGCTTAATAAGCTATTATAAAGATGGGAAAATACATCCGTTTAAATACAACAACATCATCCGTTCCAAATTGAGTAATACATTAATTACTTCCCTGTTCGTTGATAAATCCGATAATGTTAGCCTGAACACCATCAATGGAACTTTGTATACAATTACTGCTGAAGGAAAATTTATAGTAAAAGAAAAATCACTCCCGACAAGTCTCTATGTCATCAATTCAACACATACGTCTTCAGTAACAACAAATTATCTGGTAGGCAGAGTTGATTCAATCACTGCCATAAGGGTTGAGAACTTACGTGACACATTCAGTTTTAGGATAAATGAACCAATAATTTACCAGCATTTTGCAACGTATAAACTCCGGAATAATGACCTGATTTTTTATTGCGAACGGTTCCTGATCCGAATCCGCCCTTCAGGTGCTTATGAAGTTAAAAAATATGAGGCCCCCATTCTTAATGTTTTTGAAGATGAAGATAATAGAATATGGGTTGGCACCAACCATGACGGCGTTTATGTATGCGATTCCTTATTAAATGTAACTTCCCATTATCTCAGGGATGTTTCCGTTTCACATATTTATAAAGATTTTGAAGGTGGAATCTGGTTCAGTACATTGGAAAATGGAATATTTTATCTTTCTTCTAAAAACAGTTCATGTTTTGGGATAAGGGATAAGCCTTTACTCGATAAAATAACTGCTATTTCAAATGTTTCCGATTCTGTTTTATTTTTTACAACCTCAAATCGGGTATTGTACAGATACAACAGCTTTAAAAATACCATAGATGATATAGATCTTAGGAAACAAGTTGGCCCGGCAATTGAATATATCAATGCAATTCATTATAATAATTCTGCAAAAGAATTAGTTATCGGAGTAGTCATCAAATTTGGAGTTGTTACGGCTGATTTTTATTTATCCAAATGGATGCACAACAGTATATTAATTCTTCCTTCTGGAGCAAATTTTATTCGTCAATCCAATGGAAATATCCTAGGTTCTTTGTATGAATTTGCTTACAGTTTTAATCCGGATAGTAAAACATTTCGATTTGTTAATGATCACAGCTTTAGATCGAAAGTGTTTTTTGAAGATTCTAAACACCGTTTATTTTCAGGATCCTGGGATGGCTTATATATTTTAAAGAATAAGGACTTTGTTCGGTTTGACACAACAGCTGAACTTCTGAGTTCGCGAATCACTGCTATAAATGAATTGTTCAATAAATTTCTCGTAATAGGTACCCGGAGTAATGGTATAGTCATTTACAGCGACAGCATAATTAAACATATTGTGACCGCTGATGGTCTTTCCAGTGACTATATTAATTGTATTGCAGTGGATGGTAACACTATATGGGCAGGTACCAATAAAGGAATTAGTCGAATTACGGTCACTAATAAGGCTCCTTTTACTTTCACCATCGATCGGTTCAGTATAAGTAATGGGCTTAATTCAGATGATATCATTGATATTGCGATCGATAAAAAAGGTATTTATGCAGCCACAAACGAAGGACTAAATTTTATCAAAAAGGAACAGAAAACAGGCAATAACCATTCACTGCCCTTGTATATCACAACTATCAGGATTAATGATCACGACACGATCCTGGCATCGTCCTATTCTTTAACCCATCAGCAAAACAACATTGATATTTCGTTCACCGCGCTTTCCTTCAGGAATTCAAAAAATATAACCTACAAATACCGGTTATTGGGGCCGGATACAACCTGGCGCACAACATTCAACAGGAATGTTCAATTTTCAGGACTTCCCAGTGGAAATTATAAATTTCAACTACTTGCTGCTGGCGAAAATGGAAGCGTATCTGATTCACAAGTTGTGGTATATTTTTCAATTGCGCCATCATTTTATGAAATGGGATATTTCCGGTTTTTAGTGGCCACATTTTTTTTGCTGACCATCATTGGCATTGCTAATTACCGTATCAGGTGGATTCAGAAAAAAGCTGAAGAGAAAAATGCACTCAATAAAAAATTCTCGGAGCTTAACCTAAATGCACTCCGTTCACAGATGAATCCTCATTTCACCTTTAATGTTCTGAATTCCATTAAGTATTATATAGCCAAAAATGACCCTGAATCAGCACAATTATACATATCAAAATTCTCAAAACTTATCCGGCTGATTCTTGACCAGTCCCGTACAGAATACATCACACTCAGTGAAGAGATCGAAATGTTAAGACTCTATATGGAACTGGAAGAGCTGCGATTTGAAAACAAATTTACCTATGCCATAAATATTGATGAGAAACTAAACTCCGAAGAAATTGAAATTCCAGGAATGCTGATTCAACCATTCGTTGAAAACTCCATAAAACATGGAATCAGGTTCAAAAAAGGAGAGGCGCGTGTGGAGGTTCACTTTTCTTCATCAGATGCTGTGTTGATATGCACTATTACGGATAACGGCATTGGAAGAGAAGAGGCAGCAAAGTTGAAATCGCCAGATGAAGAATACAAGTCGATGGGAACGGCTATTGTAAGTGAACGGATAGAAGCCTTAAGTATATTATATAAAGGGAAACTTAAAAATTACACCATTGATTTAAAGGATGAACACGGGAATCCGGTCGGAACTAGTGTAAAAATTGAAATCCCGTTTAAAAGATCTTCACGATGATTAAAGCAATAATAATTGATGATGAATCAAAAGGAATTGAAGTCCTGAGGATTCTGATTAATAATCACTGCCCCGATGTCACGGTGGTTGGCTCAGCAGAAGAAGTAGAAGAAGGCATACAGTTGATTGATAAGCTGCAGCCCGACCTGATCTTTCTCGATATTGAAATGACTGGCGAAACCGGTTTTGACCTGCTCGAAAAAGTTAAACCTTATTTATTCCATGTCATATTTGTTACGGCTCATAGTGAATACGCCGTGCGGGCCTTCAGGTATTCGGTTTCTGATTACCTGCTTAAACCCGTGGATAACCAGGAGTTAATAGATGCAGTTCAAAAAGTAAATGTTATGCTACAGGAGGGACAGAACAATGGCGAGCATTATTTAAGAGAAAAACCTGATGCAAATTTAACATTGAAGATTCCGTTTCATCAACGCGCAGTTTTTGTAAAAATGTCGGATATCATCCGTGTCGAAGCGGACGGGGCTTATACGCGAATCTACCTTACAGGAAACAGGCAATATGTAATTTCGTATAATATAAAAGTGATTGAAGAGCAGCTCGACAAGAATCTATTTATGCGCGTACATCGTTCGCATATAATAAATCTCTGTAGAGTCAGCTCGCCAATAGGAGAAGCAATGTATGTTACGATGAGTGATGGTTCAAAAATTGAAATTGCCCGCAGAATCAGGGCGAATTTTATTTCCAGTATGGAAGGCAGGCAAGGGATTAAGTCTCAATAGTCGCTTCAATTAATTACTGTCTTTATTTGTCGCTGCAAATACTTTTCATCAATCGTGGCCCCTAAACCTGGAGTGACAGGAACAGTTACAACTCCTTTCAGGTTGTACGTGATTCCCCCAACTACAGGGTCTTCAACAAACATCAAAGGGGTGTCGAAATCACAATAAATAATGCTGGAGCTGGTCAATGCAAGGTGTGCAGCTGCTGTAAACCCTAATCGTGATTCCAAAAAGCCGCCGACTTGAATTTTTATCCCTGCTTGTTCTGCAATCTGAATTATTTTTAGTGCTTTGAAAATACCTGATGACTTTCCTAACTTGACATTGAACAAGTCGCAGGAAGCAAGTTCGCTTAAACGCTTGGCATCGTGATGGTCGCAACAAGATTCATCTGCCATTATTGGAATTGGACTTTGTGATTTCACTTTTGAAAGTTCCATAAAGTTCCAACGGGGAATTGGCTCTTCGCAATGTTGAATGTTGTAAAGTTCTAAGGCAATTAAAGTTTGTATTGCCCCCTCAGTGTCCCAGCCCTGGTTTGCGTCAATTCTGATTGGAATAGCGTTTCCGATTGCTTCTCTTATGAGCCGGATGCGTTCTACATCCTTTTCTTTTGATTCACCAAGTTTTACTTTGATTACCTGGAAGCCGTTGTCCAATATTTTCTTAGCATCACTGGTCATTTTATTTGGGTCACCCAGGCTAACAGTGTAATCGGTAATTAGTATTTTTTTGTTGTCACCTGATAGAAAACGAAACAAAGGAAGGTTTGCATTCTGAGATGCAATGTCATATAAAGCAATATCAAAAGCGCTTTTGATGCTTGTATTGCCGTATATAAAAGAATCCATTGCCTGAGAATTTGCTTCAATATCCAATGGATTTTTGCCTATTAAAATCTTTGCTAAGTATTGCCCAACAACAAAACATGTCTCCATGCTCTCTCCTTGTATGGTCATAAAAGGACTGCATTCGCCAAAACCCGAAATGCCTGTGTCGGTTCTGATGATTAGAATAATATTTTCAGCATAGTCATGCGGCCCTAAAGAAGTTACAAATGGCTCTTTAAGTTTAATCGGAGATTTATATAATTCAATCTGTGTAATGATCATTTTATGATATGATTGTCGGATTACACTTCACTTCAAAATTTACAGAGTTAGCGATATAACATAATTCATGTGCCTTATGATGCAATTCAATCGCTTTAGCAATCATACTTTCATCATTTACTTTACAGCTTGGATTGAGTGTCACTTCCTTAAAACTTCCGCCACCGTTTTCATTTTCAATCATAATTCCTGTTGCATTGTCGGTGTATGAAGTAATAACAATTCCTTCCATCGCGCACACATACAAATACGAAAGCATGTGGCATGATGCAATGGCTGCCACCAGTAAATCTTCGGGGTTTAATTTTGATTTATCACCCACAGCAGGATTATCTGTAGTGAGATGCAATGGGGGTTTGCCGGCAAAAGTTACTGTATGACTGCGGTCATACGCTTTAATAGTACTTGTACCTGTGCCTTTGTTGCCATGCCAAACAGCATTTAGTTTGT
Source organism: Bacteroidia bacterium (assembly GCA_025450095.1). Next base: position 8,837 of record JANWID010000333.1, on the reverse strand, counting down.
AATTGTGTGTGTGTGCCATTCAATTATTAATTATTGTTTATCGAATTTGTGATGGCTAATACTTTTTCGCCGAACTCATTTCCATCTGTCTCCCCGCATCTTTATATAATGCACCCAAACATACTTCCACGGAATTACCAGAGGAACAATAACAGCCATTAAGCAGTTTTGTGCCGTCTCCAAATTCTCCGCGTCCATCTGATCTGCAGACCAGAGCGGAAGCGCAACGGAAGTCAGCCATATTATCTTCCATGTTAGTTCAAAGAATAGCAAAGGCAACATTTTTAATGGATAACGAATTCCTACAATCGCCAAAATGGAGATGGCCCCCAGCAAGCTACAGCCTACCCCATGCCAGAGCGACCACAGTGTTGGGTGATGGAGTATTTGTGGCCATATAGTAAATGCGAGCCCCACAACCAAAAGAAGGTACATAGCTCGTAATAGGTACAGACGAAACGTTGATACTTCATTCATTTTATGATTATTAAGAATGTGAGTTCTTTGCAGGCCCCTTAATTATTTAATGCCAAAATAGATCTGGCTAATCTTGGCCACATGGCTGGTGTCCTGAATATGGCCGGGCTGATAAAACAATGGTGATAGCAGCCTTCACATTCTTTTACCTGACCAACAATTTTTCTAAACGAATTGGCTTTTTCAGAAAACCAAACAGTCTTAAAATTGAAATTATGATTTCTGATATTCCCCAAAATATCATTTCTCATCTCACAACCGCCAATGTCGCCTGAGGGGTACATTACAGCGGTTTCACGACCACCACTACAAGTGATTTCTGATTTATTTGTTGAACTTATTTTCTTAATTATATCTCTTTGAACATTTTCTTTTGCTCTTATTACCTTATCAACAAAATTTAACTTTTTTGCACTTTTGTCCATAAGCCACTGCCTGTCTCTATCAACGATTTTATCATAAAGCCCAATACATTCATCGTTTCTGGTTTCGGGGTTAAGTGGATTTCCCCTAACCAAAATTGGTTTAAGAATGTCAATTGGTAAATTATTACGAACCCATAGAGCCGAATTTTCAACCTTATTTTTATTGAGCCCATGAACAACCATACCAATGGCAATTCTTAAGTTTGGATATTTTTTTTGTAATTCATGAAGTTCGTTTACGGTTTTTATAACCCGTTCAAACAAACCTTTCAGTTTTCTGTATTCGTCATGCTCTTCTCCCAGCCCATCCAATGAAATCCCTATTGTAATTTGTTGCCCAACACAGTTTTTAAGCATTTTTGAAACGTGTTCAATAATTCGTTCTGTATTATACCCCAACATACAAAATGTCATATTGCTAGGTCTGCAATACTTGTAATATTCATAAACGATTTCCGGCAAATCCTTTCTTAATTCAGGGCTACCACCTGTAAAGGTGATTTGAAACATGGACCCCAGGGATTTTGCCACTTTCGAATGCTCTTCTACAGTGAGTTCCTGGTTTTTGTTAGTATTTAGCTCTTCCCAGTAAAAGCAATGATCACATGCTGCATTGCAACTATTTGTCACAAAATTTAACAGGTAAATTGGTTTTTGCGCACCGGGTGTAAATAGTTTCTGCGTAGCGCTGATTTTATTTATTATATTTTGCTTCATGATTTTACAGGCATTAGAACAATGGTTGCTTTTTGTTTAGTCGATATTTTCAATAATTTGTTTTTTACAACACCGACAGCAACACAAATGAAACGAATCAAGTCTAAACAAAACATCAGTAATAATGCTCTTAGGAAAAATATCAATCTTCCATATTTAAAGTAAGTAATACTTAAATATACTCTGCAGATAAACCACAAAATAAATGTTGCTATACAGATAAATAATAAAGATGCGTCATATAAAGCAATGGTTAGGAATACAAAAGACATAACAGCGAAGAAAACTGAAAGAATATCCCTGGATTTGGAATGCCTGTTATCAGAAAAAGGAACTTTATTTTCTAAACTGTTTTTTACTGCGATTAATCCCTTTTTAAAATCATTTCGCATGATTTTTAATACGCCGTAAGGGTTAAGGTGTTGGCCATTTGCGTTTTTAACAGACAACACGTTATAATTATTTTTAGTCAACCTGATTCCAAACTCCTGATCCTCCCCATTTGCTCACTTAAAATTAGTATTGAAACCATTTAATTTATTAAACACTTTTGCATCTACCGAACAAATGGCTGTCCAAAAATCATTTTTGATATTTGAATCCTCTCTATCATAAATATGATTAATATAAAGCTGCTTGTATTTTTGCGAAAAGCTTAATCCTTTAATGTTTTTAGAATAATTACCAATGGTAGCATTGCATAAGTTACTGTGAAGAGGTTTGATAAGATTCTTTATACAATCTCTTTCGCAAATAACATCACTGTCAATAAAGATTAGTTTACCATTTGAAAACCCTTTCGCCCCCTCATTTCTGGCATAGGCTGCACTATGATACTTATCTCGTTTTAAAATTGTTACAGGATAGTCGACAAGCAAGTGAACTAAATCTGGATTTTGTCCATTGTCAACAACTACTATTTCCCATGATTCATGGAAGTCGATGGCCTCCAAAATGGCTTCAATGCTCTTTTGGATTGTATTGCAAGCATTAAAAGCCGGAATTACTATTCGAATCTCTTTTTTCAATTCTGTCATTCCTTTGAGCTTGTCTATAACGGTTCAGTCATAGAGGTATTGTTCCACTTTCACTACAAATCTGATTCACCTTACTCCCTTAATATCTTCTCCATTTTCCTTCCTTTTGCCAATTCGTCAACCAACTTATCCATATAGCGAATCTTTTGCATGAGTTTGTCTTCGATTTCTTCCACACGATATCCGCAAATCACACCGGTGATTTTTGAGACATTAGGATTAATTTGAGGCGCCTGGGCAAAAAAAGCTTCAAGATCAATTTTCTTATCGATTTGTTGTTGCAATGTATGTTTATTATACCCCGTTAACCAATATAAAATGGTATCTAATTCCGCTTTTGTGCGTCCCTTGCCCTCCACTTTTTTAATATACAACGTATAGATACTCGCAAAGGACATTCTAAATACTCGTGAATTATCCATTTTAGATGCTATTAATTGCTAATCTTTGATTTTTTTAGTCCAAAATACTGTGAGGAGCTTAGTTGTCCCGCGAAAAATGAGGTAAACAAACAGGCTTTGCACAAGTATTTTTGCTGTCAGAATGAGCCAGGTGATCCCGGGAGGGTAAATTGTCGTGTGCCAACCAGGGGAAATTGATTCTGTTTCGTCACTTACCCAGAGGCTTACGACAACGTAAACGACAAGAGTCGTAATCAGTGCCGCCAGAATCAATAGTATACGATTTACTCCTTTGCCTCCCATTTACATTGTTGTTAATAATGGTACTCTGTGATCCAGTTTTCAATCATTTTATCACTAAAAAGCTTTCCAATAATTCTATATTTTGAATCTGCTAACGGACTATTTGTATTGATGTCTTGTGATACAACAACAGCTCCCGGTTGATAATAATTTGAATGGATAAAATTCATCTTATTATTTTGATAAATTATAAATCCTACATGAATATCGAGGCCAACCAGGTATACTCCTTCTCCCTGGGAAATAATATAATCCTCTACATCTTTTAATGGTTTATTCCGGAATCTTTTTACTTTTTTCTCTGACAATATTAAAATAAACACTTCCGATGCCGATTGCGCCCATTTAATTCGTGGAATTTTAAATCCGATATCGCTCAAAATATTTGTGACGAAATAACCACATGCGATAGTTCCTTTCTGTGGAGTTCTGGTATCTCCATAAAAACCCCAGGGTGTCCCGAACCATGGTGGAAATATTTTAATCGCTAGTTTTGATATTAAATAGTTTCGAGTTGCCTCTACAATTAAGATTTTGGCAATTGAATCAGCATTTTCATAGGCGTTCAAAATTTCTGCTCTATGCGTTTCAATAGTTTTAATCTCATTGGTATATGTATTATCGACAGTTTGTGACTTAGCCTGCAAACAAAAAAGAATTAAACTTAGGAATAGTATGCCTTTCATAATACCTGAATCCATAAGTTAATACATTTCAAGATTATGCACTAATCCAGGATTATAATAATCATACAATTCCTTATTGGCGATGAACTCATGAAACCAACCTGCCGGCTGATAATCTCCTGTGCCTGTATCTACAAGTAACCTTGCTTCCCACTCATTCTTTGCTAAAGTGATTTTATGAAGCCAATTTGAGTCAGGTTTTTCTACTAATTCAAATTTGATAATATCATTTACTGCAACTTCAATTGTATTAATTTTTTTATTTGGAGTCTGCCAAAAATCAATAGTGTCAAGATAAGTATTCAGAGGCAAGTCAGTATAAATAATTAAAGTGTCTTTAAGCAAATAGTGCCTCTCAATATGTTTAATAATAATCAAAGAATCTTTGTCCACAAGTGTTTTTGTTGGATTGTGTATAGACATATGGTCAACCCATTGAAGAAACTTTATCGTTTTATGTCCCTTTGCATATTCAAACTGATAGGTATGATAAATGGAAGAATCATTGACTCCGAAAAATCGAAAACCCAAATCAAAAAAAACTTGACGGTTGAAAACCTCTTCGCCGTTTACTTTGACATTAAATCCATTCATCCAAATGCCATTAATTCCGCCGAGTCCTACTGTAATAAAACCTTCGACTGTTTTACCATTTTTCATTGTTATTTTACAAACGGCTTGAAGTGTAGGATCACCTACATCTGCTTTCGCAAACCCTAAAATCGAGAAAAGTAAAAATGTGCAAATTAGCTTGGAGTTCATGATGTCACCTTTTGTTAACTTATAAGTGTTTACCGTTGTCGATGAGGTTAACTGCTTTATTCTACTTAAGCCTAAGCATCACTTAAATCTTTACTATCTTTTTCACCCCATTACCAACTTGTAAAAAATAAACTCCCTGGTCAATGTTTGATAAATCCAGGGTTGTTTCTTCACTGGCAATTTGAAATAAGATTAGTTTTCCTGTTAAAGTAAATAAACGAATAGAAGAATTTGCACTTAATTCCTTTATGGACAAATATGAAGTAACTGGATTGGGAAATATTTTGAACTTTTCTAAATTCATTTCAAGTAAATTAATTGAAGAAAATACCGGACCTATTTTTACTATCCAGAAATCCAAATCGCCTTGACAATTTTCCGTTTTATGACCCGAAATATCAGATTTGGAACTTCCTGCGCACACGAAGCCACCTCCCATAGTTTGTTGAATGAAACTAAATCGATCCTCCTGGCTTCCTCCAATAGTTTTCTGCCATTGAATATTACCAGTGCTTGATATTTTCACTATCCAATAATCTTCATAACCCAAAGTGTCTTCAGATTTATCTCCCGAGATAGTTGAATATGAATTTCCGCCACAAATATATCCCCCATCCGAAGTTTGTTGAATGGATTTAAGTTCATCAACAAAATTTCCTCCAATAGTATTTTGCCATATTATATTTCCGGAATTATCCAGTTTAACTACCCAATAATCAGCAACACCCAGGCAAGCCTCTGTTTTGTCGTTGATCAGATCGGAATTGGACCAACCTCCACAAATATATCCGCCATCCGTTGTTTGTTGAATTGAATATAATGCATCATAATGGTTTCCTCCAATTGTATTTTGCCAAAGGATGCTGCCATTGGAATCAAGCCTTACTACCCAGTAATCCCACACTCCAAGACTATTTTCAGTCTTATCCCCTGATATATTGGAATCAGAATATCCTCCACAAATATAACCTCCATCCGAAGTTTGTTGAATTGATTTAAAGTAATCAAAACTGGATCCTCCTATTGTATTTTGCCATTGAATAGTACCAACAGAATCCAGTGGTACAATCCAATAATCAAATGCACCTTCTCCATTTTCAGTCTTGTCACCTGAAATATTGGAGCTGGACATTCCACCACAAATATACCCTCCGTCACCTGTTTGTTGAATGGAATAAAGTTGATCATCATTACTTCCTCCGATGGTATTCTGCCATTGTATATTACCAATTGCATCAATTTTTACTATCCAATAATCAGTACCACCTTGAGAAATCTCAGTTTTATCTCCAGAAATATCAGAAACTGAATACCCGCCACATATGTAACCACCGTCATTGGTTGCCTGGATTGAGTAGATTCCATCCCAACTAGATCCTCCTATTGTGTTTTGCCATTGAATGCTTCCAATGGAATCGAGCTTAATAACCCAATAATCAAGAAAGCCCAGACTGTTTTCCAACTTTTCACCAGAAATATCGGAGTTGGATCTGCCTCCGCAAATATATCCTCCATCAGAAGTATTCTGAATTTGAAATAACTCATCTAATCCAGACCCGCCAATTGTATTTTGCCATTCTATGCTCTGTGAAAAACTGTTAAAACCATTTAGTATTAAAAAGATTATAATTATCCTTTGAGTAAGCATGGGCATATTTTCTTCTACTATGATTAGAAACTATTTTATAACAATTTTTTGACAAAAACTCATAAGCCACTCACAAAATTACCCTTCGCTAGCGCTACTGTTAACAAAGTACATATCAATCATACCTTTTCCTTTCACTTCTAATTTCCCCCGGTGCTCACATTTAATATGATCTTTCACCAGCTGATAAGTGGTATTGCTGATATTTATCCTGCCCGATTCTCCGTGCTGCTCCATTCGTGCTGCAATGTTAACGGCATCTCCCCATATGTCGTACGTGAATTTCTTCAAACCAACAACACCGGTAACCACTGGGCCGGTATGAATACCGAGCCGGAATTCGAATGCAGGAAGGTCCTGGATTTTCTTTGTCATCGCGAAACCATTAATGAATGCAAGCATGTCAACCGCTGCTTTTATAGTTTTGATGGCATGATCGGCCACTGGCCTCGGCAATCCGCATGCGCACACGTACGCGTCGCCTACCGTCTTTATTTTTTCAAGACCGTGCTTCTCAACAATTTTATCAAAAGCCCTGAAACATTCGTCGAGCTGTGTGACTAATTCATCCGCCGATAAATTTTCAGCTATTTCTGAAAATCCTTTTATATCGGCAAAGAGGATGGTAACTTCATCGTGTTTCCTGGCATATGATTTTCCAAACTGCTTCAGCTCTGCTGCTATTTCTGCCGGGAGAATGTTGAGCAGCAGATCTTCGGAGCGCTTTCTTTCCAATTGGGCTTCGCGTGCCTGCGCCTCTGCAGTTTGCAAATCGGTATAACGCCTGATGGTAAGGTCCAGGATTGTTTTGAACCGCTCCAGGATACTGATTTCCTTTTCAAAATACGGCGTGTCGCTCCATGCAAAAAGAAATCCCTTCGAAAAAGGCAGAAAACTTCCAAATTGCTTTTTATCGTTTGAATAATGTGCGAATGAAACAGAAAGTGCTTCCGACAGAATTTTATAATATGATTTTAACAGTTCGCCTTCGATGACAGGAAAATAATTTTCTTGTTTCTGCCACGATTCGTATTGCTTTTCAAAAATCGTATGTCCGACAAATTCAAATTCTCCGGTGAACGAAACCGTATTCTTCATATCAAATGATGTGGCCGGGTACAATTTAGCCCTGCGCGAATCTTTAGTGAGTAAAACAAATCCACTTCGGATTGGGTGAATCCCAAGTTTGTTCAGTTCCGTGAATACCGTTCCGGCAGCTTCAGTAAGGTCGCCGCTGTTGTGCATAGCCATCGCTTTGGCGCGCACCCGTTCCAGCGATGCTTCAATTTGTGCCTCACGGGCCTGGTTCTCAGCCTTTTGTATGTCGAGAAACCGGATGAAAGCCTGCTCGAAAACAGTCCCCATGCGCTTGAGAATCAGGTTCTCTTCATTAGAATAGCCATGGCCCTCGTAGTTGTGAATGCTGAGCGCGGTGTATTTTGAGAGAATGACCGTACGGCAAAAACTCTTTCGGCTCTTTACATATTGTTTCCGCTCTTCTGGAATGTATTTTCCAAGCGGAAGTCCGAAGAAATAATCGAAATAGCTGTTCTTCTCATCAAACGTAAGGGTGTCGGTATGGATTTCTTGACCTCTGTCCCGCGATTCCCAAACATGATTGAATATAGGGTGATCGATGTATGGAACATGCAATTGCTGCGGGTAGAGATTGTCGGAAGTGGCCATCCATATATTAAAGTCCTTATTCCCTTCCTGAAAAATATTGACATACGCGGCATCCATCACAAATTGCAGGTGCTGCAACTGTCCAAATACCACCTGTATGACTTCCTGGAGCTCCTGGCTTTGATGCATCGCCATGGTTCTGGAACGTATACGCTCGAGCGATGCTTCTACCTGGGCCTCGCGGATCCTCGCCTCCAGCTCCGCTTCCACCGCTTTCGCCGCAAACTGTCCTGCCTTTTTCTCATCGGCGTTCAGACTACTCGATTGCTCAATAAGGTTTAATAAGAATTTGAGAGGTTGATTCATGTAAGGAAACCAGGTACTACTTTCCGGACTAACGTAAGTGCTGATGCCGGGAGTCTAATTTAGAAAAAGTTTCGAAATGGAGGGGATTTCCTTTTCGTCTGTATGGTCTTTGGAAAAATTATCAGAAGTTGGAAAAGTTGGTTTCGAGTATCATTAACCCTTATCAGTTGGCTGCCTGCCCTGAGCGCAGTCGAAGGGTTGGCCATGGCTTTTTACCCCGACCCTAAAGGGAGTACTTCCTGGCACACTTAATTAATATAGATTTTCATGCAACTCGTAAAAGTTGATTTTAAAAATTAAAGTCCTCCCTTTAGGGTCGGGGTGTTTGCATGAACCACGTATCAGTTGGAGATAATTTGCAGTTGGCCATGGCTTTTTACCCCGACCCT
>JANWID010000332.1 GCA_025450095.1 Bacteroidia bacterium | reverse complement strand
TTCTCCTTTTTCAAATCACATGGATGTGAATGCAACAATTTATTGCGGCCACGACATGGATTCTCTCACAACCATTCAAACAAATGCCTCACTCAATGTGAAAAGAGTCTTGCATTATGATACCAGGGAATGGCTTTCCGATGATTTACAGAATCCATACCTTATTATGGATACACAGGAAATTAAAACCACCTGGCACCCTATTGGGATCTGACCCTTGTTTACGTATTTCATCATTTTTATTTTACTTTTTAAATGAACATCATTTTACCTGAACGAGGATGTAAGAAATATTTGAACACTCAATAAGAAATCAATAATATAGAATTATTTCCTTTTTCAATTCTCACTCCTTATTGTGTGTTTTTCAATCAACTCATTTATTGAAAAGTAAGAAACAAGGAGTGAGAATTGAGGAAGTTTAAGTTTAATTATTTTCAATAAAAAACCTCCCCGTTTCCGGAGAGGTCTTGCAAAATATTTTAATATTTATTTGCCCGGTTTGCAGGCTTTTGGTTCGCATTTCGTCTTACAAGCTGTAGAATCGCTTGTCGACTTTTCACATACTTTCGTTGTACATTTTTTCCCACAATCCGGAGGTGGATTTCCGTGGACGGATGAGGTTCCATATGCAATCAGGCCAATGTTAAACATAACAACGGCAACCACTAAACTTATCTTTTTCATAATTTGATTTTTAAAGTAAATTGAATTTTTTTCCTGTAATTAAAATCTTAACAAAAGGAAACTCCTTCAGGAGGGTGAAAACAATCAGAAGTAAATGTGGATTGCTGTATGAAATAATTTAAAAAACTGATTTCAAAATTTTCAGCATAATAATTAATCGTGATTTGTAACGGTGGATAGTAAGCACATATTTTACAACATTGCTTCATTTCATTATTGGATGACTTGTCATTTTGGCTGTTTGATTGCTTGTCATTATTATCAGATTCACAAGTTCTGCTGCAACATGAAACACTGCAGCAATCATCAAATGACAGGAGTTGAACGAATGTCGCTCTCCATTCACACTGGATCAAAACAAAACACGCTACGAAAGCTAAAATCAAACGCATTGAATAAAGTTATGGAGATGTATGAAGTATATCAAGTGCATTTATGTAAGTCAACATTAACATGTCCTGCATTCCTGTCGCTAAATGATTCTTTTCTAAGTAGCCATCAGCAAAGCACCAAGAACTAAGAACTAAGAACCAAATTAACAACCCTCAAAGTGATTAATTGATGAAGGGAAATGGCTACAACAGGAAAGTCCAATTGGTTGGTATAGTTGGATCAAAGGCAAAACATTTAACACATATTACTCTTTATCAACATTTTACGTTATTTAAGGAACAGCCTTTTTCTGACTATGAATCCTGCTAACGTTCGGATTCACCCTTGAAAATCACTACCTTTGCGCCCTGTTTTCCGGGTTAAGTTTATGGCGCAATCAACACACATCACACCTCAGAAATATCAAATCGGCAAACCAGACCGCCAAAACCTGAATCATCATAAATCCTGCATTGTCTGGTTTACCGGGCTCTCAGGTTCCGGAAAAAGCACCCTGGCTAGTGGAGTGGAACACCGGTTGCATGAAAAAGGCATCCGGACTTATGTATTGGATGGCGATAATATCCGGCTCGGACTAAACAGCAATGTTGATTTCACCAAAGAAGGTCGCAGTGAAAATATTCGCCGCATAGGAGAAGTTGCTAAATTATTTGTAGATGCCGGAATTGTGGTGCTCACTGCTTTTATTTCTCCATTTCGTGATGATCGCGATCGTGTGCGCAAACTCGTTAATGCAAATGAGTTCATTGAAGTGTTTGTGGATTGTCCGCTTGAAATATGTGAACAACGTGATGTGAAAGGACTTTATAAAAAAGCAAGAGCCGGCGAAATTCCCGACTTCACCGGGATTAATTCTCCCTTTGAAGAACCATTGAATCCGGAATTGAAAATTGCAACTGCCACAAATTCTGTGGATGAATCAATAGAACAGATCACAAATTATATTTTGAATCAGATTACGATTAACAAATGATTTTATACAATTTAAATCACCTCCGCATCCTGGAATCGGAAGCAATTTATGTGATTCGAGAAACCGCTGCACAATTTGAAAGACCTTCCCTCCTTTTCTCAGGCGGTAAAGATTCTATTGTGATGGTGCACCTGGCAAGGAAAGCATTTTTTCCTGCTAAAATTCCTTTCCCCTTGGTGCATATTGATACAGGTCATAATTTTCCCGAAACAATTGTGTTCCGCGATAAACTGGTTAGTGAAATTGGCGCAAGCCTTATTGTTGGATCTGTGCAGGAGAGTATCGACACAGGAAGAGCAGTGGAAGAAAAAGGATATAATGCCAGTCGTAATATTTTACAGACAATAAGTTTACTCGATACAATTGAAGCATTCAAGTTTGATGCTTGTCTTGGCGGAGCCCGGAGAGATGAAGAAAAAGCACGGGCGAAGGAACGGTTTTTTTCTCATCGTGATGAATTCGGACAGTGGGATCCAAAAAACCAACGCCCTGAATTATGGAACCTTCTGAATGGACGCAAAAATATCAGCGAACATTTCAGGGTTTTTCCTTTGAGTAACTGGACTGAAATGGATGTGTGGCAATATATTCAAATGGAGAAACTTGAAATTCCTACAATTTATTTTTCACATGACCGTGAATGTATTGTGCGCGATGGAGTCATTCTTGCCAAATCAGATTTTTTAACTCTTAAACCTGACGAAAAACCTGTTAATTTAAATGTACGTTATCGTACTGTTGGTGATATGACCTGCACCGGTGCGGTGGAATCTCCGGCTGCTACATTATCAGAAATAATTCACGAAGTAGCTTCATCACGGACTACAGAACGTGGCACTCGTACCGATGATAAAAGATCGGAAACTGCTATGGAAGACAGGAAAAAGTTAGGTTACTTCTAAGAAAATTATTTATCAAATTAAAAATTAAAACCAATCTGCTTTTGAAATGAAAGTGCGCAATATTGAAAATTATCAAAATATGGAATTACTGCGATTCACAACCGCAGGAAGTGTGGATGATGGTAAAAGCACCCTGATTGGAAGGCTTTTGTATGATAGTAAATCCATTTTTGAAGATCAATTGGAGGCTGTAGAACGAACCAGTAAGCTCAAAGGGTTTGAGCATGTTGACCTGGCTCTGCTCACCGATGGTTTAAGAGCTGAACGTGAACAAGGCATCACCATTGATGTAGCTTATCGTTATTTCGCAGCGCCGAAACGAAAGTTTATAATCGCCGACACACCGGGCCATATCCAATATACCAGGAACATGGTAACAGGTGCATCCACAGCTAACCTTGCACTTATTTTAGTGGATGCGCGTAAAGGGATTCAGGAACAAACCAACCGTCATTCGTTTATTGCTTCCTTACTTCAAATTCCACACATCATTGTTTGCATCAATAAAATGGACCTGGTGAATTATGACCAGGATATATATGAAAACGTGGTAGATGAATACAAGAAATTATCTTCCCGGCTTGATGTAAAGGATGTACATTTCATTCCTATCAGCGCACTCAAGGGTGATAATGTGGTGGATAAATCGAAAAATATGGATTGGTACCAGGGATCAACACTGATGTACCTCCTTGAAAACATTCACATCAGCAGTGATGAAAATCATATCGATTGCAGGTTTCCTGTGCAATATGTGATCAGGCCTCAGGCTACTGAACATCACGATTACCGTGGTTATGCAGGTCGTATTTCAGGAGGTGTTTTCAAACCTGGCGACCATGTGAAGATATTACCTTCGGGATTCACTGCAAAAATAAAAACCATTAATCCGCTGCATTCACTATCGGTAGAGGATAATGTTTTTGAAGCTTTTTCACCAATGTCAGTCACCATGACTCTCGATACAGACATTGATGTTTCAAGAGGTGATATGATAGTACGTGAAAATAATGTTCCTTCAATTTCACAGGACATTGACCTGATGGTGTGCTGGATGAGTGAACGACCTCTGATTGCAGGCGGAAAATATGCACTCAAACATACTACCAAAGAAGTAAGATGCATCGTGAAAGAAGTCAGGTACAAAGTAGATATCAATTCACTTCACCGTTTAGAAAACGACAAACAAATTGGAATGAATGATATTGCAAGAATTCAAATACGTACCACGGCTCCTTTGTTTTTTGACAGTTACAGAAAAAACAGGATTACAGGAAGTGTTATCCTTATTGACGAAGTGACAAATGAAACTGTAGGCTCCGGAATGATTATATAATCCGGTGAATATTTTCTTTTATCAAATTTTATTTTCTATACTTAAAAGTTAAAGTCGGGGAAACTAAAAATCATGCATGACCAAAATACATTACTGAAAACAGCGATCATGGCATCAATTGCCGCAGGTCATGAAATTATGGCTGTTTATAAGGATGCTATTGAAGTCACTCTGAAAGAAGATAGAAGTCCGCTGACAATTGCCGACAGGAAATCACACCTGAAAATCTCCGAATTTCTAAAAATAACCGCCTTGCCCGTGCTGAGTGAAGAAGGGTTAAAAGTACCTTTTGAAGAGCGAAAAAACTGGAAACAATTCTGGATGGTTGACCCTTTGGATGGCACAAAAGAATTCATCAAAAAAAACGGAGAGTTTACAGTTAACATTGCATTGATCGAGAATAATCGGGCAGTGATGGGAATTATTTATGTTCCCGATTCCGATATTTTGTATTTTGGAGCTACATGGTTACCCGGGAAAATGATACATAACGCTTCTCAATACATGCAGAAAAACATCCAGGACACTGTAATGTTTGAAAAGCTAATGGCTGTTGCAATTAACATTCCGGTTACTTCCACTGATCGTCCTTATACCGTGGTTGCAAGCAGATCGCATCTTTCTACTGAAACTTCATCCTTTGTTAATACCATGCAAGAAAAACATGGTAAGCTTGCATTCATATCAAAAGGTAGTTCTTTAAAAATATGCCTGGTGGCTGAAGGCGTAGCTGATGTTTATCCACGACTTGCGCCTACTATGGAATGGGATACTGCCGCAGGTCAGGC
>JANWID010000331.1 GCA_025450095.1 Bacteroidia bacterium | reverse complement strand
CGGGTTTCCACTGATGAGTTCCGAGCCCAGATACAGGTTCAATCACGTCGTCCTGTTTACAAAACTTCTTATTATTCACCATTGCTGAATATAAATGATGAATTTTTCCAGTTTCGGTATGTAGAATATCAAACATTGGAATACAATGAATCGGGGACTAATCAAAACCTGCCTGCGGTGCTCGCGTTTTACGCAAACCTGATCCTGGGTGTGGACTATGATTCATTTTCACTTAAAGGAGGTAGTAAATATTTGCAACAGGCACAAACGATCGTGGCAAATCAGCAGAACAGTCCCGAGAAAGGGTGGAGGGCTTTTGAAAGTGACCGGAATCGTTACTGGCTGGCTGAAAACTTTAACAATCCTATATTTGAACCAATTCGTAACCTGATTTATAATTATCACCGGAAAGGGATGGATATTATGTCAGAAAAAAAGGAAGAATCACTAACCACGATCACGAAAAGCATTGAAGGATTGCGACCACTATACAACGACAAACCCGGCAATTTCCTGATGCAGATGATGCTTTTTGCAAAAGTGGATGAGATCATCAATATTTTTTCGGGAGCATATCCTGAGGTGAAAACGAAAATAGTGAATACGCTGAATGAAATTGATCCATCGAATTCGAACCGGTATCAGGCCATTTTAAGCAAGAATTGAAACGAGTCAGGAATTCTCATTTTTACGGATGCTATTTCCTATTTTTGAACGGTAAAAGCGGCTTTTATTTATCATGCTGAATAAACTATCCATTCAAAATTACGCACTCATCGACCAGCTGGAAATTTCATTTCCGGAAGGGATGACAATAATAACCGGTGAAACCGGCGCCGGGAAATCTATTTTGCTGGGTGCCCTTGCCCTGCTTCTTGGAAATCGTGCAGATACAGGAGCTCTTCAGAATAAAAAACGAAAGTGCATAATTGAGGGCGTATTCAAGCTTATCGAAGCTCCGGTAAAGGAATTTTTCATCCGGCATGACCTGGATTATGATGAATTAACATCCATTCGCAGAGAAATCAATCCGGAAGGTAAATCCCGTTCATTTATCAATGACACGCCGGTAACATTGAACCTCCTGAAAGAACTATCCGACTTGCTGATTGAAATCCATTCTCAGCATGAAACGCTAACATTAAACGATTCCGGATTCCAGATGATGGTTCTCGACAGTCATGCTAAAAACGGATCTTTGCTCAATACATGGTCGTCAGAATTCCGGAAATATAATAATGCACAACAACAACTTTCGGAGCTTCGTGAAAAGGAAAAGCAATCGAAGCTTGACGCCGATTATTTTCAATTCCAGTTTAACGAAATTTCAGCAGCCCTTCTAAAAGAGGATGAACAGGAGTTACTGGAACGTGAACTGGTGTTGCTCAATAGCAGCGAAGAAATTAAAACGTATCTGTCGCGCGCTGGTACTGCCCTTAACGGAGATGAACAAAATATTCTTATAGCATGGTCATCGGTTGTAAATTCCATTCAACAGGTAACAAAACTCTTTCCTGAAGCATCCGGAATATTCGAACGAATCAAATCACTCCAGGTAGAACTTAAAGATGTTGCAAGCGACATTGAATCACTGGAACGTGATGTGGTTTTCGACCCGGAAAGAATACAGGTTATTTCCGACCGGCTTGATACCATTTACAGGTTACAACAAAAACACCACGTTAAAACAATTCCGGAACTGATTGAAACTGGTTCAGGATTCGAAAAAAAGCTGGAAGAAATAAGTAACCTGGATGCGGAGATTAATGCTCTTGAAAAAAGGTTATCAGAATCTCTTCAGATCCTGGTGAGCACGGCTGCGAAACTTCATTCTGCCAGGCTGAAAGCTATTCCTGCAATTGAAAAATCAGTTACAACAATGCTATCTGAGCTTGGAATGAAACAGGCAGTATTTAAGATTTCATTGGAAACATTACCCGATGGTAAATTTAAATCGAATGGTTCCGATTCAGTGAAGTTCTTATTTAGTGCAAATAAGGGTGTGGAATGCCGCGAACTACACAAGATCGCTTCAGGAGGTGAATTATCACGCCTCATGCTTTGTATTAAATCAATGCTTGCAAAAATAACGGGACTGCCAACAATTATTTTCGATGAAATTGATACAGGAATTTCAGGTGAAATATCACATAAAGTTGGAAAAATCCTTAGGGATATGGCCCGGGAACGACAGGTTATTGCCATAACTCACCTTCCCCAAATGGCAGGTAAAGGAAACGAACATTTGTTTGTTTATAAAGAAACAATAGGAGGGACCACATATACCAGGATCAAAAAACTGAATCGTGAAGAACGAATTGCTGAGATTGCTAAAATGCTGAGTGGTGATCAGCCATCCCACGCCGCTATCGCGAATGCGAAAGAATTGCTGGAGGCATGAGCCAATGGGAAAATGCTTATTTTTGACGCGCTAAAAAAATTGATATGACACAACAACTTCTGAAAGGCAAAAAAGGAATAATTTTCGGAGCGCTCGATCCCAATTCCATAGCCTGGAAAGTTGCACTAAAAGCACATGAGGCAGGTGCTGTTTTTACACTTACAAATGCACCGGTTGCCATGCGCATGGGGGCTATCAACCAGCTTGCACAGCAAACCAATTCACAAGTAATCCCCGCTGATGCCACAGTGAATGAAGATCTCGAAAAGCTGTATATCCAGTCTATGGAAAAGCTGGGAGGAAAAGTCGATTTTGTATTGCATTCCATCGGGATGTCTCCAAACGTCAGAAAGAATATTCCATACACGGATACCAATTATGAATACTTTCATAAAACACTTGATATTTCAGCCCTTTCACTGCATCGTACTTTACAAACTGCCATGAAGCTGGATGCCATCAATGAATGGGGGAGTGTGGTAGCACTGACGTATATTGCCGCTCAGCGTGTTTTTCCTGACTATAACGACATGGCAGATGCGAAATCGCTGCTTGAATCAATCACCCGATCATTCGGATATCAATATGGGAAGGCAAAAAAGGTCCGTGTAAATACCATATCCCAGTCACCAACAAAAACCACTGCAGGTACAGGAGTAAAAGGTTTTGATGGCTTTTTCACATTTGCTGATAAGATGTCACCATTGGGGAATGCGTCTGCCGAATCTTGTGCAGAGTATTGTATAGCCATGTTCTCCGATCTGACACGAATGGTCACGATGCAAAACCTTTTTCATGATGGGGGTTTTTCCTATACTGGTATCAGCGCCGAGGTAATTGAGAAATTCAATTCCTGATTCTGAAAGAAAAAATATTTAACCTATAACACTTAATGTTTAATTATTAAATGTTAAAGGTTTAGAGTTTTATTTCCCAATAAAAAAGCCCCCTTTTCAGGAGGCTTAATCGATTAACCAATCAATCAATTTTCTTCTTTCTTTTTCCGGGACTTCGAAGGCGCCTGCGTTTTCTGAACAAGCACTTTCAGATTGTTATTTTCTTTGTCAAAATCAAGATCAATCTGATCACCTTCAGTGAGCTCACCTTTGATAATCTCTTCGGCGAGTACATCTTCTATATATTTCTGAATGGCACGTTTCAGTGGTCTTGCACCGTAGTTGGAATCAAATCCCTTATCTGAAATGAAATCTTTTGCAGCATCGCTCAGTTTCAGGCGGTAGCCAAGATCCTGAATACGCTTGTATAGATGTTCGAGCTCGATGTCGATGATCTTGTAAATTTCCTCCTTGCCAAGAGAGTTGAAGATAACCACATCATCGATCCTGTTTAGGAATTCAGGAGCAAATGCTTTCTTAAGGGAATTTTCAATTACGCCACGGGCATTTTCTTCTGAAGCATTTGTACGTGCAGTAGAGCTGAATCCAACACCTGCACCGAAATCCTTCAACTGGCGTGAACCAATGTTGGAAGTCATAATGATGATGGAATTTTTGAAATCTACTTTCCGTCCAAGACTATCTGTAAGCTGACCATCATCAAGAACCTGTAACAGCAGGTTGAAAACATCAGGGTGAGCTTTTTCAATTTCGTCAAGGAGGATTACACTATATGGTTTGCGGCGTACTTTTTCAGTCAGCTGACCACCTTCTTCATAACCTACATATCCTGGAGGTGCGCCAATAAGTCGTGATACCGCGAATTTCTCCATGTATTCACTCATATCGATCCTGATCAAAGCGTCTTCTGTATCGAACAGGTAACGCGCCAATACTTTTGCAAGTTCAGTTTTACCAACGCCGGTAGGTCCAAGGAAAATAAATGAACCAATGGGTTTGTTGGGATCTTTAAGACCAGCTCGATTTCGCTGAATGGCTTTTACTACTTTTTTAATCGCTTCGTCCTGACCGATTACTTTTCCTTTCAGTTCTTCCGGCATTCGGATCAGTCGGGTAGTTTCAGCAGTAGCAATACGGTGAATCGGAACACCAGACATCATTGCCACAACTGCGGATACATCATCGACCGAAACAGTATAACGCTGGTTCTTGGTTTCTTCTTCCCATGTTTTCTTGGCACTTTCCAACTCTTCCAGCAACTGTTTTTCGGTATCCCTTAACCGGGCAGCTTCTTCGTATTTCTGGCTGCGCACCACTTTGTTTTTCTCAACCTTAATATCCTGAATCTTACTTTCAAGGTCCACGATATTGGGTGGAACATGTATGTTTGAAATGTGTACCCTGCTGCCGGCCTCATCCAGGGCATCAATAGCCTTATCGGGAAGAAACCTGTCGGTAATATAACGGGAGGTCAGGGTAACACACGAACGAACCGCATCTTCAGTATAATTAACGTGATGATGATCTTCGTATTTATCTTTAATATTGGTAAGGATTTCAATTGTCTCATCGATAGAAGTAGGATCAACAAGAACTTTTTGGAATCGCCTGTCTAAGGCACCATCTTTTTCAATGTACTGGCGGTATTCATCCAGTGTTGTTGCCCCGATACACTGGATTTCACCACGGGCCAGGGCGGGCTTGAACATATTACTTGCATCAAGCGATCCACTGGCTCCACCAGCACCTATTATGGTATGAATCTCGTCTATGAACAGGATTACATCAGGTGATTTTTCCAGCTCATTCATTACCGCTTTCATTCGTTCTTCAAATTGTCCGCGGTATTTTGTACCAGCTACAAGGGATGCCAGATCAAGTGTAACAATTCGTTTATTAAAGAGTACCCTGGAAACTTTCCGCTGTATAATACGAAGCGCAAGGCCTTCCGCGATTGCAGATTTACCAACTCCTGGTTCACCTATAAGTATTGGATTGTTTTTCTTTCTCCTGGAAAGGATTTGTGAAACCCTTTCAATTTCTTTTTCACGACCTACAATGGGATCCAGTTTTCCTTCTTCAGCAGCACGAGTAAGGTCGCGTCCAAAATTGTCCAGAACCGGGGTTTTGGATTTGGAATCTCCGGATTTCTTAGTTGTTCCCATACCAGGATTATCATCATCTTTTGCATAAGGATCATCCTCAGAAGGATTTTGGGGAGCTTCGGAACGGAAATTAGAACGAAATACTTCAAGTTCTTCACGAAGTATGTCATAATTAACACCATACTGGTTAAGGATTTGGGTGGCAATGTTATCCTCGTCTTTCAAAATAGCAAGCAGGAGGTGTTCAGTGCCTATAATATCAGATTTAAAAATCTTGGCTTCCAGGTAGGTAATCTTCAAGGCTTTTTCAGCCTGTTTGGTCAGGGGAATATTGCCGATGTTGGCACTGTTTCCAGTGCTTCCTTTTACGGCGCCCTCAACCGATTTCCTTAGTTCAACCAGATTGATATTAAGGGATTTGAGAATCTTTATTGCCATTCCTTCTCCTTCACGGATCAGACCCAGCAAAAGGTGCTCAGTTCCTATGTATTCGTGCCCCAGGCGTAATGCTTCCTCACGACTGTAGGAGATCACATCTTTAACTCGGGGAGAAAATTTTGCTTCCATATTGTGTATTAAAATTAGTTATTCAAACGAGCAGAATACGCAAAATGTTCTCGTTTTTGTTGCGATTCTGTCATTTGTTTTTTGAGGTTGTTCCGGACAAACTTAGCTATTATAGTTAACAAGTATGGGTGTACCTGTTGATATTATTCATGATTTTTCAACATAAAATATGCCAGACATTAGTTAACTTCGTGAACCTTTATCAGAGGGAAAAATAGCTTAGTTTAAAGCTTTATAAAGTCCCTGTATACAAGGAATTCTGAATTTTGAATAGGTCTGACGCCAGGACTGACAGGTTGTCTGTTTTCTGTTCAAAACAATACTGCAAACAAACTAATAAAAAATATTAACAAAACATAATGGCAGAAGGAGAAAAAATTGTCCGAATTAACATAGAAGAAGAGATGAAGACCGCCTACATTGATTATTCAATGTCGGTAATTGTTTCACGCGCCCTCCCTGATGTACGGGATGGTATGAAACCGGTACATCGGAGAGTTCTTTTCGGAATGCTTGAATTGGGCGTGCTATCCAACAGAGCATATAAAAAATCAGCGAGAATAGTAGGAGAGGTGTTGGGTAAATACCATCCTCACGGTGATACTTCTGTATATGATACTATGGTTCGTATGGCCCAGGAATGGTCATTACGTTATCCGCTTGTAGATGGCCAGGGTAACTTCGGATCAGTAGATGGTGACAGCCCGGCAGCCATGCGATATACTGAAGCGAGATTGAAAAAAATTGCGGAGGAAATGCTGGCCGATATCGATAAGGATACGGTTGATTTCAGGCTCAATTTTGACGATACGCTCCAGGAACCAACTGTATTGCCTGCAAAAATCCCAAATCTTCTCGCCAATGGCGCTTCAGGTATCGCGGTAGGTATGGCAACTAATATGGCGCCACATAACCTCACCGAGATTCTCGATGCTACAACAGCGTATATCAATAACCGTGATATTACAGTTGAAGAACTGATCAAATTTGTAAAAGCTCCTGATTTTCCTACCGGTGGTATCATATACGGTTATACGGGCGTGAAAGAAGCCTTGCTTACCGGACGCGGCAGGGTTGTAATGCGGGCAAGAGCAACAATTGAGAATACAGATAATGGCAGGGAAAGGATTATCGTTACAGAAATCCCTTACCAGACCAATAAGGCGGAAATGATTAAGAAAACAGCAGAGCTCATTAATGATAAAAAGCTGGAAGGTATTTCCGATATCCGTGACGAATCGGATCGTGATGGAATGCGTATCGTTTATGAAATCCGCCGCGATTCACAGGCTAATGTAGTGCTTAATAACCTCTATAAGTTTACTGGTTTGCAATCGTCATTCAGCGTGAACAATATCGCATTGGTGCATGGTCGGCCAATGATGTTGAATCTGAAAGACCTGATTCAGCATTTCGTTGAACATCGTCACGAAGTACTTATCCGCAAGACAAGGTACGAATTGGCAGAGGCTGAAAAGCGGGCACATATCCTGGAAGGATTACTTATAGCATTGGATCATCTGGATGAAGTGATTGCATTGATTCGTAAATCAGTAACACCAGATGAAGCCCGTACTGGATTGATGGAGACCTTTGCGTTGACTGAAATCCAGGCAAAGGCAATTCTTGAAATGCGCCTCCAGCGTTTAACGGGTCTTGAAAGAGATAAAATCCGCGATGAATATAAGGAGCTGATGAAGCTTATTGATTATTACAGGGATGTTCTTTCTAACGAAACGCTGCGCATGGATATTCTTAAAGATGAGATGATAGAAATGCGGAATAAATATGGAGATGAAAGAAGGACAGAAATCGTTTATGCTGCTGATGAAATCTCCATGGAAGATATTATTTCTGATGATGCAGTGGTGGTTACTATCTCTCACCTGGGATATATCAAACGGACACTGCTAACAGAATACCGCCTGCAGTCGAGAGGTGGCCGTGGCGCGAGGGGAACAGTTACCCGTGATGAGGATTTCGTGGAACATCTGTTTGTAGCAACCAATCATAACTATATACTATTGTTTACAGAGAAGGGTCGCTGTTTCTGGTTAAGGACTTATGAAATTCCGGAAGGAAATAAAAGCTCCAAAGGCCGGGCTATTCAAAACATTGTAAATATTCCGCCAGATGATAAGGTAAAAGCATTTATCAATGTCCGTAACCTGACAGACGTAGAATACCTGAATAATAATTTCATAATTCTATGTACTAAGGATGGTACAATCAAAAAAACTTCGCTGGAAGCTTATTCAAGGGTTAGGCAAAGCGGAATTATCGCTGTAAACATCCGTGAAGGCGATCAGCTCCTGGAAGCCCGACTTACCAATGGAAGGTCTGAGATTCTGATGGCACTCAAATCTGGTCGTGCTATACGTTTCAATGAATCTACCGTCAGACCTATGGGACGCAATGCAACAGGCGTACGTGGCGTTACATTAGGAAATGAACAGGATGAAGTAGTAGGTATGGTTTGTATGAACGATGCTTCCCAGGAAACAATTCTGGTTGTTTCTGAAAATGGATTTGGAAAACGTACTGATATTGAAGATTACCGGGTTACCAATCGTGGTGGCAAAGGAGTGAAAACACTTAATATAACCGAGAAAACTGGTGACCTGATCGCCATAAAATCCGTAACCGATAAGGATGAACTCATGATCATTAACAAGTCGGGTGTTACTATACGGATGCCGGTAAATGATCTTCGTGTAATGGGAAGGGCAACTCAGGGAGTACGTTTGATTCGCCTTGACGATGGTGATAAAATTGCATCTGTTGCACAGATTGATGAAGAAGCTACTGAAGTCCCGGATAATACTATTGAAAACGGATCTCAGGCAACTGATATAAATCCTGATTCACCAATTGCATCGTCAGAAACTCCGGGTCCTGAAAATCCAGATAACGAATAATCCTGTAATTGTTTTCAATTTATAAACATTTGATTATGAAAAGAATACTGTTATTACTTACAGTAATTATTTGCACGGGAACCATTTCCTTCGCGCAAAAAAGCAAGGTTCAAACTGCCTGGAACTATTATAAATATGATGAGCTTGACAAAGCCAAATCCGCAATTGATGAAGCATCGGAAAATCCGACTACTTCCGGAATGGCCAAAACATGGTACTACAAGGGGCTTATCTATCAAAAGCTTTATAAGCATGAAAAGTATGGTACGCTGGAACCAAATTCGCTTTCAATAGCTTATCACTCATATTCTAAAGCCCTGGAAATTGAACCCGATTATGAATTTGCTGCGGAAATTAACCAGAACAGGCAGGTAATTGGAAATATGCTTTTCAGCCAGGGTGTTGAATATTTCAATGCCAAAAAATATGACCTGGCGCTGGAGTCTTTTGAGAGTGTTATTAAAACATCACCAAATGACTCGCTGGCTATTCTGAATGCTGCATATAGTGCCGAAAGGTCGGGCAACAAGGCCAAAGCAAAGGAATACTATAGTAAGCTGGTAAGCATGAAATTCAGTGATCCGAAAATCTATATTTTCCTGAGCAATATTTATAAATCAGAAGGAGATTCGGCAATGGCACTTTCAACTATCCAAAATGGTCGTAAACAATTTCCCGGCGATAATACTCTCGTCATTGAGGAACTGAACATTTATTTGTATGCGGGTAAGGATAAAGAGGCACTGGAATTATTGTATGTGGCTATCCAGGGTGATCCAAAAAACCCAAACTTGTATTTTGCCCAAGGAACGGTTTACGACAAGCTGAATCGTAAAACCGAAGCAGCGAATTCATATAAGAAAGCCATAGAATTAAAACCCGATTATTTTGATGCTTATTATAACCTCGGGGCGATGTATTTCAATGAAGCAGCCGAGATGGCCAATAAGGCAAATGATCTGAAGTCAAATACCGAATATGCTAAAGCCAAGGAAAAGTTCGATGCAAAATTCAAGGAAGCCGAGCCATACCTGGAAAAGGCCCATGAATTGAATCCAACGGATCAAAATACCATGATTTCCTTAAAGCAGCTTTATGCCCGGACTGGTGAAAACGACAAGTATGATAAGATCAACGCCAAGCTGGGAGGGAAATAATTCATCCTATATTTCAAAGATTTTAAAAGGAACCTGACAGGTTCCTTTTTTATACATATAACTTAAAAAGAGATAATCATACTTGAACCCAAACCTCCAAGACGCAGTATTGACGGGGGATTCAGGTTGAAAAATTCTATTTAACATAATATAAATTATAGGACAATGAACTCGTTTTAATTTTTTACGGGTGTTCAAAGTCGCTATAATTTGCTTTTATGTTAAATACGCTATTCGTGGGAAAGGGAAAGCCAGCGCACCGTGATGGTAGAACGATTATTTTCACAGCATGAATCTACTCGAAAAAACCGATCTTATTTTGCGGACGCTCGATCAAGAGCGCAATAACTTCAAAGGCTATTCGTGGCTCGAAGAAGCCACCGGCGGCACTCTCGATCAAAAAGATATAGATCGAATTGTAACAAAGCTGGTTCAGCAAAATTTGGTAGAACGCAGACAAATGAACAACAGTTCTGTTTCTTCTGGCGAAATAACTAAATCAGAAAAACCTTCCTTTGGAATTACTTATGACGGAATGATGCTCTTGGAAAAGTACAAAAGCTACGGAAAGTATCTGGACAAGGATCGCATCAATTCGCGCTTAAAACAAGCCGAAGCAATTTTTTTGGTAATGGGCGCAATTGCGGCTGTTGTCCTTGCGGTAATAGAAGTTTGTAACGCTATTTAATACCCCTGAATAGTTTTATGCGCAAGTAAAGACAGTAAAAACCAACACACGCTCCAATAGAACAAATCAAAATAACAAGGCATCGGAGTGCAAAAATTATTTCCTGCATCTGACACCCTCCCATTTTCCCTTTCCCGTCAATTCGTTACGGCAATCCCGTCCTTTCGGACTACAATTGCCTGCACTTTGTTTCGAGGTCAAGGCCTCACGTAAAAGTTAAAGCACCGAAGTTAGAAAACCTACACTTCGTATGTGCCTTAACCGTGAGGCCTTGACCTCGAAACAAATTGACTCCCCCCCCCTCTGTAGTTTAACATAAAACTGTATTAACATTATAGGACAATGAACTCGTTTTTATTTTTTACGGGTGTTCAAAGTCGCTATAATTTGCTTTTATGTTAAATACGCTATTTTTGGAAGGGAAAGTTACTAACGCACGCTTTATGGAAATACACGAAAAAGATATTCCGATTATTAAAGAGTGGCTTCCGATAATTATTGAAGCCCAAAAAGCTGAAGAATACTTTTCATTTTATAAGGAATACGATAAAATAAAACCTCAAAATAAGGGCAAAGGTGGTTCTTATTCAAAGGAAGAAACCAAGAGAATAAATGAATGGAATAGACAGTGGAATAATGTTAATGAGGTGCTTACTAAATATGACATAATTATATACGATTCAAATGCAAGAGACGGAAAGAAACCGAATAAAGTAGGCAAATTTGGCAGAGAGTTGGTTAAAGCGGGTGGTTTAGATAATTATTTAAAGAAAATTGAAGAAGAAGAAAAGCGAAAGCAACGATTAAAAGACCTTGAAGTTGAAGTCCCATTGTCAACTATTAAGCACCACTCCGATCAAAGGAAACACGGGAATATAACAAGAAGGCTAAGCCTTATCGCGATTGCAGTTTCGTTGTCTAGCGCATCTATATTAGGGTGGAAATTATATCAAGAATCAAATAACAAAGCTGCAATATTACAACTACAGAAAGTAGATTCACTAAGATTACAAGAAGTAATTCAAATAAAGAACAGCATCCGGGGCAACGATTCTTTAATTTTGATATTGAGATCCAAAGTCGATTCAACAAGATAGATCACCTCCGTGGTTTCCCACAAGAAATAGTCTCCCCTCC
The DNA here is from genome assembly GCA_025450095.1 of Bacteroidia bacterium. Next base: position 667 of record JANWID010000331.1, on the reverse strand, counting down.
CGCTCAAACTTTCCCTTTCCGCAATTCTCCGAAATCAAATCCCGCTCTGTCGAGTTACAATTTGACTCCGGAATGTGCCCTTTGGGCGTTGAATCAGTCATAAAACTTTTAAGTAATTTTAGACCAAAACAATTTCATGAATAGATTCATTATCCTGGTGATTTTATTGGCTTTATCAACCTTCATTCATCATGATGCAACTTCACAGATTTACTTGCAGGGCTTTGATAGTCCCGGACCATATCCAGATACTACGCTCCCTTGGGGCTGGACTCAAAATCCACAAGGCAGTGGATCTGTTGATCCGGACGATTACTTTGACCAAATTGATTTCGGCGTAAACGGCCAGGCTACTCCCTTATCGCCACCAGCAATGTTGCGTTACAATGCTTTTAACACTACTGCCGGTCAGGCTGCTGTAATCATTTCACCGCCGTTCGATTTGACATTCAGCCCCGCTGGTGGTACACCTGTGAGTTTTTATATGTGGCGTGATGGTCAAACCAACCAGACACAGGACGATCATTTATGGGTTTGGATGAATTTTTCACCCACCTTATCGGGTTCGATTCTTCTTAATGAAATAAGTAATATCGGTAGTTATATTCATCGGTCCTGTGCTCTTTCGCCTATTCCCGACTCATGTGATGCCTGGAATCAATATAAT
>JANWID010000330.1 GCA_025450095.1 Bacteroidia bacterium | reverse complement strand
ATGCTAACCATGTTTATCAGGGATAATGGGAAAGGCTTTGATGTAAACAAGGATTCGGAAGGCAATGGCTTAATGAACATGAAAAAACGGGCGAAAGATATGGGCGCAAGTCTTTTGATTGAATCAGAAGCCGGAACGGGAACTACACTTCAACTAATTTTAAATTTAGCATAAATGATCCGGGTAGTAATATTTGAGGATAACAACAGCTTGCGTAACGGTTTGAATCAGCTTATTGAAGGTAGTAATGGTTATAGTTGCGTAGGGGCTTTTCCTGATTGCAGTAATTTATTAAAGAAAATTGAAGAAACGAAACCCGATGTTGTTTTGATGGATATTGAAATGCCGGGAATGAATGGTATTGAAGGTGTGAAACTTTTGCGCGATAAAAAACCTGAATTAAAAGTTTTGATGCAAACTATTTTTGAGGAGAACGAAAAAATATTTCAATCCATTTGTGCGGGTGCTTCCGGTTACATTTTAAAAAATACATCTCCATCAAGAATTTTAGAAGCGATAAAAGAAACTTATGAAGGCGGAGCACCTATGAGCCCGTCAATTGCGACTAAAGTTTTAAAGATGATGCAGGTCCAAAATGGCTTGTCAAAAAGTAATTCTTTCAACCTTACTGAAAGAGAAAAGGAGGTTTTGTCGTGTCTTGTAAAAGGAATGAGCTATAAACTTATTGCTGAGGCCTGTTTTATAAGCGTTGATACCGTTCGAGGCCATATTCGAAATATTTATGAGAAGTTGCATGTTCATTCTAAGTCGGAAGCGGTGGCGAAAGCGATAAAGGGGAAGATAGTTTGATTCAATTGCAATTCGGTGGTTATTCAATAGCCATTCGATGGCAATTCAATAGCTGTGTTTGATGTTCATCCGATAGCTATCGGATTTTTACATTTTACTTCCAACATCATCATTTCCTGGTTTTTTTATTTCACCATGATCAATTTCTGATTCTCGGAATAGGTTGTTGTTTCCATACGCAGAAAATAAACTCCTGCATTTATATCAGCTGCATTACATGTAATTTCATTTTCTCCTGCATCAAACATTTTATAAGCAAGAGTTGAAACCAATCTTCCGTTTGCATCAAATATTTTGAGAGAAACTTTTTCAGAATGGGAAAGAAAAAAGGAAATGGTGCTGGAGTTGCTGAAAGCATTAGGATAGTAATCGAAACTTCCATTGCTGTTTTCCGTTTTATCACCCGAAATGCCTGAATAGGAATCTCCGCCAAGAATATAACCTCCGTCCGGGGTTTGCTGTATGGAATTAAGTCTGTCACCACTGTTTCCCCCAATTGTATTCTGCCACTGGATGTTTCCTGAATCATCGGTTTTCACGATCCAGAAATCATCACCCCCAATGCAGTTTTCTGTTTTATCACCGGAAATGTTTGATCCGGAGTATCCGCCAAGAATATACCCTCCGTCTGCGGTTTGCTGAATTGTATTGAAACTTTCTCCACTACTTCCCCCGATGGTATTCTGCCACTGGATGCTCCCCGAAGCATCGGTTTTCACGATCCAGTAGTCGGATCCAAATCCAACGCAATTTTCTGTTTTGTCTCCTGAAATATTTGAATTGGATTCTCCACCAAGAATATACCCGCCATCAGCTGTTTGCTGAATGGAATGAAGGTCATCCCAATCATTTCCACCGATGGTATTCTGCCATTGGATGTTTCCTGATGCGTCGGTCTTCACCAGCCAGTAATCCCTTCCTCCATTACTGTTTTCCGTTTTATCGCCTGAAATGTTTGAATCGGAAAATCCGCCAAGAATATATCCTCCGTCAGTGGTTTGTTCTATGGAATGAATCCAGTCAGCACTGCTTCCCCCGATGGTGTTCTGCCACTGAATAACTGGCGCTGTCTGCGAAAGAGTATTATGAATGCTGAACGCTGAATTAAGAATTAAAAGAAGAAAGAATTTTTTCATGAGAGAAAAATTCAGATGAATGAAATGTATAAATTATCAATAGAGTCAGAAGTCGGAAATCATCCCGATAGTCATCGGGGTCAGTATTATTTCTCACAAATGAATTTTTGCAATAAACCCCGAAGAAGTTTGAAACTTCTTCGAGGTACTTGTTCATTTGCGATGAACTTGGGTTCCTGTTTGCTCAATCGCACCTTGTTGGTCCGTGGCTCAAATTGCACGATCCATTGCAAGTGCCACCATGGCATGTAACGCCAGAATTGATTGTGCAGTGATTGCCGTTTGTAGGGCCCCCGCCAACGATTTTAGTCATTTCGGGTGTGTCCAGGTTAGAGATTGTCCTCTTGTTAAGGTTTAATTTTTTGAATTGCTTTTTCATTTTATTGATGATTTAGTGTTGAGTGTTTTGATTTATTACTGTTTAATTGAATGGAACAAAGGTGGAGTGGAAAACCACACTCAGCAATAACTGAAACATGTTATCTTTTGGTGACTTATCAAGCAGAATGCATAAAAACTAACGTGTTTTGGTAGCACTAACGGGCGCTGAGTTAATTTCCTTAAATATCGCTCCAGGACACAGTGCTAACCGCCTACTGCCCACCGCCCATCATTCATTCTCCCAGGTCCAATTGATTTTTCACCAACGTATAATAAATTCCTTTTTTGTATGTCAGTTCAAGGTGTGACCCGATTTCAACAACTTCGCCTTTGTCGAGAACAATAAGCTGGTCGGCATTTTTAACAGTGCTTAAACGATGAGCGACTACTACAACAGTTTTTCCTTCAAAATAGCTATCCAGGTTTTCAATTACCATTTTTTCATTGTTGGCATCGAGTGAGCTGGTAGCTTCATCCAAAAAAAGATATGATGGATTTTTACAAACTGCACGCGCAAGCAAAATGCGCTGTACTTGTCCTGCACTTATTGAAATTCCTTCTGATCCCACTTCAGTCATGTAACCCATTGGCAGGGTACTTATGAATTCCTCAAGACAGGCAATGCGGGCAGCTTTCGCCACCGCATTATAATCCTTTTCCTGCCCCATAGACATATTATCCGCAATGGTACCACTGAATAATTGGCCGTCCTGCATGACAACTCCACACTTGCCACGCCAGGCACCATGATGAAGACTCTTGAAATTGATTCCACCTAAAAAGAGGCTACCATGTTTTGCATCATAGAAACGCAATAACAATTTCATCAATGTTGTTTTACCGCTTCCGCTGGCTCCAACAATGGCAGTAACCTTACCGGCAGGAATTTCAATGGAGATATTTTTAAGCACCGGTTCCAGCTGTTCACTACCATACCCGAACGTAACATTTTTCACGGCAATAGTTTCATTATCCGGAATGTTGCGTATAGAATTTTCTTCTTCAGGATCCTCGTCTTTTTGTACCATCACATCACTGATGCGTTCCATGCCAAGTTTTGCATCCTGCCAGGCAGTAACTAATTCACGCAACTGCTCAAGCGGACTGCTCAGCTGCCCAACTATCATCATAATGGCAAACATAGTTCCGAGTGTGATGTCTCCGTTCATCACACTACGGGCTGCAAGAAATGTAATAATAATTGAGGTACTTTGCCTGAAAATGGATGAACCGATATTCTGAACCTGAGCGATGGTGAGCGACTTTATCTTCAGCTTGTATAAATCTTTTTGTATGCCTTCCCACTCCCATCGTTTCTGGTGCATGCTGTTGCTGATTTTTATATCCTGCATGCCCGTCATGATTTCAATCACCTTATTACTTTCCTTAGAATAGAGGTCGAAAAATTTAAAATCAATCTTCCGTCTTCTCCATAGAAATAAAAGAGTCCATCCAAAACCCAGAACTGAACCAAAAATAAACAACATGAAAATACTAATATTGTAAAAAACCAACACCGCAGTGAGCACTATAAAATTAAGAAGCGAGAAAACAGTATTCAATGAAGAAACCGTTAATAAGTTTTCGATGCGGCGGTGGTCGTTCATACGCTGCATCAGGTCACCCGTGATATGAGTTTCGAAAAATGAAATTGGAAGCTTCAGCATCTTGGAAAGAAAATCCGCCACCATCGAAATATTAATTTTCGTTCCCATATGAAGCAACAGGGTACTACGAATAATATCCACAAGCGTGCTTCCGACAAACAACACAAGCTGTCCGGCAAGTATGAGATAAATAAAATTGTAGTCCTTCAGGTTGATACCTTTGTCAATCATTGCCTGTGTCAGATATGGGGCTGCAAGCATAATAGCACTGCTTATCACCATTCCGAGCAACAACTTCACAAATGTTTTTTTATGAGGAGTAAAGTAGCGCCATATTCTTAGCAGGTCCAATTTCTTCTTTAACCCTTCTGTTTTGGGCTCATCGTAAAATGCAGGAGTGGGTTCGAGTAATAATGCATACCCTAATTTCAATTCTGGTATTTCATGAAGTGGCATACCCGGCACCAGGTGGTTTACCGAATTTTTTCCAATCCAATATTCAGCAAATTCTTTCTCCTTGTATGTAACCATGCCTCTATCGGGATCTGCTACATAAAAAGTTCCCTGCTTGTTTGGCTTCGGACCTTTGTAAACCACCACAAAATGTTTTTCATTCCAGTGAAGGATTACGGGGATTTCCTGAACAATTTCTTTCAGTTGTTCCATATCCATTTTTACACCAGTACTATGCAGGCCGATTGCTTCAGCAGCTTCGCTGATTCCCAATAATGAAACTCCCACCCGGGTAATGTTGCATTTCTCACGGAGAAAATCAAGCGCATATTGCTGGCCGTAATATTCAGCCACCATCTTGAGACATGCAGTCCCGCAGTCACGGGCACCTAACTGATGTGAAAATGGAAATTTCATTTGTCAGAATTAACTTCTACAATTTCAGTAATCTTATTTTTGCTTTTCTCCCTGGCAATTTTTGATTCATAGTATTTAAGCAGGTAATCATATAACACCAATTCAACTTTACGTTGATTGCTTACAAACATCCTGTTAATGAACATGTGAAGATAACTTGCCATCAGCGTATTCAATTGCAGTATGTCGCAATGAACAGAATGAGCATTCCGAATATCTTCAATGGCTTTTCTGTAATTAAAATCATTCATTACAAACACACCGATTCCATCTCTCAGATTTTCATCCTCCTCCTGACCTTCATTCATTACAAACTGAATAATTTTCTTACTACGGCTGAATCTTTCAGATATTTTCTTTTGTTCCGGTGCACCGACTTTGAATTCCTCTGCAAATTTTTTATTAAGTAATTCTGCAAGGTTGCGCTTTTGCGGAAGAGTGTATTGAAAATCATCAAGTATTATATCTATTGCTTTCAGGGCAATCTGCCATCGGTATTGTTCGCCTTCATCACCCTCAAGCAACGAAATAAAATTCAATACAGCAAGCGACTGGTAGTAAAAAATAATTTCGCTGAATTCCATTGTATCAAAACCGTAGCGTTCCACTTCGCGCTGGTATGTTTCAAACTGGACATTGTAAACTGTATGATTGTCAATAAATGGTTGAATGAGTACCTGCAGCCGGGCAATTATTTCCTTCCAGAAATCATTTTGTTCAGAATTGTGAAAACGAATACGAATATGATGACCGCCTTCATCCTGGTAGCGAACAAAAAAATATTTATCGATTAACTTTACTGAAAGTAATTCCTCTGTTAATGGCTTCAATACATCGCAAAGTATTTTTTCTGTGGTCTTGGTGCCACAAAATATTTTCGCATACAGCCATTCAGATCCAACAGGGTAAATTCTCTTCTGAGGAAAGGCCTGCGATTTGGTTTCCTGAACGGGTTTTATTTCTGAATGCTTAACATTGTTTTTACTGAAAGTAAAAATAAATTCACCGGTATGTCTTCCCTCCGGGCTACTTATCCAGCATTGTCCGGGCATATCAAGCGTTTCAGTAAATATTACGTTTTGGCTTTTACTGATTTCGTTTAAAAGTAGCCGGATGCAGAATATATTTTTAAGATGAAGCATAAGCTCATTATCGCCTTGAGAAAGCAACACGTATTCAGGCAGGCTTATTCTTTTCTGTACTTCAGAAAAAATGCGTATTACTTCTTCATCGCTTTTCTTTTCACAATCTTTCACATCCTCTTTGGTAAGAACCCATCTTGCTTTGGCCAGGATGAATTTGCCATAACTCACTCGTGGTAGAAAGGGACGGCTGTCGAGTATTCCCCAGTTCCATCCAATATGCCTGATATGCTGGTACTGCAGGTCGCAGAGAAACTGGTACACCGGAAGTGTAGTCATACTGAAGTTGTGGGCCGTGGTCATACGAGGGATAACCTCCTTGTTGAGTTTCTGAGAACGCAGGACTACTTTATCACCTTCAATTCCAACAAGTAAATCAGTTAATGGAATCTGAAACTCCTCGCTTACGGTTGCTCCGCACAAATAAGGAATTTCATATTGGCGAAGTACAGGGCGCATCAGGATATTGCCTATTCGTGATTCGGGAAGATGAACAATTTCTGCAAACACACAATCCGGTTGATGGGCTTCTTCACTTTGCAGTACAGACCGGGTAAGTTTTTCGATCCCGGGATTCAAATGACAAAACCTTCCCAATAAATTACCTCCCGATGGCCCGGAAGGAGGACTAAGTGTGAGATTATAATTTCCATTCTCTATTTCATCAGTTGAAGCTGCATTTATTTTAAGCATCATGGATATTGAATCCGGAAGACCGGAAAAAACAGCTTCTTTTTTTAAAAGTTGTTCGATGATTTTATCGTCAAGATAAACTTCTGTTTTATTTAACATAAGCGCATCCTGGTACAATTGCCATTTGTAAGTTTCTGCATCAGTAGCCTGTTGTGCGTTGGTCATTTGTCCGTTACCAATTGGCAGTTTGTCGATCAACGGAGATTCTTCCATTCCGCTCGTGGCAAATTTTCCATAACCGGTTCCTGATTCCGTGTCGAGCACTTCCACCAATGGAATCCACTGACTTTCATATCGGCTTCGGAATGCAATTTTAAAATCCCTGAACGAATCTTTCATCGGATTATCAGCCGTTATCAATTGAATCAGGCTTGCACCAAGAAGTATTTCATCCTGAACTTTTTTGCTTACTGTGCAGGCATTAGCCGGACGATAACTGTCAACCTGGATGAGTGTCTTTAAAGGAAGCGTAACCTCAAGCTGTTTCAGAGATCTTATAATGTTTGAATAATGCTGATGCTTGTCAACTAAACCGGAATCGGGAGATAGGGTTGGGGAAAGGTTTTTAAATTCTTCCAGCACTTTTTCAAAAACATTGACATATTTTTCTGTATGCTGAAGTGTTTTCAGTTTGCGTATCAGCCTATGAAAATATTCTTCCCCTGTTACAGTTGGTTCTATTTCGCTGACCAAAACCTGGTTGACTATTAATTCATAGACAAATTCATTGGCTTCATCTGCCGAAACATCTCCCCCTGTAATTACAGATGCAAGTTGCATGGGTGTGCTTCCATTTTTTGCTAATTGAAAAATATTCTGCAGGTACTCTGAAAGTTCAATTTGAACGAGGTGATAACTTCTGCCCGATTTTTCCTGGAAACGATGTTCGATATAACGCAACTGTTCACCGATAGAATAAAGTGAAGTATTCGGATAAAATAAAAGCTGATCACTGATTTCCTTCTGCTTCAGCAGGTAAGTGTGCACCTCACACACATAATCCATGTCGAGGCGGCCTTTTCGTTGCAGGATTTTTTTATCTGCAAGGTCAATGTGTGTTTCTTCTGCAGTGTTTCCCGATGTGCAGGATGCAAAAAGCCCATACGGTGTGCAGCGTGTGCACATGCGTATCATATATTTCACCAGTGAGAGTTCTGTTTTTTCTTTCTTGTCGGGCTTTTCAATTTTATTATCGAGCCACAGCAGCAACTGTTCATGCAAATCGGGTGAGCCAATATACAAGGCTTCCTGAGCACTGGGTTGCAGGTAAAAGTCGCGCAAATATTTTTCCAGGATTTCTTTTGAGCCGGTTGAATCATTGCCATCAGCCTGCCAATTGAAAAATACCTCAACGGGAAAAAGTGGATTTCGCACCACAAATGAACCGTGTGGCTGATACCATTCCTTAAAATTATTTTTCAACTTAGACATTCGAAAGAAATATTTTATCCCAATCAGGTTTGATATCATGAAGGTAGGACAGGTAGACAAGCGCTATACCGGCACTGCCTTCCAGTAAGGAATATTGAGGAATCAGATCATATATATTTTGCTCCTCATTGAATGAACGAAAAAAGTAACCTCCTGCTCCTTCTCCCTGCTTGTAATATTGCAGGAGTGTAATATCCAGCCATTTTTTGGCAGTGATTTTAAATGCTTCCTCCTTTGTCAGGTTAAACAGACGATGATACAAATGAACCAACCCTACAGTTCCGTGACAAAAAGGAGCATCGATGCAACCTGAATTTTCAAATGTGCGGTGAGTGGTTTTTAAAGCGACATCAATTCCTTTGTTTTTCCAATCATCATTCCGCAAAGCAGTGCCGCAATGAATAAGTGCAAACGCCATACACAAATCTCCGTAACACCAGGCAAGTCGTGAATTTGGCTTTTCAGTTTCTTCTTTTGGTGCAACATCAAAAGCAATCGGGAAACAATATACATCATCTTTATACTCATGCTCAAGTAAAAATGGCAGTGCTGACGAGATGATTTCTGTAATTTCCTTTTGCCGGATTCCCCTCTCATGAACCTGTGCAAGAAAGGAAAGGACACCAGGCATTCCGTGCGCCATGCCGAAGTTGTAATTATCATTGCTGTATTTTCCATAACCGGGGGTAATCCATACTTTGTAATCACCAACATCTTTTCTCATTGCAGCAAGATGGTCAACTATCTTTTCGAGGTATTTTTTATCTCCCGTTTCTGTGTTGCGCTCGAGAAAATAAATACCAAGCCCTGTCATCCCATGCAGGGGATCCCAGTTAGCAGTTATGAAATCCTGTTCAACACCCTGGTCAATAAATTCATCGAGATCTGAAAGATTCAAATCATCTTCATTATCCAGGATTCCGAGATTTCGCAGATGCTGAAATACGAATGCAATTCCGGCAACACCTGCAGACATGTTGTAATTTAGTTCTTCATTCAACAGTGAGTCACTCAGTTCATCAAGGTAATCCAGGGTAGCTTGCAAATATTCCCTTTCAGGAAATGCTTTCGAGAGATATGCAAACAGTAATGTAATGCCTGCTTTTCCTCCAAGCAGACCCACTTGATTAACTTCATTTTTTCTTTCCAGAATTTGTTCAGCAATTATTTCAATCTGCTTGATCAGTGATTGGGTCATTTCACCAGTTGAAACTTTTGTATCTGCCAAATTATTCATCGTCTTATTTTATTTTGAATAAAATCAGAAACCCCTAAAGGTATGAATTCTTTAGGGGTTGAAGTACATTAACTGACCATTACCAGGAAGGCCTGCATTTCTTGGTAAACGGAGGACAGTTGGTTGAGTTACAATTTGCGCCCTGGGTAGGATTACCTCCCATACGCTTGCTCATTTCAGATCCTTCCAGGTTTGAAATCGTACTCCTGTTGAGATTCAGTTTTTTGATTTGCTTTTTCATATAGTTTTTTTGCCCCGATACTTTGAGAGATTAGAAATAATGATAATTTATTTGAACGGGACAAAGGTATATCAGCCACTAAAGCACACCAATCCACATTTGTGGGTGTAATCGGACAAAACCGTTTGCATATTATGCATGGCCCCTATGAGCATATCTGCGGCGGATTAGTTGAACCCTATAAAGTGAAGTTTATCAACAGTTGTTACCACCATTGCAGGTATGACCATGTTGAGTAGGTTCGCAAGTCAATAATGTATGACTTCCCTGGGAAGACAGTTCTATGATCCGCATGTGAGCTTGATACTCAGAAGCCGTTAAGCCCAAATCAGTATCATTAACAGCGTCTCCACGTGTAGCACTGTGGGCCGTTGGTGTTACAAGTATGGCCGTTATTTGTAGGCTGTCCGCAGTTTCCGTTTGTTGGATCTCCGCCAACACGCTTGCTCATCTCAGATACGTTTAAGTTTGAGATTGTCCTCTTGTTGAGATTTAGTTTTTTAATTTGCTTTTTCATTTTTTATTTTGAGTTTGATTCACTGATACCTGGAGTATTAAAAATTATTTATTGCATGAATAAATTTGATAAAGCAATTTGTCAATGCACTTCATCTTTTCGTGCTTTCTCCAGGAAATAAATTATTGGAAAAGGCTTCTGTGGTTATTCCGAAATTCAGTCATCGTCCTCCGAAGCTCCGACTATTCAGGAGCTAAAGAGGATGGGTCGGGTTGCCTCTGGGATTCTTGTGAAAAACTTACAGAGAGGAAATCAAATCCTAGTGTTAAAGTAGGCATAAATTCAACGGTTTCTAAATTTTAGTAAAAATCAATAATAAAAACGGCTTATTTCACCACAATCAGCTTTTCAGCTCACGTAATTTCTGCTGTTTGAAATTGCAGAAATAAATTCCAGTATTTATACCTTTAAATAGGAGATAGCAGGTAGTAATTCTGTTTTACTACCTCCTGTCTCCTTTTATTGAAAGATGCTCGTTTAACCTTGCACGGGTTGAAGTCTTTCCAGAAGTTATTACCACCACTGCAAGTATGCTTCCCAAAGGGTTCCGGGCCCTCCATGATTGAATCAAATTAAAAGGAATTGCATTTCTTGGTAAACGGAGGACCGTGGGGGTTTGTATTGCAATTATTGCCATTGGTACCACCTCCTACACGCTTACTCATTTCAGATGCTTCCAGGTTTGAAATCGTCCTCTTTTTGAGGTCCAGTTTTTTGATTTGCTTTTTCATATTATTTTTTGTTTTTTGTCCCGTCCTGACTTACGTCGGGATTGAGAAGCTTAAAATAATTTTCATTTATCTGAACGGGACAAAGCTATAGGGACTACTAAGGCAAATCAACCCACATTTGTGGGCATCCAAGGTTTGGTTCACTGGTTATTAACAGTTGTTACCATTGCAGGTATTGCCATGATAAGTAGGAGGACATCCTGTAACAGTATTACCACATCCCCTGGTACAACGGAGATCGGTAAAACAATTGTTGGTTTGAGCGCCACCAACGAGTTCAGTCATTTCAGGTGTGCTAAGGTTTGAGATTGTCCTCTTGTTGAGGTTCAGTTTCCGGGTGTGCTTTTTCATTTTCTATTTGTTTTAAACTATTAATATATTTTTACGAACTGTATTTTTTAACCAATAACCGCTTCCTCTTCGATAAATGTTGCATTAATATGAATTTGCTTTAGGACTGGATGTACGGGTTGTTCGAATTACTGTTAACTCGGGACAGGACTAAAATTTAAACAAAATGAAACTACGTTAATGATTGTTTATTACAACGGAACAAAAATGGAACAAATATTAACCCTGGACAATACCATAAACCGGTTGTTTTTTACAGCAGTAAGAATAAAATGCCATATTCAAGGGGTACAGAAGAATTATTTCAGGCGTTACTTTGTAGAATATTTTCTTAATTTCACTCTAGTCTGAAATAAAGAATCCCATGCGAAAAATAACCTGGGCAGCAGTAGTTTTTACAGCAGCATGCCTTCAAATATGCACCGCACAAAATCAAAACATGGTTGATTCGCTGCTGAATGATTTGAAACGGGCAAAGGAGGATACCGGCAAAGTGAATACCCTCAACGCTCTTGGAGATGAAATGTTATATATAAACCCTGACACTTCTATTATATTCGCCAACCAGGCATTAACACTTTCCGAAAAATTAAAAAGCAAAAAACACACTGCTGATTCTTATCTCCTGATTGCATGTTATGATAATATGAAGGGAAATTATCCTTCTTCCCTGGAAAATAATTTTAAAGCATTATCACTAAGTAAAGAACTTGCCGATAAATTGGGAATTGCAAAATCTCTCTGCAGCATCGGATCTTACTATTGTGACCAAGGCGATTATCCCAAAGCATTGGAATATCAATTCATGTCCTTGAAAATGCGAGAAGAACTTGGAAATAAAGGCGGAATTGCAGAATCTCTCTTCCACATCGGAAATGTCTATCTTGTCCTACCCGATTATCCCAAAGCGCTGGATTATTATTTCAAGGCATTGAAAATAGCGGAAGAGCTTGCCAATAAATTGGGAATTTCAGCAACTCTAATGAACATCGGCCTTGTCTATAATAAACAAAAGGATTATCCCAAAGCATTGGATTATTATTTCAAATCATTAAAGATGGCAGAACAACGCGGAACTAAATATGGAATTGCAGTAACCCTTTGCAACATCGGACTTGCCTATGATCACCAAAAGGATTATCCCAAAGCATTGGACTATTATTTCAAAGCATTAAAGGTTGCGGAACAACTCGGAAATAAATATGAAATCGCATCCAACCTCGGCTACATTGGCGGGGTTTATACTGAAACAGGAAAGTTCACAGAAGCAGAAGAGTATCTGAAAAAAGCAATTGCTATTTTTGACAGCATTGGCACTATGGATGATGTAAGGCGAATTGAAGAATCACTATCTGAACTTTACGATACCACCGGCAGATACAAACCCGCGCTGGAGCATTACAAAAAAGCAATGGTATTAAAGGATACTTTGTTCAGTGAAGCAAAAAGTAAGCAGGTAACCGAAATGCAAACCAAATACGAATCAGAAAAAAAAGAAAAAGAAATCGCTCTGCTTACCAAAGATAAAGAGATTCAAAACATAGCAATGAAAAAACAAACGCTGTTAAATAATTCTTTCATCGGTGGGTTTGTCCTGATGCTGATACTCACCTTTTTTGTTTATACTAATTTCAGGACAGCAAATAAATTAAAGCTGCAAAACATCCGCAACAAAATTGCAAGCGACCTTCACGATGATGTTGGCTCTACGTTAAACAGCATATCGGTTTACAGTGAGGTAGCAAAACAAAAATCTCCGACTGTGGTTGATGAACTGGAACACATTGGCGATGCTTCCAGAAAAATAATTGAAGTGATGAGTGATATTGTCTGGACGATTAACCCAAAGAATGACACCTTTGAAAACATTGTTCTTCGAATGAGTACACTTGCATACAACCTGCTGAAGGCAAAAAATATAGAACACACCTTCCAGGCAGATGAAAGTTTGAATGAGACAAAGCTTTCGATTGAATCAAGAAGAAATTTTTATCTTATCTTTAAAGAAGCGCTCAACAATCTTGTAAAGTATTCTAGCGCTACCCGTGCATCCATAACGTTAACGAGTGAAAATGGGTTGATAAAACTTTCGGTGCGGGATAACGGCGTTGGATTTGATGTTGCTCAAACTTCAAAAGGCAACGGCTTACTCAATATAAATGCCCGTGCTGATGAAATGAATGCTCAATTGAAAATAGAATCTGAAAAAGGAAGCGGAACTAATGTTGAACTAATTTTTAAAGCATGAAAACATTGAGAGTAATTATTTTTGAAGATAATCGCAATTTACGTGAGGGTTTGTTCCAGCTTATTAATGGAAGCCCCGGATTTGAATGTGCAGGAGCATTTGCTAACTGTACCGACATTGTAAAAGACATCCGGCAAACAAATCCTGATGTAATTCTTATGGATATTGAAATGCCTGGTATTTCCGGTATTGATGCTGTAAAAATTGCAAAAGAAATTTTTCCTGATGTGAAAATTCTGATGGAGACAATTTTCGATGATAGCGACAAAGTGTTTCAATCCATCTGCAATGGTGCTGAGGGGTATATTCTGAAAAATACTCCACCGGTTCAAATGCTGGCCGCAATTAAAGAAGTATATGAAGGCGGCTCCCCAATGACACCCAGCATAGCAAGAAAAGTATTGAAGATGGTACAGCATAAACCTTCAACTGAGGCAGTAAATGATTTTAATCTCTCTGACAGGGAGAAAGAAATTGTGAAATATCTTGTGCAAGGAATGAGCTACAAATTGATAGCCGAAACCTGTTTTATAAGCCCAGAAACTGTAAATGGTCATATTAAAAACATTTACAAAAAGTTGCAGGTTCATTCCAAATCAGAAGCAGTGGCGAAAGCGATAAAGGGAAGGATCGTTTAACGGGAATGTAAAATGTAGAATCTAAAATGGAATCTTCTGTATAATTCTACATTTTAGATTTTACATTCTAGATTTTACATTCCCGCTTTCGGGGTGGTTAGAATATTACCTGGTAATTACCAATTTCTGATTCTTCGAATATCTTGCTGTTTCCATACGCAGAAAATAAACTCCCGCATCCACATCTGATGCATTCCAGGTCAATTCATTTTCTCCTGCTTCAAATATTTTATCGGCAACTGTTGAAACCAATCTTCCATTCATATCAAAAATCTTGAGGGAAACATTTTGTGATTGTGTAAGAGAAAAAGAAATGGTTGTGGAGTTGGAAACAGGATTTGGAAAAATTGCAGCTCCATTGGAAAATTTGCTTTCTGTTCCCGGTGCAAGACGTTGACTGCAGCCGCTCGTGCCTAAGGTTACCATCCAGCCGTCAGTACCACCAAGAGGATTCAGAACATCACCATCCCTTGATTTCGAAGTAAATGGAATTAAATATTGATTATTTATTTCAATACCGGTTTTCCATGCAGTTACATTATCGTCTTTGCTTCCGCCAAGTATTTTCTCCCATAACATATTTCCATTAGCGTCAACCTTAAAAACATACCCATCGTGATAAGATGGAGTAGGATTGTCGGTTATCAGTCCCATGCTTAAAATTCCACCATCTGTTGTAACAAGTGTCCCCAGGGATGCTGTGCATCTGTTTGGATGCGGATAATTTCTATTCCAAAGAACAGCTCCGGTCTCGGGATTTACTTTCATCAGCTTTGCCGTGAATCCTGCCAAACAACCTGAAGTACTACCTATAAAGTCACCATCGCTGGAATTACTGGCTATTGATAAAATTATATTGCCGTCAACAGTGCAGGAAATTGTATGTGGATTGTCAATTGCTGAGCCTCCAATGCATTTTTGCCAAATAATGTCTCCGTTATTGTTATCAATGTTTACTAACCAGATGTCCTGGATTCCACCATGGTTTCCGCTTACCTGCCCATCGTTGCTGGCGGTAGCGCCATTAAACGTTGAAGTGCCGTTAGTATTTCGAAAGATGCTTGTAAGTTCATCATCACCGCTTCCACCATAACAATAAGAACTAACTGCATTACCACTGGCCGAAATAGTCAGGAGCCAGGCGTCATATCCTCCATGATTTGCAGGTACATCGCCATCATTATTTGAGTCAGTCGCTCCGACAACCTGGTAACCTCCGGGTACAACATTAATCTCATATGCATAGTCATCACCTTTACCTCCATAACAACGCTGCCATTGCAGTATTCCCAAAGAATTAAATTTAACAACCCAGACATCGTGTTTGCCGCCATGATAACCTGAAACATCACCATCATTTGAAGCAGTTTGACCCGCTGCAATAAAACCGCCATCATCGGTAGGTTTAATACTCCATAAATCATCCTTATTTTTTCCACCGTAAGTATGTTGCCAAATCAGATTATTATTAAAATTAAATTTCGCAATGAATCCATCAACGTCACGATTGTGCGGTACATTAAAGTTTCCATCGTGAGAATTTGTATACCCACTAATAACATAGCCATCTGCAATTTTAATAATTGTGACAGGGGCGTCATTTTCACTTCCGCCAAAATTGAATTGGTTAGTGATGCATTGATTTTGTGATATTGTTTGCAAATACATTGAGGCAAATAATATGCTCAATAGAATTACTTTTGTTGTTTGCATTTTCATTTTGTTTTTGTTTTAGTCCCGATAGCGATCGGGATGGTAGTATTTGTTTATTTTAACAAGTCAAAGGTGATTCGAATAATCACAGTCGGAAATAACTTAAAAACGTTATCTTTGGTTAGCTTTTAGAAACAGGAAGAGTAAAAACTAACCTGTTTCAGTTATACGAGCTGATAAGCTGACACATTACTTTTGTAATCACCGCTTCAAAATGATGAATTCTAATCTTTGTCTGGCTTATTACGATTAAATAAATTAAAAGATGTCGAACCTCTATAAACTACTATTAGTTTTTTTTCTGAGTACGGCATTTATTAATTCAGTTCACGCTTTGAATCAAAATAAAGTTGATTCGTTGTTGAATGTTTTGAGAAGGACGGGAGAGGATACAATCAAAGTGAACATTCTCAATGCTCTTGGCATGGAACTGAGCTGGAGTAACCCTGATACTGCTATTATACTCGCCACCCAGGCATTATCAATTTCCGAAAAAGCAACAAGCAAAAAACACATTGCTTATTCTTATCACGTAATTGGCTGGGCTAATTATGTGAAGGGAAATTACCCTTCTTCCCTGGAAAATAATTTTAAAGCTTTATCACTAAGAGTAGCACTTGCCGATAAAGCAGGCACTGCAAAATCTATCGGCAACATCGGAATTGTTTATTCTGACCAAGGCGATTATCCCAAAGCGCTGGATTATTTTTTCAAGGCATTGAAAATTGAAGAAGAACTTGCCGATAAATCGGGAATTGCAAAATCCCTCCACAACATTGGACTTGTTTATAAGGATCAAGCCGATTATTCCAAAACATTGAATTATTATTTCAAGGCATTGAAGATAGAAGAAGAACTTGGCGATAAATCAAAAATTGCAAACACTCTCGGCAACATCGGAATGGTCTATTCGATCCAAGGTGATTATCTCAAAGCGTTGGACTATTTTTTCAAGTCATTGAAGATAGAGGAAGAAATCGAAAATAAACATGGAATTGCATGGATTCTCCAGATGATTGGCGGTGTTTATGAATCGTTAAATGATACTTCCGAAGCTATTAAAAAGTTTAAAGCCGCTTTAAAAATTCAAGATACAATCGGCGATAAAGTTGGAGCTGCCCAAACTCACAACAGCATCGGGAATCATTACTCTATCCAGGGTAAATACCCGGACGCCCTGCAACATTTTTTTGCTGCTGAAAATATCTTCCAGGAATTGGGCAACCGGGCTCCTGCGTGGGGAATTCCATGGTGTTTTGTTCAAGTTGGTGTAGTATATGAGAAACAAGGAGATTTAGCTTTAGCAGCTGGAGAGAAGACATCATCGGAACGCAAGTATTCTGAAGCTCTCAAAAAATATTTTGATGCTTTGAAAATTCATGAGAAGACAAAATTTGCCATTGCTATTAGTCAAGACAAACTTAATATAGGTAACATTTATATTAAGCTTAAAAAATATTCGCTGGCAAAAGCATACCTGGAAAATGGATTGCATTCATCCAAAGCAGAGAACGATAAAGAGAATCTGAAGAAGGGATACGAGTACCTTTCAAATTTGAATAACGTACAAGGCAACTTCAAGCAGGCTTTTGATTACTATAAACTCTATATTGCTTTTCGCGACAGTTTAGTGAATGGAGAAAATGTCAAAAAATCTACTCAGTTAATGATGAACTATGAGTTTGAGAAATCGCAGGCAGCTGAAAAAGCCGGGCACGAAAAGCAACTGGCAGTGGCAGATGTAGCAATCAAAAAACAAACACTTTTAAAAAATTCTTTAATGGGGGGTTTGGCTCTTTCGCTTGTTTTATTTTTCCTGATTTACAAAAATTTCCGTACAAGGCAGAAACTTAAATTAGAAACCATCCGAAACAACATTGCAGCCGATTTGCATGATGACATTGGTTCAACATTGAACAGCATTTCGTTATTCAGCGAGGTGGCAAAAAAGGAAGCCGGTAAAGAAATTCCCGCTTTGGAGCAGATTGGAGTCAGTTCGCGGAAAATTATTGATGCCATGAGTGATATTGTCTGGACTATCAATCCTGAAAACGATCCATTTGAAAATGTGATTTCACGGATGCGTTCGATGGCTTACTTGATGCTTAAAGCCAGGAATATTGAATTTACTTTCAAAGCAGATGAGAATTTAAATAATTTATCATTGCCCATGCTTACGAGGAAAAATGTTTATCTTCTGTTTAAAGAGGCTACAAATAATATTGTGAAGTATTCAAATGCCTCACGCGCTTCGTTTCAAATTTCACTTGTTAACAAAAATGTGAAGATGATTATCAGGGATAATGGTGTTGGTTTCGATATTGAGCGTGCACAGATGGGTAATGGAATTAAGAATATGAAACGCAGGGCGGCAGAAATCGGAGGTCAATTTCTCATTGAGTCCGCCGAAGGCGCAGGAACTAATATTGAACTGAGTTTTAAAGCATAAGAGAATGGAAATTAAGGTTGCGATATTCGAAGACAACAATAACATGCGTGAAGGGTTGTATCAGCTCATCAACGGTTCCCAGGGTTTCACGTGCACAGGCGCGTTTCCAAACTGCGATGACCTGGTGAGGCGAATTAAGGATGCAAACCCGGATGTAATTGTTATGGATATAGAAATGCCCGGAATCAGTGGCATTGAAGGTGTGAAACTGGTAAAAGAACATTTTCCTGAAATGAAAATTCTGATGGAAACAATTTTCGAAGACGATGGAAAAATATTTGACTCCATTTGTGCGGGTGCTGAGGGATACATTTTAAAAAACACTGCACCTGTTGAAATTCTTTCAGCCATAAAAGAAATCTATGAGGGTGGAAGTCCGATGACGCCGACTATTGCCAACCGTGTTTTGAAAATGGTAAAAAGTCCTCGCACATCCGATTCGAAAAATCATTTCAACCTCACCGACCGTGAAAAGGAAATTCTTTCCTGCCTTGTTGAAGGAATGAGTTATAAGCTGATTGCGGATGAATGCACTATAAGCATCGATACAGTGAATGTGCATATAAAAAACATTTACAAAAAGCTTCAGGTTCATTCGAAGAGCGAAGCTGTTGCGAAGGCGATTAAGGGGAGAATTGTTTGAGTTCTGAAGAAACCAGTTCCCTCATTTAAAAATATCCTCGTTATTCAAAATGCTGATATAGCTCGCATACCTGGTAAGCGCAATCTCAGAACTCTCAATTGCTTCCAAAACCGCACAATCTTTTTCGTTTACATGAAGGCAATTACCATACTTGCATTTTGAGGATTGCTTAAATATTTCAGGAAAGTAATGCGAAACTTCATATTTGTCGAATTCCAGAATACCGAATTCGCGGATACCGGGCGTATCGATGATATAACCACCACCGGGAAGAGCATGCATTTCCGCAAAGGTGGTGGTGTGCTTACCCTTTAAATGTTGTGAAGAAATTTCAGCGGTTTTCAAATCAAGTCCAGGAATTAATTTATTGATGAGTGTACTCTTACCCGTGCCGGAATGACCGGAGAAAAGCGTGGTTTTCCCAAGTAGTATGGACTTCAGATCAGTGAGTGAATTTTCGTCCAGAGCTGAAACTATAAAAGTAATGTATCCAATTTCAGCATACATGCCTGAAAGTTCATCAACATATTCCCGGACATCATCATCATACAGATCCGACTTATTAAAAACTACACCGGCAGGAATATTATAAGCTTCGGCAGTTGCCAGGAACCGGTCGATGAAACCGGTCGATGTACGCGGGTACACCGGTGTTGCAACAACCAGCGCAAGATCCATGTTGGTGGCAATGATCTGGGCCTGGCGTGAGAGGTTAACCGATTTGCGGATGATATAATTCTTACGTTCCAGCACTTCACTGATCAATCCTTCCTGTGGTCCCGCAGTTTCAAAAATCACATGATCACCCACCGATACCGGGTTGGTGGTATCCTTATCGAGCGTACGCATTTTCCCTTTTGCCCTGCACCGGAAAATTTGTTTGCTGTTTTCTTCAACAACCAGGTAAAAGCTTCCGGTAGATTTTATGACAGTACCCTGCATTTAGATTTCGATTCAGTTGATGTTGGGTTCGGCTCCGCTCACCCTGACATGAGTAAAGGAAGTAAGTAGTAGGTAGCAGGCACAATCAGGAGTAAGCATTCAATATTCTTTCACGTGTCAGGGTTAGCGGAGTCGAACCCTGACGGCAAATTAATTACTTTTGCGACAAATATTTTCAAAACATGCCGGTAAAGGTAAATCATATTACAAAGATATACGGTACACAAAAAGCGCTTGATGATGTCAGTTTTGAGATCGGTTCAGGCCAGGTGATCGGGTTTTTAGGACCGAATGGTGCGGGTAAATCCACCATGATGAAAATTATCAGCTGTTACATTCCGCAGAATTCAGGAAGTGTGAATGTAAATGGCTTTGATACGCTGGAGCAATCACTGGAAGTACGGAAACGCGTTGGATACCTTCCGGAAAACAATCCGCTATATACTGATATGTATGTCCGGGAATACCTCGCATTCGTAGCAGGCATTCACCTTAAATCTTCTGTGGTTACCAAACGCGTTGCAGAACTGGTACAGCTTACCGGGCTGGGGCCGGAACAAAAAAAGAAAATCGGGGCATTATCAAAAGGCTATCGTCAGCGAGTAGGACTTGCACAGGCACTCATTCATGATCCGGAAGTTTTAATTCTTGATGAACCTACTTCCGGACTTGATCCAAATCAGCTTGTGGATATCCGGAATCTTATTACTTCCATCGGAAAAGAAAAAACAGTTATTCTTTCCACTCACATCATGCAGGAAGTCGAAGCAATCTGCAACAGGGTTATCATCATCAATAAGGGACAAATCGTGGCGGATGATCTGACTTCGGTAATTCAACAAAAGGCCCATCAGGAAAGTATCCTCGAGGTTGAATTTGAGTCGCCTGTTGAAGAGTCATTGCTGGGTCAGCTCAAAGGTGTTTCAAGAGTTTCACGGCCGGGAAAGAACAAGTACCGCCTCTACTCACCTGCCGACATTGATCTTCGAAGTGACCTATTTGAATTT
>JANWID010000329.1 GCA_025450095.1 Bacteroidia bacterium | reverse complement strand
TACCAATGGTTTCCAGGTGGACAAACTACGCAGTCCATCACTGTGAATGCTTCCGGTTCTTATTATGTAAGTGTTGGAAGTGGTACCGGTTGCACTGCAGTTGCAAACCCAGTGAGTGTTACTGTTAATCCTGCACCAACTGCTACTATAACACCAAACGGATCTACTACAATTTGCCAGGGAGCATCTGTTATGCTAACTGCCCCTGCAGGAATGACTGCTTATGTATGGTCACCTGGTGGGCAAACTACTTCTTCTATCACAACCGGAATAGCAGGAAATTATACAGTCAACGTTACCAATTCCAATGGATGCTCTGCAGTTTCTGCGCCGGTATCCATTACTGTTGGACAAGTACCTGCTGCAACTATTACTGCAGGAGGACCTACTTCACTTTGCCAGGGAGGAAGCGTTACACTAACTGCAACACCAGGTAATAGTTATTTATGGTTACCCGGAGGACAAAATACTTCATCCATTACTGTAAGCACTACTGGTTCTTATTCTGTGCAGGTAACAAACAGCCCAGGATGTTCTGCAACTTCAGCCACGACTAATGTCACGCTATCAGGTCCGGTGAATGCAACAATAACAGCAAACGGACCTACAGCATTGCAACCTGGTCAAACAGTCACACTTACTGCTTCCGGTGGAACTTCATATGTATGGTCACCTGATGGCCAGACCACATCATCGATTGTTGTCAGTGCTGCAGGATCATACAGCGTTACTGCCTTTAATGCCGCCGGATGTTCAGCTACCTCAACTCATGTGAATGTAACATTGGTTAATGGTCCGCCTGCAACGATTACCACCTCTACAGGAACCGGAATGATATGCCCGGGCACCAATATGACACTGAGTGCAAGCCAGGGTAATTCTTATCTCTGG
The DNA here is from genome assembly GCA_025450095.1 of Bacteroidia bacterium. Next base: position 5,067 of record JANWID010000329.1, on the reverse strand, counting down.
TCACCGGGTGGACAAACTACACAATCGATAACCATTAACTCTGACGGAGTTTATTCAGTAGCAGTGACGGATGGAAATGGCATAACAACCTCTGCGAATATTACCATTTCAAATAATCCACAGCCTGAGCCACCTGCTGTATTGAGTACATATATACCAAATTCTTCATACCAGCTTTCTGCTTACGAACCAACAGCTCATTATTACATCTGGTCAAATGGCGCGAATACTTCATCAATTACTGTGAATGCACCGGCAACTTTTACTGTCCGTGCAGTTAACGCTCTGGGATGTAAATCAGCACTTCAAACTGTTACTGTAAGTTCATTAACGGCACAGCCCTGTGGAACACCGGATATGCTGTATCATTATGCTATCACTAAAAACGAGGCAATGCTGACCTGGAATCCTGCAGTAACAGCGGATTCATTTCGTATTGAATATTCACAAATCTCAACTTCTGCAAACTACTCCATCACTGTGCCTGGTATTCAAAACAACGCGTTGCTCGAAAACCTCGTTGAAGGAGAAACTTATAAATGGAGTGTTACCGCACTTTGCGCATCAGGACAATCAGGTTCTGCCATCCTGCAATTCAACACGCTCTCTGGTCCAATGCCCTGTGGTTCCACACCACAATATCTTTCTACGGATGTGGTAAATGCTACGATGGCAAAATTATCATGGTTTGATACGCAGGCCGATCGTTTTGTAATCCGTTACCGCCAGGTAGGAACTATCCCCTACCTGTATAAAAGGGTTTACTGATCACTGACTAACGGTGAGGTACACCAGTTAATTCCCGGAACCAGTTATGAGTGGAGTGTTAAATCGCTTTGCGGAACAAACATCAGCCTGTTCTCACCATCAAAATTCTTTACTACACCGCTCGCGTGTCCCGGTGTCGGAACTATAAATGTGACAGACATAAGTTTCAACAAAGCTTTACTGGGATGGACCCCTTCAAATGGTGCTGATTCAGTAATGGTGCGATATGCTGTGAGTGGAACAACAAACTACAAAACGATAAAAATTGCTGCCAACCCGGATCCAGGTTCCTTCTGGATTATGAATCTGCTGCCGCAAACAACTTACCAGGCATGGGTGGCAACAAAATGCGTTTATGGTAGCACATCAATGTGGGGGAACGGAGTAACATTTACAACGTATGCAGATCCCAATCCGCGTTTTGCACCGGAATCCGGATCCATCCATCTTAACGCTTATCCCAATCCTACAAAATTTCATATAAATTATGTTTTTGAATCAGATGATGATAAACCATATTCCGTGAAAGTTTGTGATATGGCCGGAAGAGAATTAATTTCGGAAGTGAGAACCGCCAATGAAGGCCTTACCGGTGAGGAAGTAAATCTGCCCGGATTCGCGAATGGCATGTACATGCTGATCATTCAGAAAGGACCTGCTGTTGGACGCTTTAAATTCAACATCCAGGAATAAGTTCAGGAAAAAAATATTCTAAATAAAAAAAACTTCCCTCATGCGGGGAAGTTTTTTATTTATCGGGGTAAAGTAAATATTTTTTCCGCATGTTCCTGTAGCGATCCAATTCCGGTTTCCAGCTCTGCCGTATCTCTGCAGCTGAAAGCCCCGAAATGATTTGTACACGTAGCGTTTTATTTCCGGCAAGCTTCTCAAAAAAATTAATAAAAAATTTATCCTTGTCGGGATAAGCTTTATACATCTCCAAAAGGTATTCCAGCTGAATTCCGGGATTCGCGGTAACGGAAGTCCAGTTCGCATGCAAACGATCGCCTTTACATACAGTTCCTTCATAGGGAGGATCTTTTATCACTCCGGGTATATCAGCAGGCGTAAATGTAATTGTTCCCTTTGCATATCCCGGAAAGCCGATAATCCGGAAGGGCCACTGGGGTCCCCTCCCTACCGAAACAGCCGTTCCCTCAAAAAAACACAGGCTGGGATACAGGTATATTGATTCCATGTCGGGAAGGTTTGGAGAAGGTGCAACAGGAAGCCGGTATTCAAGATTATGACGGTAGTTTTCTACTGCAATAACTGTGATCTGGCATTGAACACCGTTAGCAAGCCACCTTTCGCCATTTGCCATTTTCGCATATTCACCCAACGTTAATCCATGCACAACAGGTATGGGTGCAATGCCTACAAATGAACGGAATGCAGTATCGAGAACCGGACCGTCAATATAAAAACCAGTGGGATTGGGACGGTCGAGGATGATCACTGGCAATCCTGATTCAGCGCAAGCTTCCAGTATATAGTGCAAGGTAGAGATATAGGTATAGAAGCGCGCTCCTGCATCCTGGATGTCAAAAATGATCACGTCTAAATCTATCAGATCGTCGGGTGAAGGCTTACGGGATTTACCATAAAGGGAAACAAGCGGCAATCCTGTTTTTGAGTCTTTGCCTGAATTGACTGTATCCCCTGGCCCGGCTTCACCCCGGAAGCCGTGTTCAGGTGCAAAGACCTTCGTTACATTAATATTATTTTTCAGCAGATAATCAACCAGGTGTACGGTGCCTGCGAGTGATGTCTGGTTAGCTACAACACCAACTTTTTTTCCGGCCAACAACGAAAGGTATGCTTCTCCCCGATCAGCACCACAACGAATCCCCTTTGATGCGCCAGAAGCCGCCTGACGGTTGTTCCCTTGTGGTGACTGGCCATTACAGGACATCGAGGTCCATGCTATCAAAATAAAAAACAGAAACTGTTTATTTTTCACGATCGTTCAATCCCTTGTTGCGGATCGTGCGAATGTGATAATTTTACGCCGTATAATCAATACACACCCCCTTTGAATTACGAACGGTACATCGCAGCAAAAATCCTGGGCGGAAAGGCAGGAAGACACCGTTTCCTTAATCCGGTTATACGTATTGCTATTGCGGGTATCGCGCTTGGAGTTGCTGTAATGATAATTGCCGTAATGGTTGTGACGGGTTTTCGAAATGAGATCACAAAAAAAGTTATCGGTTTTGGCGCCCATATCCGGATTGGAAATTTTGATTCTAACAACTCGTACGAAGAACAACCACTCTCATTAAATGCACCGTTTTTTAAAAAATTAGATTCCTGGCCTGGAGTTTCTCACGTACAAAAGTTCGCAACTAAGGCGGGTATAATCAAAACTGAAAATGAAATTGAAGGTATTGTGCTGAAAGGTGTGGGATCTGATTACAGCTGGGAATTCCTGCAGGATAAAATCATCGAAGGCAGAATTATACAAACCGGTGACAGCCTTCCCATGCAGGAAGTCCTGCTTTCACTCACTACAGCCGGAAGATTATCACTGAAAACTGGTGATACCATGATTGTTTATTTCATTGAACAACCAGCCAGGGTTCGAAAATTCAGGGTTGCCGGGATCTATGAAACCGGGTTGAATGAATTCGATAATATTTATGTTTTCTGTGATATTGGTGTGATCCGGAAATTGAACGGCTGGAATACTGAACAGGCAGGAGGAATCGAATTACTGGTAAGTGATTTTTCAAACCTCGACCGGCTTAATAAAGAATTAAATGATGCCGCAGGTTACCGTTACTACACACAAAGTATCCGCGAACAATATCCGCAGATGTTTCACTGGCTCGATCTTCAAAATATAAATGTTGTCATCATCATCACCCTCATCCTGCTCATTGCCGGAATCAGCATGATTGCAACACTACTGATCATTATTCTTGAAAATTCTGCTTTGGTTGGTATCCTGAAAGCGATGGGTGCTACTGACAAAAGTGTCCGTAAAATTTTTATTTATATAGCCATGCCGGTTATCGGAACCGGAATTGTTGCAGGAAATATTATTGGAATTTTCCTGGCGTTGTTACAGCTGCAGTTCGGGTTCGTAACCTTACCACAGGAATCTTATTACGTTGCTGTGGTTCCGGTTAATTTCTCCTTTTTACATCTTGTCTTGATTAATGCGGGAACCATTCTCGCATGCCTGTTAATGCTGATAGGTCCTTCTATGGTTATTACCAGGATTTCACCCGCCCGGGTCATCCGTTACGAGTGAAAACCGGGAATAACCGTTTCGCGATTCAAAGCGGTTTTTGTACCTTTGCAGCCTAAATTCTATTTCTTCATGTACTTTAAAAACATATTGGAAACCATTGGTAATACGCCACTTGTGAAGTTGAACCGGGTAGCAAAAGACGTAAAGGCAACGGTATTGGCAAAGGTTGAAACTTTTAACCCGGGCAATTCTATTAAGGATCGGATGGCGTTAAAAATGGTAGAGGACGCTGAAAAAGCCGGTGTTTTAAAACCTGGTGGAACCATCATCGAAGGTACTTCGGGTAATACCGGGATGGGCCTGGCTATAGTTGCAATTATTAAAGGTTATAAATGCATTTTCACAACAACCGATAAACAAAGCAAGGAAAAAGTTGATGCACTCAAAGCCTTTGGTGCGGAAGTTATCGTATGTCCTACTAACGTTGAACCTGAAGATCCCCGTTCATATTATTCTGTTGCGGCACGCCTGAACCGGGAAATACCAAATTCTTTTTATCCAAATCAATACGACAATCCTTCCAATGCAGTTGCGCATTATGAAACTACCGGACCTGAAATATGGGCTCAGACAGAAGGCAAAGTAGATCATTTAGTAGTTGGTGTAGGTACCGGTGGTACCATTTGCGGAACTGCGAAATTCCTGAAGGAAAAAAATCCAAAGCTTAAAGTTTGGGGAATTGATACCTATGGTTCAGTTTTTAAAAAGTATAAGGAAACCGGGGTCTTTGATAAGAACGAAATATATCCTTACGTAACTGAAGGAATCGGTGAAGATTTTCTTCCGAAGAATGTTGACTTTAACCTGATCGATCATTTCGAAAAAGTTACGGATAAAGATGCTGCGATGATGACCCGTGAAATTGTGAAGAAGGAAGGAATCTGGGTTGGTAATTCAGCCGGCAGCGCCATGGCAGGACTGCTGCAGCTTAAGGATAATTTTAAGGAAGGAGAAACTGTTGTGGTTATATTTCATGATCACGGAACCCGTTACCTTGGAAAAATATTTAATGATGACTGGATGCGCGAGAAAGGTTATAC
>JANWID010000328.1 GCA_025450095.1 Bacteroidia bacterium | reverse complement strand
ATCAAATATTACTTCATTCGATAAGGTATCCAACGGTGCCGGAGTTCCTATTTTGGTCCAGGTGTTTCCCTGGTCGGAAGTGGCATATACACCATTTGTATGTGTGCCTGAATAAACTATTCCGTTATCGAATATCATCGCGTCATCGATGGTGCTTCCCACAGCAAAATCGCTCAACGGAGTTTGCTGCCACGTGATGCCTTTATCTGTGGATTTATAAACACCAATTTCTTCGTAAGCTAACAGGAAATTATTTCCGCTGATGATGAAATCATCCAAAAAGCGGGAACCATGCCGCAGATCAGGTGAGGGTGTGTAAGCCCAGTTTATTCCATAATCGACAGAAGTAAAAATGCCGTCCGGTGAACCAATATAAATGGTATCGCCGACATTGTCGAACTGGATCATGGAGTGCGGCATAATAACCGGGTTACTCCAGTTCAGACCACCATCGGTGCTACGAAAAAGAATGATGCCATCGAGCGCAAGGAGTGTATCGCCATGCTGGAAGAAATTATCGATAACATAAAACTGGGTTGTGCCCTGGTCAACATTCCAGCTGTTGCCATCATCGTAGGAATAAAAAATGTAATTATCCGCTTCCACCATAAGCCGGTTATCCTGGTAAACCATGGAGAAGATATAAGAAAGATCGAGGGCTCCGCCATTCGCATTCTGCCAGGTGATACCCTGATCGGGAGACCGGTATAATCCGTTGCTTACCGTACCGGCAAATAAATATCCATCTGCGATAAGCATGCAAACCACAGCTTCGTTTTGAATACCCGTGTTAACCGGTAACCAGCTGTAGCCATAATCATTTGAACGGTATACTCCGCCTCCGAACAATCCGGCATAGATGTAAGCAGAATCCTGTATAAAGCAGTCGACCCATTTATTTTCGAGTCCTTGCCCGCTCGGCACCCATGAATTACCGTTATTATAGCTGCGGTAAGCACCCTGGGCATTGGTGCCGCACAACAGGAATGTATCGGCATCAAAAAATGAAGTGACATAAATCCCCTCCGGACCGTTAGTTTTAACCCATTGTGCGCAGCAGTACTGAGTCAGTCCCTGGAGGAGTGCGAGCACTGAAAGGAACAGAAATTTCATAAAAGTAATATTTAGTAATTTTTATTTTTCAGATGACTTCAGGGATACTGTGATCCCTGGTTTTAAGTAGTTACGTAAATTTACTGAATAGCCAAATAAATTGCCCGGAATTTACACCAACCGGCTTATTCACGTGACCACCACCGGCACAGACCAGTTTTTGATTCCGTAATTTTACATTACAGGTAACAGGAAAAATGATTTACAGGTTCACCCGGTTTTTAATCCGCTACAAGGTGTTTCACCTGCTCTACTGGGGGTGGGCTTTTACCACGTTTTTACATTACCGCCATGAAAGATTCGGAGGAAGTACTGTTTCACAGGTTCCTGTTGCAATCATTATATATGGATTCCAGGTTCTTTTGGTTTACAGCATGCTTTATTTACTGGTTCCACGCTTTCTGCGATTGCGGAAGTATTTCCTTTTCTCGGCGCTTACCATGTTGAGCATCATTTCAGCCGGCATACTGACCGCAATAACCATCATGTTTTATAACCGGATGACGCAACCGGCTGTGGAAGTTAATCTGTTGCTGATGTCGGTTTCAACAACCGTGGATATAATTTTAGTTGCACTGATCTTCCTCTCTGCTGACATAATTTATAAGGGATACCTGGATGAACAGCGGAACCGGCAACTGGAAAAAGAAAAGCTTGAAACGGAGCTCAGCTTTCTTAAATCGCAGCTCAATCCTCATTTTTTGTTCAATGCTTTGAATAATATTTATGTATTGATTGAAGAGGATAAAGAGATCGCGACCGAAACACTTCTTAAGTTTTCTTCGCTGTTGCGGTACCAACTTTATGAATGCCGGGAAAATATTACCGACGTTTCACGCGAGCTGAATTTTATACGTGATTACACCGAACTGGAACAATTACGAAGCAGCGATTCGGTAAAGGTTTCATTTGAAAACTCTGTTACGAAACCATTCAACCTGGCTCCTTTCCTGCTTATGCCATTTGTGGAGAATGCTTTTAAACATGTTTCCCGAGACGGAAATAATGTAAACTATATAAAAATAAATTCCGAATTAAATACCGATACCTTCACGTTTAGTGTAATGAATACGAAAATTTCAGAAGGAATGCGGCAAAATAACGGGATCGGGCTTAGTAATGTAAAAAGAAGACTTGAGTTGCTGTATCCCCGGAATCATGAGCTTATCATTGCTTCCGAAAATGGAACTTACAATGTAACCCTCAGGCTATATGTCGACAAAGCTGAGTTGCATCATCGTTGATGATGAGCCATTGGCGCGAAAGGGCCTGGCTAATTTTATTGCAAAGATTCCTTTTCTTAACCTGGCTGCATCCTGTAACGGCACCTTACAGTTAATGGATGAGCTGAACCAGGGCCGGTGCGATCTGCTTTTTTTGGATATTCAAATGCCGGAGATGACAGGGATTGAATTCATGAGAACATTACATTCGCCACCGGCCACGATTATAACAACAGCGTATTCCGATTATGCACTTGAAAGTTATGAGCTGCCGGTTATTGATTACCTGGTGAAGCCCATCCCTTTTGAAAGGTTTCTGAAAGGAGTTAATAAAGCGAAAGATTTTTATGAATTAAAAAACTTTCCCAAATCCGGGATCCCTGAATTGGAATATTTTTTTATTAAATGTGAAAACCGGTACGAAAAAATTGTATTCCATGAATTGCAGTTTGTACAGGCAATGCAGAATTATGTGATCCTGCATACAGAAAAAAAGCGTTATATAAGTTATCTTACCCTGAAAGGTGTTGAGGAATTTCTACCCGAATCGAAATTCATTAAAGTAAATAAATCCAATATCGTATCGCTTTCAAATGTAGATCATATTTCCGGCAACGAACTTACCATAGGGACGCATACATTCCATATTACCCCGGGATACAAAGATGAGATACTTAAAAATCTGCTGAAATATAATAAGCTGTTGAAACGGAAATAGGTTAGGTACGCCTGCCCGACGCAGGCGGGGATTACGCCTGCAGGCCGCAGGCGGGATTCAGGTCGCGGCGGAATCGCCTGCCTGCTGCCCTGCATACCTGAATGTTTCAAGATAAAACAGAGTTTTTGAGTTCATTAATAATTTATTCTAATCAGGCAGGAGACTGAGAACAAATCACTGAACAGTAGGTTTAAATTCAGATTTTTATTAGATTTGACATTCAGCGCCATTTACCAAACCTTTTAATAACGATTTCTTATACAGCTGCAGTTGAAAAATTATTTTATTATATTGATGTTGCTCACTTACAGAATTTGTATTGGACAAAACCTGGTTCCGAACCCAAGTTTTGAAAATATAATTTCATGTCCTTATAATTTTAATCAATTCAACTTAGTAGCTTCGTGGATTAATCCAACAATAGGCACTCCGGATTATTTTAATCAGTGTACCACTTTTCCCGGTATAAATGTTCCTAATAATATTTGGGGATACCAACCTGCCAGGAGCGGAGTGGGATATCCGGGTATTTTTCTTTATCAGGATGGATATACTAATGTCCGGGAATTTTTGGAAGTTGAATTGGATTCCGTATTACAAACAGATTCATGTTATCGTTTCGAAATGTATGTTAACCTGGGAAACCTATGTATCTGGACATGTGATAATATTGGAGCTTATTTTTCTGATACACTTATTACAGGCATTAACAACTATTTTCCATTACCCTACACACCTCAAATTAATAATTTAGCAGGAACTGTGTTCGATACTTTAAACTGGACGTTAGTATCAGGAGAATTTTTGGCAACAGGCGGGGAAAAGTTTTTAATAATAGGGAATTATGATAATGACGCTATTACAAATCCTGTAATAACAAATGCCGGAGGGCTTCAACATAACTGTTTTGTTTATATCGAGGATGTTTCTATAGCTCAAATTCCGCAATGTAGTACAGGAATAAACGAGCCTCAGGAAAGTAAATCAGTAAGTATATTTCCAAATCCCATGAGTGATAAAATACATATTAATTTAAACAAAAATGAGTATGCGGAAATACTCATTTATAATATTGCCGCACAAATACTTTTGCGTAAATCATTTATACACTCAGCAACTCTCAGCACAGAACAACTCTCAAAAGGAATTTATTTTTATGAAGTTCGGAATATAAATGGAGTAATCGGGAAAGGAAAGGTTGTTAAAAATTGAAACTGAACGCATAATACATAATAGGGTAATATTTCCCGACTCAACAGGCAAAACAGGCTCGAACTCATGCTTACTTTCGATCGAAAGCGAACAACATTAGTTGCTTTATATCAGAAGTAATCAAATAGCATACAACTTTAATATTTAAGAATCATGAATGAAATTAATGTTATCAACGTCATGGATAAATTTTCATTGATTGAAAAACAATGGACACCATACATTATTGGAGAACTCAACGGGCAATTTGTTAAGGTTTGTAAGCTGAAGGATGAATTTGTTTGGCACAATCATGAAAACGAAGACGAGCTTTTCATGGTTTTTAAAGGAACGTTATTGATGGATTTTAGAGACGGCAGAACTGTTGAAGTTAAGGAAGGTGAAATTTTAATTGTTCCAAAAGGTGTAGAACACCGTCCACATACTAATGGAGAAATTGTTTTTAACCTGTTGTTTGAACCCAGGGAAACTTTACATACAGGCAGTGTAAAAAGTGAGATGACTATTAATAAGTTGGAATGGATATAAGGTGAGCCTTTTGTTTTAAAAGAAAATTGTTTTACATTTGATAATATTCTTTTTTTTAAACTTTTCAATTCATGGATTATGAACTTTTCACATTGCACCACCACAGCATGGATTGTTTTGGGGTGAGGTTAAGCCGGGAAGATACACGCAACGGACTGATCAGAAAAATTAACGGCATCAAATGGTCGCGAACACATCGGTGCTGGTATGGTGAAAGCTCCAAAGAATTTACATGTTCGCTGGAGCATATTTTTGGACATTTATCGGTGGCGAAAGAAACTTCCAATCCGGATTTGGATACTGTCGTTCCGGATTCCGCGCCGGAAACTGCTTTGCCGGAGTCAACGAACGCCCTGATAGAAAAGATGGCGGACTTCATGCGTAGTCAGCGATACAGCGAAAGTTCTGTAAAAGTATACGTTGGTGCCATACAGGTATTTCTTCGATATTTCAAGGACAGGTCGCCGGCCACAATCACTGCTGAAGATGTGATACTGTTCAATAATGGATATTTGCTTGAAAAAAATCTTTCTGTAACATATCAAAGCCAGATGGTAAGTGCAATTAAAATGTTTTACAAAGTAACAGAGAACCGGGTAATGGATATTGTAAAGGTGCACCGTCCCAGACCAGAGCACCGGTTACCCAATGTACTCAGCAAGGAAGAAATGAAAGCGCTCCTGGAGGCGCTGGGTAATATGAAGCATCGTGCAATGCTTGCACTGACCTATGCGTGTGGTTTACGGCGGGGAGAAGTGCTGGCTTTGAAACCAGCGGATATCGATTCCAAACGCAATATAATTACTATCAGGCAATCAAAAGGTAAGAAAGACCGGATTGTACCAATGGGCCAAAAAATCCTGGAGTTACTACGGGAATATTACAAAGCATACCGACCCCTTGAATGGTTGTTTGAAGGGCAGACGCCCGGAAAGCCATACGGTGAGCGCAGTTTTCAGATGATCATAAAGGCTGCCGCCAGGAAAGCCGGAATAAAAAAACCAGTAACATTGCACTGGCTGAGGCACAGTTACGCAACACATTTGCATGAAGATGGGTTCGATATACTTTTACTCTCAAAATTATTAGGCCATAAAAACACCAAAACAACGGAGATATATACTCATGTAAGCACCCGAAGCATCCAGAACATCAAATCGCCGTTTGAGAATTTATAAAAAATAATTAGCTTTGAAAAAGCGAAAAAACCTTCCCTATCCAAGCTAATAACTACTGTTTAAGGAAGTTTTGTTGCGGCTATAAACGAGTTAGGGGTTAGTTTAATCATGTTTTAGACTGCAACGTCTTGTTTTTTTATTTCGTCCTAATGAGATATATAATAAATTGATTTAACGAAGAAATGAATCATTGGAAAAGGATTTTATTGGGTTTGGTAGTAATTGTACTTACAAGCAAGGTAGAAGCTAATCACTCTTTAGGAGTCAATATTTCTTATAATTGGGTAGGGGGGAATCAATATGAAATTAATGTTAACTTTTATAGAGATTGTTTTGGAATTCCTGCACCTGATTCTATAAGTATTTGTATAAACTCAATAAGCAGCATTTATTCTGATTCCGTTAAAATACCATTAGTGGGAGCAATTATATTACCCCAATTGTCTTATTTACCTCCTGTCACAAGTGCTTGTTATGGTGGAACTGGTTTGGGGATTGAAAAAAATCATTATTCAGGAACAATAGCTTTATCAGTTCCTGCGAATGATTGGATTTTAAGTTATACCACACCAGTCCATTTGTCATCAGGACCTTTGGATCCAGAGAGATATGGATATTACGTGAGCACGAAAATTGACAATATAAATCATCCTCAAAATTCTTCAATTCAATTTAATGCAGATCCCCGGTTCATTTACTGTTTAAATGTACCTACTTGGGAATCATATTCAGCAAATGATATTGATGGAGATTCATTAATTTACAATATTGAAAATGTTCTTATCGATACATTTCTTTGTCCGGCTCAACCATTTATTAACTCAAATAATGGTTTAAATAACTATTTCCAACAATTGAATTCAGCGATTCCCTATTTTCTACACCCGACTGATGGATGGATGTATTTTCAACCTGATGTTCCTCAAATGGGATACTTTTCCATCAAGGTATCTGAATTCAACAACGGAAATAATATTAACGAAACAACATTTTCTCATTTTCAAAGTACTGTATTTAATTGTACCAGCACAAATATTAATAATTTAAGTGCAAAGAGTACATCAATTCAAGTATTTCCAAATGTAATATCCGATGAGTTGCACATTTATTTTGAAAATATTAATTCCGAAATGCGAATTTATATCTATGATATTTATGGAAGGATTGTATCAAGTTCGACTTTAGATGGAAGAATAAAAGAGCAATTAATTAATGTAGAATATCTAGCAGCTGGATTATATTCCATTAGAGTATATCAAATAAATGGATTTAATGATATTAGCAAAATGAATTCATTAACTTTCATTAAAACCAACCCCTAACACGCGGTTAGCGCCAGGGCCGGCCGATGTTATTCAGAAAAATATTAAAGCGGTGGCCGGCCCCGTCGCCAACCGCGAAAACGTTATGTGCCATTTTAAAAGACGACCTTGACAAAGATTTTAACTATATTGACAATCACTTTTTTGTTGTTTGGCTGTTCGACAAAACAAGTCAAACAGGACGAAGTTTATTATGTTGTAAAGCATCCAACGATATCTACTCAAGACACAGGCGACGACCCACCACCACCGCCACCACCGACAACTTATTATGGAAATTTTAATTTCATACTACTCGACAGTTCAACAATTTATTTTCACAGCCAACATATTTATCGTTTTTGCGGGACAGGCATTGACGACACAAAACCACCAAAAATATTTTTAGTTCCCGACAGCTTGACAAAATTAAGTTTAGACGACCTGCCTCATTTTTTGACAACTTCAATAAACGATTCTTTAGCAACAGACCGACATTTTTTTGCATCTATTTCATCACCAACGGACACAATTAGAAATAGGGCATTTAAGACAATTACCGACTTTTTTAAATCAAAAAAAATTATGCGATATAATATTCGCAACTGGACAGAAGAAGAGCAGTTTGTGACGATAGCAAAAATTGAGAATAAGAAATACAATCCTGACTCAGTTGACTGGAAAGTAGGTTTTGACATCATATTTAATCCACCAACCGACACGACAAATGCAGAGTAGAAAAACGGCACATAACAGCACATTTGCAATAGGCGGGGTTTCGTGTTTCGCAGACAGTTTTGTGGTAGCCGAAAGCTCCGTTCTCCGCATAAACATTAGTGGTAAAAATCCCGCCCATCGCAAATCTGCAAAACGTTAGCAGCAATCCCAAACAACAATGAACAGACTCTGCCAAATTATTTTATTGCTTTATTTATTCCTGGCAACAAAAGCAAATGGTTGTAGTTGTCGTATATTGACTCCTATTGATACGTTAAGAAAGATCAGTTATAAATCGGAGATAATATTTCTTGGAGAACTTGTTAATACAGATACTATTAAAAAAACCTATACTTTAAAAATCCTTGAATTATATAAAGGACATTATGCTGATTCAATTATTCATGGCCATTATTATGGTAGTTGTTCACTTATTCCAACTGATGTTGGAAAGTGGATTATTTATGCAGATTTTGAATCTGACAATCAAATTAATATAAGTGAGTGTACCGGTTCGAGAAGTTCATTGAATCCAATGTGTTTAAATTGTTATGACCTTCCTCCGCCAGTTAAGCATAGCTCAAGAAAAAAGGAAATTCAAGAATTTGATGAAGCACTAAAAACTTTACATAAAAGGGCAATTCAAGATTGGAATGAAGAGATAAACATATTAAGAGCACAGAGTTGGAAATGATGGGACTGCTGCTAACAGCCGGTTTGGGCAGGGCCGGCCGGGGGGAATTTATTTTTTTTTTTATAGGTGTGGCGGCCCCGCGCCAAACCCCCAAACGAAAAAAGGTGGAAAAAAACATTTTTATTTTT
>JANWID010000327.1 GCA_025450095.1 Bacteroidia bacterium | reverse complement strand
TCATTTCCACCTGAGCCATATAAATTGCTTGTGTTTAATTTGTTACTAACAAAAACGGAAATACTTTACACAATGGCAAAGGTAAAAAACCTATCTGTAAAATTGTGGGTGTTAATAATTATAGGGTCAGGATTTTCTTACTGGTTCCTGAAAAAAAACAACGAAGAAACAAACTAACGAGACACGTGAATAGCATTCACTTTCCCAGGGTTCTAAATTCCTTCGTTGTTATTTAAATTCGTTTCTTACTGCTTCACCAGCCTCATATAAACTGGTTTTCCTTGTGCATCGGGTTTTGCTTCTACCACATAAGTACCGGGTAAAAGCTGGTTATTTTGAAGCACAATACTACCGTTTTCAAGAGGTGCGGGACCAAAAATCATCCGGCCGCTGATATCCGTAATTGTTACTGTGTAATTGATGGTTCCTGGCGATTTCAATCGCAATATCGCAGCATCACTGGTTGGATTTGGAAACAGCTCGAAAAGATTTTCAGTTGCATCTGTATTCTCAACGAACAACCAGTTATCACTGAAAGTAGTGAGCGTGGTATTCGTTTGTACCGGGCTGTTCAGATCAAAATAAATATATGCGGTATTGAATACTTCGGTTGGATCGGGATTGTTATCGTTGCCTTTTACACGATACAACACATAACCATGGCTGGCAGGTTCGTTGACATTACTATCAGGTAACAGGATATTGATGAATCCAAATTCAAGTTCATTACCGGGTCGTAATGAAACCTGAACCGGGTGGGAAGATCCCAACAACATAAATGTCGATGCATCGATGTTAGCATCGAGCGTATCACGGATCACAACGGTAAATGCTGTATCAGTACCTGTATTCTGGAAACGTACCAGGTAATTCAGCCAGCTGTCCATGGCAACATAATTACCACCACCCAGGCCGATAGGATTTACCGATTTGTCATTGGGATCATAAGAACATGTTACAATTTGTCCCAATGTTTGTGTATACGCAAGCTGGTTGCCAAATGAGTCGTTTCCCGTCACACCCAAAGTGCTCACCAATGGAGTTCCGGCTGCAGGTTCAGTGAACGTGACGATAACACCATATGACTGACCCGGGAATAATCCGGAATAGGTGTAAGTAAGAACGTTACCAACATGTGAAAAAGGAACTACTGTCGATGAAACAAAAACCAGCGCCGGATCATAAGTAAACGTTACAACACCATTAAGAATAGTAAATCCGTTATTGTGAACGCTCAGATAATACGGAACGTCCCATAGACACCTGGGAATTCCACTATAAAGATTGATGACTGCAGAACCATCTGTAGAATCAGGGAAAACTCCGAAATCGAGGGTATCAACCGCGGCTCCGGAAACGGTAACATTATATGTGGATGGTGTCGATGTTAGTTGCCAGCCTGTAAGACCCGGATAACTGATATCATAGATCCCGGGCATTGCTGCAAACGCATACTGGCCACTCGTATTCGAAAATGCAGTTGTATTTCCAGGCATTTGAAGAATTGGCTGATTTCCTATTGGAGGCTCGCCAGCATCCTCAAATCCATTTTGATTCAAATCGTAATAAACATGCCCGGATAACAAATATGAATTAATTGCTCCCACCGAAACCAGGAACGTATCCAGATCCCCGCATCCGTTTACATCTATAACGTGTACCGTGTATAATCCAGGGCACAGACAACAAATGGAACCTCCTGTAGCACCGTTCGACCAATTGTAGTAATACGGTGGTGTTCCATTTGTAACAGATACTGTTGCAGCACCATCACAACACGACGAGCAGGTAGCATTGGTAACAACAACATTTGCATCCGGACCAGGAACCGGAGTAATTGCGAAACTGGTATTTCCGGTACAGGTATCACCGTTCATGTCAGTCGCGATGAGTGTATAATTACCTGCGCAAAGGTTTCCATATTGCCAGAATGATGTCACTGTAAACGGTCCGATTTGCGAACTGCCATCATCAAGATAAAGCGTGATTGGTAAAGCTCCTCCGGTAAATTGCACCGAAATAACAGCAGAGCAGAATGTATCACAGGGCTGGGTGTTTACCGTTAAGTTTGCCACGCATTGTGCATTGGCAGAAACAGAAACAAAAATTGAGAATAGTAGGATATATAGTTTTTTCATGGGTATTGTTTTACTGCCAGTAATATTAATAAAAATAAGTCTTTTGAACCTTAAATACAGACGCAATTTACTAACAAAAGTTGCTTAATAATGCTCTTCTACCGCATTGTTACATTCACTCTTCGTTTTTCACGGTCAATGGCTTTTATCTGAACCTCGAAAGTATCCTCGATATGGAATTCACGGTCAATAGCCGTTCCTTCAGGCAGGTCCGAGATATGCATAAGCGCATCGATTCCATTTACGATTTCCAAAAGCATCCCGTAAGGTAAGATACGGATCACGGAACCGGATATGTAATCACCGGGTTTGTAACGTTCACAAAATTTATCCCAGGGGTCGGGCTGGAGTTGTTTCAGTCCAAGCGAAAAACGGTGCTTCTCATGATCTACTTCCAGGATGATGACTTCCAGTTGTTGTCCGATGCGGAGATAATGTTCGGGATGGTCTACCCTGCCCCAGCGGATGTTTTTGTTATGAAGTAATCCGTTTACCAATCCGATGGAAACAAACGCGCCAAATTCCTGGAATGACTTAACACGTCCTGTTGCACGCTGGCCTTGCTGGAGCTTTTCAATATATCTTTTCTGAGCGTCGGTAAGCTTGTTCATAAACAAGTAATGGGTGACGGGTGTCGAGTTACGAGTGACAGTTGATTGGGCCTGACCGCTGACTACCGACTGCCGGCTGCCAACTGCCGGCTGCTGACTTTTCACTTACTCCATTCTTTCATCAACCGGTAAATAGTGGATTTTCCGATGTTGAGTTGTTGTGAAACGGCATTCACGTTATCCTCATTTTTTTCCAGGTAATGCTTAATGATCATTTTGTTGTAATCATCGAGCGTAAATTTATCATTGTAAAAACCTGCAGTACCAGCTACTTCGTGAATATGAATGTCAGAAGCCTGAATCTCATTCCCGGGAGAAAGCACACAGGCCAGCTCCGTTAGTGATTTCAGCTCACGTACATTTCCGGGAAAAGTATAAGCTATCAGCTTGAGCTTCGCAGCTTCTGAGAACATCTTCGGTGGCAGCTTGTTTTCTTTACAGAAACGATTGACGAAATGCACCGCAAGCAACAGGATATCCTTTCCCCGGTCGCGTAATGGCGGCAGGTTGATGGTAAGTCCGAAAATGCGATAATAAAGATCTTCCCTGAAATTACCTTTTTCCACTTCTTCCTTCAGGTTCTTGTGCGTTGCAACAATCACCCGGTTGTTCACTTTGATCTGCTGGTTACTACCGACCCGGGTTATTGTTTTCTCCTGGAGCACACGCAATAACTTTACCTGGAGTGAAAGGTCCATATCACCAATCTCATCCAGGAAAATAGTTCCGTTGTTGGCTTCTTCAAATTTACCGGCCCGTGCTGCAACCGATCCGGTAAAGGCACCTTTTTCATGACCGAATAATTCACTTTCGGCAAGGTCACGAGGTACCGCAGCCATATTGATCGCTACAAACGGGCCTTTTTTGAAAATGGAATTAAAGTGGATTGCACGTGCCACTTCTTCTTTCCCCGTTCCGGTTTCTCCATAAATGGTTACTGAAATATTATTACCCAGTGATTTTTCAATCAGGTCAAATACCAGTGACATACCTGGTGAATTGCCAATGATATTCTTCCGGTAATCATGTCTTCCCTGCACCTGCTTTTCAAGTGTTGAAACACGATCTTTCAATTGCTGACCCTGCTTGATATGATTCACGGTATTCAGCAACCGCTCACGGATATCTTTACTCTTTACAAAATAATCATAAGCTCCGGATTTAAGCAGTTGCAATGCGGTATCGATCTTATCCTGTTCCGATATCACAATGACTTCCACTCCATCATATTTTTTCCGGATCTCCTGCAAAAGGACAGCACCTGTTGTATCAGGCAGACCGTAGTCGATGGTTATAATATCCGGACGTTCTCCACTATGAGCGAGAAGACTTTTACCATTCGCGAAGCTTATCACTTCGTGATTGGGATCAAGAGCAAGGGTGTACGAAAGGTACTCCCGGTACCATTCATCATCCTCCACCACAAAAATGCTCGTCTTTAATTCCTCATCATGATTATCCTGGCGGTTCATAGTGTTTGGTTGGTGCTAAAAATTTCAAGTTCCTTTTTCAGGAGCTGAAATATTTCATTGGAATACTTTTCGGTTTCATTAACCAGGTATGCTGCTTTTCCAAGCTCTCTTGAACCGGTTGCGGTTTCCTCCAGTTCTTTAAGCATCGCGGCAACATAATCAATTCCCATTTGCTTATAAGAACCGATCATCCGATGTGCAGTTTTTCCTACCTGTTCCCAATTATTTTGTTTGAGATGGAATTTAAGGTTGTTTACTGAAGCGAAAGAGCTGGTAAGAAAAAGGTTTATCATTTTCCGGACAAAATCCATATTGCCCTGTGATGATTCCATCAGCTCATCTAAATTGTACAGCTTTTCCGGACGTACCAGGTTGAATGTATAAACAGCATCCTGTTTTGGTTGTGGTAAAGGCTCCGGTTGCTTAGGTGCTGTTGCAACAGTATTTTCAGGATGCAGTAGTTTTTCAATTTTTTCAACAAGTTCCGATTCCTTAAAAGGCTTTGTGATAAAATCATTCATCCCTTCTTCCATCCATCGCTTCAAATCGTGCTGGAGTACATTTGCGGTCATTGCAATCACCGGGACATTTCTTTTATCCGGAGGAAATTCTGTGCG
Source organism: Bacteroidia bacterium (assembly GCA_025450095.1). The sequence continues at coordinate 429 of JANWID010000327.1, read as the reverse complement.
GATAATCTTCAGTGCTTCGGGGCCGGAAAGCTCAGGCATCTGGATGTCCATCAATATAAGTGACACATTGTTTTTTCGAAACTGTTCTAGCGCATCTTTTCCGTTTTCGGCCATTATCACCCGGGCTCCCATTGTTTCCAGGCTGTGATACTGAAGTTCGCGGATCATCGGATCGTCCTCAGCTAAAAGAATATTGAGTCCATCGAGCGGTTGTTGCGGAGGAGTTTCTTCTGAATAAGAGGTTTCCCTCGCCTCGAGATAACCGTGTGCATATGGGATGCGCACGCTGAAAACGGATCCCAGCCCGGGATTACTTTCTACCTTAACGTTTCCTCCAAGCTGATCAACGATTCTTTTTGTAATTGATAACCCGAGACCACTTCCTCCATACTTTCTTTCAACGGTCGAATCAGCCTGTTCAAATTCGCT
>JANWID010000326.1 GCA_025450095.1 Bacteroidia bacterium | reverse complement strand
GAGAAATAACTGTAACCCAGCTTGAAGTAGTATTCAGGAATTTCCTCGTTATCGAGGTAGCTGATATCGGTTTTCTCAAAATAATTTACCGCATTCTTATATTTTTTCTGCTTGTAAAGAATTTTACCCGCATGGAAATATGCCTGCTGTGCTTTAAGGCTCTCGGGATATTTTTTTGTGAATGCAATCAGTTCCTGTTCGGCATCTGGATGGAACAGCTCTGCTCCGCTCAACGCCATATAAAATTCCGCGTTGATCCGGTCGTTGGTGTTTACACCTTCTTTTTGTTCCAGGAATTCACGGAACAGGTCGCGGGCGGCGCTGTATTTTTCCTTTTGAAATAATTCATAACCCAGGCGGTATTTTTTTGCCGGGTCATAATGAATTTCCTGTTGTTGGGCTGATACCCTGTAAGAACCGGAAATTAACAGTAACAGAATGGGGATATATCGTTTCAATGTGTTGTTTTTCATATTTTTAAGACTCACATACCGGGGTTGTCAAAATTAATTCTTACAAACGGGTTCTGTCCCGGCTTTATTACCGACTGCGGGAATTTTATGAACATCAGAATGGTGAAAACTCCCTGTCAATGGCGATTCTGACATATCGAGAATTTACTGGTGGTTTCCTGTTATAACGGATTTATCCGATCATTTTGGTATGAAGTGTTGCAAATAATTGCTCCAACACAATTTCCGGAACACATATCCTGTTATTTTTCCGTGTAAGCTGATCATTTGCTAAGTTTGCGGCATATGAACCTGCCCGGAATGTACATCCTCAAGATTAAAGGCAAGGCAAAAATTCCCGACTACGTGCAGCTTCGTGACGATAATTTCACGTTGCTTGCATATTTCCGGGTCGACCGACCTGAAAAGGCCTTGCTGAAATGCGGATTAGGTGGTAAGGAAGAAAAAGTAATTGCAATCATCAACGAAATTCCATTCGGAAAAGTTTTAAAGCTGGAACTATAAATGCAAACCATGACCGAAGAACAAATCATTAACCTGGAAAACGTGAATATTTTTCAGCAAAAAAACCTGATCCTGAATAACGTTAACCTGAATGTAAATAAAGGAGAGTTTGTTTATCTTATTGGAAAAACAGGCAGCGGTAAAAGCAGCCTCCTTAAGGTGTTGTATGGCGATCTCAGACTTACCCAGGGTGAAGGTTCGATTGCGGGTTATAACCTCCGGAAAATTAAAAACAAGGAAATTCCCTTTCTTCGCCGAAAGCTTGGAATCGTATTCCAGGATTTTCAATTAATGTCGGACCGGACTGCGAAGGAAAACCTGGAATTTGTATTGAAAGCTACTGGCTGGAAGGATTCTGAAAAAATAAACGAGCGAATCAATGAGGTGCTCAACAAAGTTGGCATCGGAACCAAAGGTTTTAAAATGCCACATGAGCTTTCAGGTGGCGAACAACAACGCCTTGCTATCGCCCGTGCACTGCTCAACGATCCCGATGTGATCCTCGCCGATGAACCCAGTGGTAATCTGGACCCTGAAACTTCGAACGAGATCATGATTTTATTCTTTGAGATCAGCAGGAATGGCAGGGCGGTAGTAATGGCTACACATAATTATTCCCTCATTGAAAAGTACCCGGCCCGGATCGTGAAGTTTGAATTGGGTAAGGTGTACGATCAGTCTCAGAACTGAGGAAAAAGTCCTTTACCCGTAGAGAATATCAGGTCGAGTAACTTTTGAATATTTACAATATTCGAAAAATTTTCATAAAGCACTTTCTCACGGGTGCGGATATCCCCCGATCGGAAATCAGTTTCCATCAGCTTCAGAATTTTTTCCCGGGTTTCCTGCGGGGTTGATGCGACTTCACAAAGCATTTCCAGTCCCGTATTTTCTACCATCATGGGGTTAACCACCGCGAATCGTCCGTTATAAAGTGCGGAGAGTAGCTTCAATTTAATTCCGGTCGGTTGAAAAGTGGGCATTACGTTTATATGCGCATCGTTAATCAGTTGGTGGATCTGCTTGGTGGTAAGATCACTGATCAGTGTGATGTGATTTTTCTTTGCAACAGCATTTCTCAGGTCCGCAGTAGGTCGTGAACCGGCAATGATCAGAGGAACTTTCAGTTGATTATAAATTTCATTCACAAGATACAATGCCGCTTCATTGTTTTCACCAATGGCCAGGTTGCCATGGTAAAAAGTAAAGTTACCGCGACCGGGAGTTATATGTACCTGCTCATTGGAATGAAAGGCCGGAATGTAAAATGCGTTCCCGTATTGTTTATCGAAATATGCAGTATCGTTCCGTGAAATAGCAGCTATGATGTGGGCATGTTGTAAAATGGATTCATAGGTCAGGAGTTTGTTTGCTTCATTGTAGAAATAATATCTCTTAAAAATATTTGCTTCAACTTTTGCCAGGTTCTGATAATAATCGTGTTCGATGTTATGTGTTCGCACCACTTTAACGCGGTCTTTCAGTCGCTCATCGGCCAGGATATTACAGGTGTGAATACCTTCAAACAGGATGGGGTAATCATCCTCGAGCAAAGTAGTCATCAGCTCATCGGAAGTGCGGGAAATGACGATGTAAGGTTGTTTCATAAACAACTGCGACTTGGCTACATTTCGCTGGTAATAATGAACTACCTCGCAATATTTCGAAAGCACATTGGCCTTGTCGCGACCATATTGAAAGCAATGAAGATGTACTTTAACACCCTTAGCATGCAAAGCCCGGATCTTGAAATATACATCGATTACACCACCGTAATTTGGAGGGAACGGTACATCGAAGCTGATGATATGCAGATGACGTTCAGGCAAGCTCATGAATTATATCCGGAAATTTTTTGGATTCTTCCTCCCAGTTCAGTTCGTCCGCTGCATGTTTCAGATTGGATTTCCAACGTGTTATCAATGCAGTATCGTTCAAAATAGTGTGTAACCTGTTTGCAATATGCTCTGGTTCGTGTGAATCGATAAAGGTGCCGATATCATATGTAGTAATAACTTTTTCAACTTCCGTAAGCCGTGATGCCAGCACAGGTATTCCTGCATGAATGTAATCAAATATTTTATTGGGCAGACTGAAGCGGTAATTCAGATTGGTATCCTTATCGAGTGTCAGGCCGATATCGCTTGCCATCGTAAACTGCATCATTTCACGGTAGGGCATCCGTGGTTTGAAAAAAACTTTTTCCCCGAGTTTGTATTTATCTACAGTTTCCATCAGAACAGACATTACATCACCTCCACCCAGTATCAGCAGGCAGGTGTCGTCAAGGTAACGCATGGCTTCAACAGCTTCTTCACTGCCACGTTGAATATTAATTCCCGAACCCTGGAGGATTGCAAGCTTCTTTCCAACTGGAATTCCAAGCTCCTCACGAATTTGTTGCCGGTTAAAATTAATTGAAATATTTTCAGGCCGAATGGGTACATTCCGGATCACGGTGATTTTTTTTCCGTATTCTTTTGCATAGAGATCCGCAATGGAATCATTCACCGTTATAATTGTTTTAAGTTTTGGAAAAATCCATCGCTCAATTATTTTCCAGATACTCTTTACAAACGGACGGTTTTCCAGTTCGGGAACACCAGTATAATATTCATGGCTGTCGTACACCAGTTTTCTGTTCCTGATTTTAGTAACCAAATAATTTGCAGGTAAAGTGTCGAGGTCGTTGGCGAAAAGCGCATCGGCCTTCTGCGAAAGCAAATAAAAAAATAAACGCAGGTTGAAATTTGCATAAAAGAAAGGGCCCTTATGAAACCATAACCTGAAACGCTTAGTGGGATATGATCGTTCAGGTACCGGGGGACTGCCTGGTAATTTCCGTCCCACCAACATCACCTGGAATCCCTGCTTCTGCAGTGCCAGGCACGACCGGTGTACCCGCTGATCGGTACTGAGGTCGCTGGTTACGGAAACGATGATCCGCGGTACAGCGGGGATTTTAGTAGTCATAAAGGCTGCAGCAGCAGGAACGGTTGCAAATTTATAAAAGTGTTGATGCAGCCGGAAATATTTCAGGAATGCGCTAAATCAGGGCTTTGTATATGTCCGGGATGTAGCTAACTGTCTACGTGTCACCCGGTTTTCACAGCCGCTGATTTTTTCTGATATTTGCAGCCCCATAACTTTCCTGCAAATGAAACCCATATCGCCGCGAAGTGTAATTACACTTGGACAATTTATAATCGAACGTCAGTCGGATTTTCCCTATGCAAAGGGAGAATTATCGAGACTACTGAGAGATATTGGTATTGCCTCTAAAATTGTGAATCGTGAAGTGAATAAAGCCGGTCTTGTCGATATCCTGGGAGATATGGGTACATCGAATGTTCAGGGTGAAGAACAAAAGAAACTGGATGTTTTTGCTAACGAACAATTCATAGCAGCATTGAGTTCAGGAGGTGAATGCTGCGCAGTGGCATCGGAAGAGAATGAAGAAATGGTGACCATTTCAAATGAAGTTTCCAAAAATGCAAAATACGTTGTGTGTATTGATCCGCTCGATGGCTCTTCAAACATCGACGTTAATGTATCCATCGGAACTATTTTTTCTATTTACCGTCGGGTATCCCTTACCGGTGCCATCCAGGTTTCTGATTTTCTGCAAAAAGGAACGGAGCAGGTTGCTGCAGGTTATGTTATTTTTGGTTCATCTACGATGCTGGTGTATACTACCGGTCGTGGCGTAAACGGTTTTACACTGGATCCTTCAATCGGTGAGTTTTGCCTGTCGCATCCCGATATGAAAATTCCCAGGACCGGAACAATTTATTCTATCAATGAAGGAAATTATGTTCATTTTCCGGATGGAGTAAAGCAGTACATAAAATATTGCCAGGTTGAGGATACTTCCACGAAAAGACCTTATTCATCACGATATATCGGATCACTGGTAGCGGATTTTCACCGTAACCTGCTTAAAGGTGGAATTTACATGTACCCGGCCACTGCCAAATCTCCGAAAGGTAAACTTCGCCTGATTTATGAATGCAATCCGTTGTCATGGATCGTGGAGCAGGCAGGTGGCAGAGCATCGGATGGATTTAACCGGATCCTTGAGCTGACACCCGGTTCATTGCACCAGCGCACTCCTCTTTTCATCGGTTCCAGCGAAATGGTGAAATTGACTGAGGATTTTATGCTTCGGTACACCCACGCCTGAAAAAAGGAACACGCATGCCTGCCTTATTTTAAAAATAATTTTCTGAAGGAATTTAGCTTATGGCTACTTGTATACTCTAGAGCAGCCTACGGCAGGCAGGGATTTGTGCGTATTTATTTTTCAGAAGAATTAAATCCGTCTAATCTCTGTTCCATTTTCATAAAATCTGTGTTCCTTTGTAATAAGGAATAAAGTGGATTTTAGTTATTTTTTCAATCTTTATAAAGGGAGCGCTAACCTGCGCGCCCTTCAGTCGTTTATAGCTGACCCGAATCACCAGACAGTTCGTGTTTCCGGTTTGTCAGGATCACAGCCTGCCTTGATTGCCGCTGCATTGTATGAGATGCATCCCGCGCGGATGATATTTATCTTACCCGAACGCGAGGATGCGGCATATTTTCTTAATGACCTGGAGAATATCCTGGGCCATCGGTCCGCGCTGTTTTTTCCATCATCATTAAAAAAGCCTTACGCATTTCCATATCTCGATAACAGCAATGTGTTGCTTCGCGCCGAAGTGCTCACACATCTAAGCAAAAATACCAGGCCGTTACCCGTGATCACTTATGCAGAAGCAATGCATGAAAAAGTGGTTACTAAAAAGGCACTGGTATCGAATACGGTCGAAGCACGTGTAGGCGAACCGTTATCAGTAGAATTCCTGGTGGATTTCCTGAATGAGAATGAATTTGAAAGATCTGATTTTGTTCTGGAAGCCGGACAGTTCGCCGTGAGAGGTGGAATTCTTGATGTGTTTTCATTTGCGAATGAATTGCCGTATCGTGTGGAATTCAATGATGATCGCATTGAATCAATTCGTGTTTTCGATCCTGCAACCCAGCTATCGGAAAAAAATATGAATCATATTACCATCATCCCGAATGTACAGGGGAAGCTGGTTAAGGAAGCTCATCAGTCGTTTCTTGAATTCATTAATGAAGAAACGATTATTTGGTGCGTAAATTTTGAACACTCCCTTAGCATTATGCAGGCAGGTTTAAAGATCATGAATGAGAACAGCGCGACTGCAATTGCAGAGGAGCACTCAGATGACTCAGGCCTGCTTCCCGGTAAGCCGGAAGATAATTTCGACACTCCTGAAACAATTGTTTCGTTTCTTGAGAAATTCAGGAAAATTGAATCCGGAAATAAAGCGCATTTTAATCCTACAGCAACACTCGAATTCAATTCGCGTCCTCAACCCGCTTTCAACAAAAATTTTGATTTGCTTGCGAAGACATTTCTGGAAAATGAAAAGAAACAATTTCACAACCTGATTTTCGCCGATACCGCAAAGCAAATTGAGCGTATATATGCTATTTTCCAGGATATCAGTCTTCCCGAACGACCACCAGGTAAGGATATAACCTTCACTCCAATATTGCTTTCACTCCACGAAGGTTTTATCGATAACGATCTGAAGCTGGCGTGTTATACCGATCACCAGATATTCGACCGTTATCACCGTTACCGCCTGCGAAAAAATTACAACAAGAATGAGGCGATGACGCTGAAGGAGTTGTACAGTCTTAAACCCGGTGATTTTGTAACACATATCGATCATGGTATCGGAAAATTCGCAGGTCTTGAAAAAGTGGATGTAAACGGCAAAACCCAGGAAGCGATAAGGTTAGTATATAAAGATAACGACATCCTGTATGTGAGCATTCATTCGCTGCATCGCATTGCGCGCTTCACCGGTAAAGATGGTGCAGTACCAAAACTGAACAAACTCGGTTCACAGGCCTGGGCCAACCTGAAGCAAAAAACAAAGAAACGGGTTAAGGATATTGCCAAGGACCTTATTGCACTTTATGCAAAACGAAGAGCGCAGAAAGGATTCGGGTTTGCTCCGGATAATTATCTCCAGAATGAACTGGAAGCATCCTTCATTTATGAAGATACTCCCGACCAGATAAAATCCACGGGCGATATCAAAAGAGATATGGAAAAACCTTATCCCATGGACCGGCTGATATGTGGTGATGTGGGTTTCGGCAAAACGGAAGTTGCAATACGCGCCGCTTTCAAAGCAGTGAACGACAGCAAGCAGGTAGCTGTTTTGGTGCCTACCACCATCCTGGCATTGCAGCATCATAAAACATTTTCCGACCGTTTGAAGGATTACCCCTGCACAGTTGATTACCTGAACCGTTTCAAATCAAGCGCTCAGCAATCCGTTACCATCGATAAATTGAAGAACGGCAAGATTGATATCATTATAGGAACGCATCGTTTGCTTAGCAAGGATATTAAATTCAAAGATCTTGGTTTGTTGATTATTGATGAAGAACAGAAATTCGGAGTTGCATCCAAGGAAAAGCTGAAAGCACTGCGTGTGAATGTGGATACACTGACACTAACGGCTACACCTATACCACGTACGCTCCAGTTTTCACTTATGGGCGCACGGGATCTTTCGGTGATCAATACACCTCCGCCGAACCGTTACCCGGTTACAACCGAGGTTCATATGTTCAATGAAAAACTGATCCGCGAAGCTATCAATTACGAAGTTTCACGTGGTGGACAGGTTTTCTTTATTCACAACAGGGTGCAGGATATCCATGATATCTCCGTATTGGTGAAAAGACTTTGCCCGGGCGTGTCGGTAGGTGTCGGACATGGCCAGATGGAAGGCGAGCAGCTGGAAAAAGTGTTGCTTGATTTTATTGAAGGAGATACCGATGTCCTGGTCGCTACTACCATCGTTGAGTCGGGAATTGATATTTCCAATGCAAACACCATCATTATTAATCATGCGCAACATTTCGGTCTGAGTGATTTGCATCAAATGCGGGGCAGGGTAGGAAGATCGAACAAGAAAGCATTTTGTTACCTACTGGCTCCTCCTTACAGCGTACTAACGCCAGAGGCTAAACGCCGGTTACGTGCTATCGAGGAATTTTCTGACCTGGGAAGCGGTTTTAATGTTGCTATGCGGGATCTTGATATACGGGGTGCTGGCAATATGCTGGGAGGTGAGCAGAGTGGATTTATTTCGGAAATAGGTTACGAAATGTATCACAAAATCCTGGATGAAGCAATCCGCGAACTAAAGGAAACTGAGTTTAAGGATATTTTCCCTGCTGATGAAAAGCATGAGTTCGTAAGCGATTGCCAGATTGATACCGACCTGGAAATTCTTCTGCCTTCCGAATACATCAGCAACATAACCGAAAGACTGAACATTTACAAGGAGATCGATGACCTTGAAAGAGACGATCAGCTGGAGACATACCTGAATAATCTGCGTGATCGTTTCGGACCTGTACCATCCGAAGTACAGGAACTGATGAATGCATTGCGGTTGCGCTGGAAAGGCAAATCACTCGGCTTTGAAAAAATTGTGTTGAAGGGAGGTAT
>JANWID010000325.1 GCA_025450095.1 Bacteroidia bacterium | reverse complement strand
GAATAACTATTTTTATATGACCGGAACTTTCGGTGCGTCATATATTATTTTCGGATCGGATACTTTGTTTGATTATGGAGTTGGCGGAGGATTTTACATAGTTAAATATGATACGGCAGGCAATCCAATATGGGCAAAGGGTGCTGATGGATGCGATTGGTTTCCGGTGGGCAATGGCAGTGCTGTTGATTTTAATGATAATGTTTATGTAACCGGTTATTATGGCGGCACCTATTTAATACTTGGTCAGGATACATTATTAAATAATGGTACCGGATCAAATAATAAAAATATTTTCCTTGCTAAAATAGAACCGGATTCCACAACATCCATTTCCAACTTCCTCCACCCTGATTCCAACTTCCAGGTTTTCCCCAACCCGGTTACAAATGAATTGCATGTAAAAACAAACACCAATGAACCTATAGAAATAATTCTTTATGACATTGCTTCCAAAATATTATTGCATCAATCATTTGTAAATTCAACCTCAATTAACACAGAACAACTTACAAGAGGAATTTATATTTACGAATTGAGGAACAAAAACGGTGTGATTAAGAAAGGTAAGGTTGTAAAAGTTTGATTCGATTTAATTTCTTACCAGAATACAAAATGAAACAACTACAAACAGGAGAATTCTATGGGCAGACAAACAATAAGCTCTGTTTAAATGAAATTACTTTGACCGATACCGAATACACGCTTAATAATGTAGATTGGCACTATCATGAAAATGCATATTTCACTTTTATATTACATGGATAGAATTATGCAGAAGTACCTGATACCTGCTATTACAGAATAACGCCTTCGGTTAATAAGTCAGGTGTTTTAGTAGGAAATTAATTATTAATTAGAATAAGTATACAATTTTTTAGTACTTAACTATATTTATTCTATCTTTAATAGTAATTAAAATATTTTATTCCTATTATAAACAATGAATGTTCATACTTTTAAAACACTATTTCCCCTTGTATTATTAGGCTTTTTTAACACGTCCTACTCTCAAAATTTAGAATGGGTTAAAAGTATGGGAGGAACAGAAAATGAAACTGCATTTTCCATCGTCGTTGATCAAACAGGAAATGCATTAACTACAGGAAGTTTTAATGGAACTGCGGATTTTGATCCGGGTTCCGGAGTTTATAATCTCACATCTACCAGCCTTAGCGATATATTCATTTCAAAATTAGATTCAAATGGCAGTTTCGTTTGGGCCAAACAAATTGCAGGTACTATGAATGAAATATCATTTTCAATAGCAACCGATTTAGTTGGAAATGTATACATTTTAGCTCGGTTCGAAGGTACTATTGATTGTGATCCGGGAGTAGGTATTTTTAATCTTACAGCAATTGGTTCGAGTGACATTTTCATTTTAAAATTAGATATAAATGGAAATTTTAATTGGGCTAAATCAATGGGAGGCGGAATTGATATCTTTGGAAGTTCTATTACTATAAGTAACAATGGGAATGTTTATTCAACCGGATATTTCGATGGAACTTCAGATTTTGACCCGGGTCCCGGGGTTTATAATCTAACATCATCTGGCCTCAGCGATATTTTCATCTCAAAATTAGATTCAAATGGTAGTTTTATATGGGCAAAAAACATAGGAGGAACATCTCATTCTCATGGAAATTTCATAACTACCGACAATTTTGAAAACCTATATGTTACCGGAGACTTTTATGGAACCACTGATTTTGATCCAGGTCAAGGGACTTATAATTTAACGGCTAATGGCCTTAATGACATTTTCGTTTTAAAATTTGATAGCACTGGTTCCTTTAAATGGGCCAATCAGGTAGGAAGTCAAGATCAGGATTTTGGCTGGAGTACAACTATTGCTGATGATGAATTTGTTTACACTACTGGTTATTTTTCAGATTCTCCAGATTTTGATTCCGGGAACAATAGTCATACTTTAAATTCAGCAGGAAGTGGGGATATTTTTATACTAAAAACTGATACTGCAGGAAATTTTATTTGGGCAAAAAATTTGGGAGGATCAAATCTTGATGTTGGATATTCTATAGACATAGATCAAAATGGAAATATTTTTTGCACGGGATTTTTTCAAGGAATCGCTGATTTTGATCCAGGAATAACAATCTATAATTTAACATCTCTGGGCTCCCAGGACATTTTTATTGTAAAGTTAGATTCGACCGGAAACTTCGTTTTCTCAAAGGGAATTGGTGGACCTAATGTTGACTATGGAAACAGTATTGCAATTGATAATTTTAACAATATTTTTGTTACAGGTCGCTTTGTTGGAAGTATGGATTTTGATCCACCTGCAGGCATATATACCGACGTTTATGGATTAGGTGATATTTTTGTTGCAAAATATACTAATTCATTTACTGCACTTTCAGAAGAAATTCAGTCACATGACATTCTTATTTATCCAAACCCAGGTACTGGTTGGATCAACATAATATCTTCAGGAAATTTGACACCCATTGAATTTTTTCTGTATGATTTAACAGGGAGAAACATTATTCACCAGTTTGTCGATACGACCTCAACGGTTAATATCTCCTATTTACCATCGGCACTTTATTTTTATGAATTACAAAACAAAAATGGTGAAATAGAGTATGGGAAGTTTTTGAAACAATAGACCAACTAAACTCCAAAGGAACAACTTGAACTTAAGTGATTCTGTCGCGATCCCGACGCTTCGGTCGGGATGAACCGCAAATGTGGTTTACTCGAAACCTTCCCGCCGGGCGGGATGCTCCCTGCCTGTCGGCAGGCAGATATCCAGTTGAAAATTTTTAATTTTTAATTCCTAATTTTTAATTTTCTGCAAATGTGATTCCGTTGCGATCCCGACGCTTCGGTCGGGATGAACCGCTAATGCGGTTCACTCGAAACATTCCCGCCGGGCGAGATGCTCTATCTAGTTGAAAATTTTTAATTTTTAATTCCTAATTTTTAATTTGCAACAAAAGTGATTCCGTCGAGGTTCGAACTCGAAACCTGCTGCTTAGAAGGCAGCTGCTCTATCCAGTTGAGCTACGGAACCTAAGTCTCTTTTAAAAATGACGATAAAAAAAGGTCTCGGTCTTCTAAAAACTACCTGCAATTTGTCACTCATAACCTGATCCGCCAAACGGCGAATCAATTGTTACTTTTTTTTGTCGGGGTGGCCAGTCCCGATAGCTATCGGGATGAACTGGCGACCTTCCCGACGCTTCGGTCGGGACGCGATACCAACTTAATTTTTTAAGAACTTTTTTGTCGGGGTGGCCAGTCCCGATAGCTATCGGATGAACTGACGACCTTCCCGACGCTTCGGTCGGGACGCGATACCAACTTAATTTTTTAAGAACTTTTTTGTCGGGGTGGCCAGATTTGAACTGACGACCTCCTGCTCCCAAAGCAGGCGCGATACCAGGCTACGCTACACCCCGTGTTTAAAATTTAAAATTAAAAATGTAAAATTAAAAATGAAGGTGTTTATTTCATTAACAATCAGCATTCTCAACTTTCAGATCGAAAATCTATTAATTCTCAATCCTCATTTTTAATTTTTAATTTAAAATTTTTAATTAAAAATCAAAGATCACTTTCAAATCCAACTTCTCACTTGCGGTGAGGGAGGGATTCGAACCCTCGGTACGGTTACCCGTACGACAGTTTAGCAAACTGTTCCTTTCGGCCTCTCAGGCACCTCACCCATTCCAAGGGCCGCAAAGGTAATGATTCAACTATATTTTAACAAAGTGGTTCTCAAAAATAATGAAACCCGATTTTTGGGGAAAAAGACCAATTGGCCGGGCAAATTTTTATCTTTGCGAACTACCTGTAAATGTTAATTTTATGAATATGTTCAGTGCATCACGTTGGTCCCTTCCCCTTTTGGCTTTTTGCATGCTGCTGGCTGGTTGTGGCGGTAAAAAAGGTTCTGCAAATGACGATTCCACGGTCAACCTTTCGGATTCGGTCAGCTATATTAAAATTGCAGATGCTACGGAGTTCCTGCCGGGTTGGTCGAAAGAAAATACTCTTGTTTATCATACCATTGCCGAACCCGATGTGCTCCATCCAACAAACGGAACGTCGGCACAACGTGTCGAAATATTCCAATATACCCAGATGTCACTGATCCGGTTCGATTTCCGGACCTTGCAGATTGCTCCTTCCCTGTTAAAGGAAATGCCACAATTGAATGCAAACGGCACTGAATATACCTGCGAGTTGCGGGAAGAACCCCGATGGGACGATGGCAGCAGGCTTACCGTTGCCGATGTAATTTTCACTGCCAAAGCCAATAAGTGCCCTTTAACCGATAATCCCCATGCTAAACCCTATTGGGATAACCTGAAGGAGGTCGTTCCTGATCCGCAAAATGATCGCAAGTTTACCGTGATTATGAAATCACCATATATACATAACATTATTTTTTGGGCAGACTGGCCGATCATGCAAAAAACTTTCTTCGATAAGCAGGATGAACTTTCGAAATACACTTTTGCGCAGCTCGATGACACAACTTTAAATGCACAGGCTAATAAAACACTAAGTACATGGGCAAATGAATTCAACAGCTCCAAATATTCCCGTGAGCTGGAATTTCTAACCGGACTAGGTATGTACCGTGTATCTGCGTGGGATCCTGGACAAAGTGTAACGTTGCAGCGGAAAGAAAATCACTGGACTAAAAATTCGGAATCGGTTTATGAGACTTCTTATCCAGAAAAAATAATCTATCGCGTCAATAAAGATCCTAATTCCACGATGCTGGACTTTAAAGGCCAGGTAATGGATGGTTCCAACCTGATGTCGGTGAAGTCGCTGATAGAATTGCAACAGGATTCTATCTTTAACAGGAATTATCACTCACGATTCACCGATACTTTTAATTATTCTTATATCGGTATGAATACACGTCCGGATGGTGTAACACACAAAAAGCTTTTTACAGATAAAAATGTCCGCCGTGCCTTTGCCTATCTTACACCGGTTGATGATCTGAACCAGGTGATCAATAAAGGAAAAAACAAAAGAATGGTGGGACCGGTATCCATGTTGAAAAAGGATTTCGATAGTTCATTGCAACCGATTCCCTATGATCTGGAGAAAGGTAAAAAAATGTTGGCTGATGCCGGATGGGCAGATTCCGATGGTGATCAGATTCTGGATAAAATGGTTGATGGTGAAAAGCTGAAATTTGAATTTACGCTCAACTACATGACCAATACCCCCGACTGGAAAGATTACGCCACCATTATCAGTGAAGCTTATTCCAAAGCGGGCGTGAAAGTGAACCTGAACCCTCTCGATTTTTCAATCTTTGTTGCGAACGCTAAAAAGCACGATTTCGACATGATGATTGCGGTTTGGGGAGCTGTTGCATTACCTGAAGATTTTACCCAACTGTGGCACACCACATCATGGACAAATGAAGGATCCAACTATCCTGGTTTTGGTAACGCACAAAGTGATGCACTGATCGATTCAATTAAGGTTACACTTGATGATGAAAAACGCAGGGAAATGGTGAAACAATTCCAGCAGATTGTTTACGATGAGCAGCCGATGATTTTCCTGTTTTCAAGTCTTCGCCGGAATGTGATCCATAAACGCTTCGGAAATGTGGAAATGTATTTTGAACGGCCGGGTATATTGCTGAATAACTTAAAACTGATTTCCGCAGTCGATTCTCCCAATCCCTGAACCCTCCATAATATATGATCAGGTACCTGGTACGACGCATTCTGCTTTTTATACCTACCCTGATCGTAATTTCACTGCTTGCATTCATCATCAATGTCAGCGCTCCCGGTGATCCCGTGGAGCGAATGGTTTCGATTTCGGCATCCGAAGGATTAAGCAATACAACCTAAAACGCAACAGCTCAACAACAATACTGGCGAAAAAAACTCGGACTTGATCTGCCCGTATTTTATTTCACTGTTCGACCGTTAAGCGAACCTCACGAATTGAATGACATTACGGATGATGCAGAAAAAAAATCGGTAGAAAAACTTTCCAGGCTTTCCGGGAATCCCCGATCTACGATGCAGCTGCATCAGTCGAGGCTTAGTTTTTACGAACATCTCTCCGGATTAAAAAATATCCCCCTTCAAATTATTGAAGATGCCCGATTGCTGAAATATGCTGCCACTCCGGATGATTTCCGGTTCCGGATTGAACGATTGCGGAGAATGATCCCTGCTGAAGATGCGGAATCCCATGCGGCATTATCAAAACTTGAGAAAGAGATTTCAACTTATAACAGCACATACACACGCTACCGGAATTATATTCCTGCAGTGGAATTTCATCCGGTGAATCAATACCACCGATGGGTTTTTGGAGATGGTAATTGGTTAACAGGAAATGGCGCAGTGAACAGTAGCGGAATAATCCGTGGTGACTTCGGATTGTCGTACCTGAACCGTCAGCCTGTTTCCCAGGTGATCGGGGAAAAAGTGGGTTGGTCATTGTTTTTCGCATTGGCTTCGGTTTTCATGGCTTACCTGCTGAGCATACCGCTTGGAGTGTGGGCCGGTGCGAAAAAAGATTCCGTTTTCGATCGGGTTTCATCAATTGTATTGTTCCTGTTGTATTCTCTGCCTGTTTTCTGGGTAGCCACACTCCTGCTGATGACTTTTGCCAATCCGGATGTATTACATTTTTTTCCTGCATCGGGTATAAAACCGGTGACTGGTTATCCTGACAATGCCAGCATATTCGATAAGATGCAACTTTCATTGCCGTATGTAATCTTACCGATGATATGTTACACTTATTGGTTGCTGGCTATTTTATCCCGCACACTTCGAGTTTCCGTCCTTGAAAACATGTCACAGGATTATATTCGTACTGCGAAAGCGAAAGGATTGCCTTTCCGACTGGTTGTTTTCCGTCATGCGTTACGGAATTCCCTGTTACCCTTGATAACAATTTTTGGTGGTGTTTTTCCTTTGGCAATCAGCGGTTCCGTAATACTTGAAACAATATTCACGATACCCGGTATGGGCTTCGAAACCATTCACAGCATACAGAATCAGAATTACCCTATGATCGTTGCAATTTTCACAATCACCGGAGTACTTACGATGACCGGTTACCTGGTCGCCGATATTCTATATGCAATTGCGGATCCACGCATCATTTTCGAAAAAAAATCCTGATGCAAGCTCAACAGTCACCATTCCGTAAATCATTGCACAGGCTGATTAAACGCAGGACCATTCAGCTTTCTATAGCCTGGATCCTATTTGTTACTGTGGTTGCCTTGCTGGCACCATTGTTAGCAAATGACAAGCCTTTATATTTTTCATACGATAACAAAAAATATTTTCCTGCATTTAGCGGTGCGGAGCAGGTTATGATCCATGATGAAAAAAACGGAGAACGTTTCCGCGTTGATTTCATTTATCCCGATTCATCGATCATAAAAAAAATAAAAATTATTTACCCTCCTGTTCGTTTCGCACCATACAAATCGGATATGATGAACACCGATTACGTAGGACCTTTTGACGAACAGCCTGGACGCGGTAATAAAATATTAACAGGTTCTGAAAGACATCTTCTTGGAACCGGTCGTCGTGGTGATGATGTGTTTGCCGGGTTAATACACGGGGCACGCATTTCAATCAGTGTTGGAATTTTTTCAATGTGCATTGCCGGAATCATCGGGTTGATACTCGGAGCAATCGCCGGTTATTTCGGAGATCATTTGTTGAAATTATCTCGATCACAAATGTTGTTCATGCTTTTTGCGTTGTTGCCAGCCTGGTTTTATGGCTTTCGTGTACGAAGCCTTCTGTTGGAGCAGGCATTTTTAATCGGGCCCATCCCCTGGGTATTTCAAATGTTAATTTCGATTGTAATTTTTATTGCAATTATCATGGTTCTGAATCAAACTGGAAAATTATTGCATCGTTTTTCCTGGTTTCGAAAAAAGCTGAATGTTCATGCGGATTCTTTCATTTCCAGAACTATTGAGATCTTCATTTCTCTTCCCAGGCTGATACTTATCATTACCATTGCTGCTATATCAAAACCATCATTGTTCAACCTTGTACTCATAATCGGCTTCACATCATGGACAGAAATTGCACGTTTAACCCGTGCAGAAATGTTAAAGATCCGGGCTATGGATTATATTGAATCGGCCCGTTCATTAGGCTTAAAAGAAATCCGGATTTTACTGTTGCATGCTTTACCCAATGCAATGGCTCCTGCCATGGTTGCAATTTCTTTTGGTATCGCGAGTGCGATTTTAACCGAATCGGCGCTTTCGTTCCTCAGCATTGGCGTACCTCCTGAAACAGTTACATGGGGTTCACTACTGGCATCAGGGCGTGAAAATTTTTCAGCCTGGTGGATGATCGTGTTCCCGGGATTCGCAATTTTTATAACTGTTACTGCTTTGAATCTTCTGGGAGAAGGTATTCGTGATGCGTTTGATCCGAAATTGAAATCGTAAAAAGAAGTCAGCGGCCGGCAGTCAGCAGCAAGCAGTCGGCAGTAGGCAGTATGACTTAGCCTGAAATAGGTTGACTGTTGACTGGCGACTGCTGACTGCTGACTAAATTTTCAGGTTCATTTTATTTGATTATATTTAGCATCAGTAACTTTTTAAACCAAACTCTTATGAAATTAAAAGCATTCATCTTTGGAGTTATTTCGATGGTTTTGCACCAGGTTTCCATAGGCCAGTCTCTGGTTCTGTCAGTCAGTCTTACTCCAAATCCACCAAGTCCAATGACGCTTGATTGCGATTGCCCGGATGGTTATGGCAGTATAACCGCCTCTGCAGTTGGTGGAGCAGCTCCGTACACGTATTTATGGTCTACAGGTGAAATAACCGCTTCTATACAGAACCTTTTGCCCGGCACATACACAGTTACGGTTACGGATGCCGCTTTAACAACCGTTTCCGATTCATATACATTTTTAAGCGGGCCATTCTGGCCGAATATCTCATATCTCGCTCCAACACCTGGAAATTGTAACGGATTGTTGTATTTCAATCCATTTTGTGCAACTACACCGATAGGTAATGCGGGTACTTATACATGGAACGACGGATACAATTATGCACAGATAGTCTGTAATCCCGGACCAGCAGCCACTCATGATGTTTTTACATCACCATCCAGTTGCCCGAGTGCATTAAACGGAATTTCCGTCGATCCCAATCAATATTATACAGGACCATGTACTGTTCAGAATACAGGATATCAACCACAATCATGTTCAAATACCAAATTCACTATCGTAAATCAACATAATATTGATCAGTCGTTTCCTCAACAAATACTATTAACTGAATTTTATTTTGGTTGGCCGGTGGCAAAACTGACTGATCTCAATGGTAATTTGTTGGGCAATCCGGTTACTAACGTCAATGGTTATATGCAAACTCAGGTTACTTCTGAATTTGATTTTGGGATCTCATACGATGGCATGGTTATATTTGAATATGTTGAAGCCGTATTTGATGGCGATACCATGGGAGTATATCTCAAGGACACTTTTAACCTGGTATTGTATGATTGTGGTTCAGTGACCGGAAAAGTTTTTCTGGATATGGATCATGATTGTAATTACGGAAGTGCAAGTGACATTCTTGTTCCCAATGCAACGCTCAATATTCAGCCCGGTAATACAAATGTTATTACCAATGATAGCGGTCAGTTTTTAGCCTATCTGCCATTTGGTTCTTATACAGCTACGCAATTGAACCCGTATGGTTTTCTTCAGACATGTCCTGCAACAATCAGTTTTGTGCTTGATAGTATAAATTCCAGCGTGATCATAGATGTAGCGGATTCTTCTTTAACCACACCTGTGTGTGATGCCACAGTCACTGCAAATTCTACAGCAGCCCGACCGGGATTTGAATATAGTATTTCTCTGAAAGTGAAAAATAATAACTGGCTGCCGACTCCTTCATCCACATTAACACTTGCATTTGATAATTTATTACAATTTGATTCAGTTGGAAATGGCGGACAGGTTAACGGCAATATCATTACATGGCCTGTTCCAATTTTGAATGCATTTGAAACATTTAACACATTTGCACGGTTTGATGTTCCGGTTGGTACTGCCTTTGGAACAATTTTAACTTCAAATGCAAATGTTTCATCGGTACCATGTGACACCAATTTATCGAATAACACTTATTTAATTCAAAGATCGGTTACGGGTTCCTTTGATCCGAATGACAAATCTGTTTCTCCAATTGGAGCAGGACCTGCGCATGCAGTTCCTCCTGATCACAGACTTACGTATAGCATCGATTTTGAAAATACCGGTACAGATACTGCATTCACAGTTTTACTGATTGATACACTTTCCCAAAGTTTCAACCTGAACTCGATCCGAATGGAGATGTCTTCCCATCAAAGTTATATGGAAGTTGATTCTGCGGGAGTACTTCATGTTTATTTCCCAAACATTTTACTTCCTGATAGTAATGTAAACCCGAGTGAATGCAAAGGATATTTCGTTTACAGCATAGAACCATTGCCAGGTACTCCGGAAGGAACAATCGTTGAAAATAGTGCGGGAATTTATTTTGATTTCAATATTCCAGTGTTCACGACTACCGTTTTTAACACACTGAAAAATGGTCCGGTTGCAGTCTGTCAGAATGCACAACTGTATCTCGATTCGATGGGCATAGCCACTTTATTGCCTGAAGATGTTGATGGAGGTTCCAATGATTTCTTTGGAATCAGTTCCATGAGTGTTTCAAATAGCTCCTTTACGTGTGCTGATACCGGTAGTCAGAATGTGACATTGTATGTAACCAATTTGAATAATGAAATTGACAGTTGTATTGCAACTATTCAGGTTTCTGATACTATTCCTCCGCAACTCCAACTGAATAATATTAATGTTTACCTCGATGCAAACGGACTAGTAAGTATTTCTGCCAGCCAAGTAAACGCCGGCACTACCGACAATTGTGCAATTCTGGCGATGATTGTTTTGCCTTTTTCATTTTCTTGTAATTCACTTGGTTCAAATCAGGTTACATTCACGGCCTATGATGTGAACCAAAATGGCACAACAGGGATTGCCATGGTAAATGTTTTTGATACCATTGCTCCAACTGCACTTTGTCATGATACCGTGTTGGGAATTGATTCATCATCGTGCACACTGACCCTGTTATACAGTGATATAAATAATAGTTCCTCTGACAATTGCTTGCCTTTAAATTATTCGCTTTCTCAATCCACTTTCAACTGTTCCAATATTGGTCAAAACGTTGTAGAACTAACGGTAACGGATCTGGCAGGAAACTCTTCACAATGTACAGCAATAGTTACTATTGTTGATGTTACCGGATTGCAACAAGAAGGTTCAACAGCGAACCATTTCAATTTAGTTCCTAATCCTTCAAATGGATTGTTGATGATTCCAGATTTTGCAGAAAATGGCACACTGGAGATCACCGATGTTAGCGGGCATCTGGTGTATTTTAATTCCAACCTGGAGAAAACAAGCATCGATCTGTATCACTTATCCCCGGCTTGTTATCTGGTAACATTAACCAAAAACAAGAAAACATACAGAGCTATGTGGGTGAAGTACTGATCGTTTGATCCAGCCTGGAGTCTGCAGCCAGCAGTCGACAGTACACTTTCACTTGAAAACCGATGATCGATTACTGCCGGCTGCTTACTGCTGGCTGGCGACTGCTGGCTACCCTTCACGCTCTGGGATATTCCACACGAACATGATAAATACTCATCAGCATCTTTTTGAAAATCTTTTTGATGGATGATATATCGCGGAAAGTAATATTGCAATTGATGAACTGATGCTGTTCGATCTGGCTGTCGATGATCAGATCCACAAGACTATTGATCGATTCCTGGGAAGGTTGAGCCAGGCTGCGCGAGGCTGCTTCCACAGAGTCAGCCATCATCAGCACAGCAGTTTCTTTTGAGAATGGTAACGGTCCCGGGTATCGGAAATCCTCTTCATCAACAATTTCCTCAGGGTAATTTTTCAGATATGACTGGTAGAAATATTGCACCATCGTAGTTCCATGATGGGTACGGATAAAATCGATGATCAGATCAGGTAGCTTATTTTTGCGGGCCTTCTCAATTCCCCGGATCACGTGACTGATGATGATTGATGCGCTTTCCTCGAAAGAGAGTTCGTCATGCGGATTCAGTCCTGTCGTCTGGTTCTCGATAAAATAAAGCGGCATATCCATTTTACCAATATCGTGATACAATGCACCAACCCGGATCAGCAAACTGTTTCCGCCAATTTTAAAAATTGCCGCCTCAGCCAGGTTGGCAACCTGCATGGAATGCTGGAAAGTACCGGGTGCTTTGATGGAAAGCTCGCGCAATAAAGTTGCATTCGTATCGGCCAGTTCCATAAGTGAAACATCTGAAGTAAGACCGAACAGTTTTT
>JANWID010000324.1 GCA_025450095.1 Bacteroidia bacterium | reverse complement strand
TAGAAGCTGATAAGGTAAGTGATTCCGATAGCGACAGACTGAGTTTTGAAATTGCTCAGAAGATTCAGACGGAAATGACTTTTCCCGGCCAGATAAAAGTTACTGTTATAAGGGAAAAAAGAGCAGTAAATATCGCACGGTAAATTTCAATAAAATAAACTTAAAAAAGGGCTATAGAAATATTGCCCTTTTTTTTTACGCTAAGTTCCTGCTGGCACCTATATTTACCATAAATATCCAATATTGAAAAAGATTTTTTTACTTCTGTTTGCCATAATAATTGCCCATAGTCTAATAGCACAAAATGGGATAACCCATTTTAATCAATTTTTTGCGGGAATTGATAATAAATTTCCAAAAAGCATACAAACCAATGATGGCGGCTATATTGCTATTCATTATTCCATCAGTTCCAGTGCTGGAACTCATCTTATAAAATTCAACTCAAACTTAGATACAACCTGGACCATTAATTTAACCCCCTCAGTTTTTAATGATGTTATTCAAATGCCGGACGGTAGTTATATTCTTTGCGGTAACAATCAAAATGAAGATCTTGAAATTATAAGAATTTCACAGGATGGCGCAACAATTTGGGATAAAACATTTGGCGGTAGTGGATATGAATTGGCTAATTCAATTACAAAACTTACTAATGGAAACATACTTATTCTGGGAACAACAACGTCAACCGACGGAGACATACAAAACAAAAACACGAATGATGAGGATGTACTATTATTGGAAGTCTTGCCTTCTGGTGTCATAGTCAATCAAAAACTATATGGCGGATCGGATTATGACGAAGGAATTTCTATTGTAAAACTCACAAATGACCAGGGATTTATTTTTGCAGCCCGAAGTTATTCGAATGATGGTATGGTTTCGGGTAATCATGGCATGGACGATTTCTGGGTAGCAAGAATAGACAATAATTATAACCTGGTTTGGGGAACATGTATTGGTGGAAGCGGCGTCGACAATCCAATGAGTTTAGCGCAAAATTCAGATAGTACTTTAATTGTAGTGGGATCGACTAGCTCAACAGACGGAGATTTTACGAGGTCTGATAATCAAAAAGCAGGTGGGTTTATCAATATTAATTTATCAGGGAATAAAATCTGGTCAAAAACAATAGGCTCAAATATTTCAATAGTAGATTTAAATAAGGTAATTTCTTTGGGAAATGGGTCATTTTTAATGTGCGGAAATGGAGTTGGCGTAGACGGCCTGCCTGAAATTTCTTACGCTGCAGAACATGATATTAATGATGGCATTGTATATAAAATGAATTTTGATGGTTCTGTAGTCTGGAACAGGTGTATTGGAGGATCAGCTCACGATAGGTGTTATGATATAATTAAAAATAACGTTGGTAATTATATAATCTGTGGAGAAAGATTTTTTGATTTTTCTAACAATGGCGACTTTGTTAATTTTCCTTACACCCCTGGCGAAACAAAATCATTTATTTTAGAGTTAAAAGAATTAAATAGTATCAGAGGATTTGTATATGTTGATAGCAATAACAATAATATCAAGGACGTCAATGAAGCGTATTTTAATGATGGATTTTCAATTGCTTCCAAACCTGGACTTTCAATGCAGTCAAACCTGGCAGATGGCAAATTTTTATTTGGCGTAGATACGGGTAAATATTCAATCAGTGTTTATTTTAATACAAATACTTCAGTTGATTCATCCCAGTTTAGAATTTTTCCTTTTAGTGTGCTTTCGAATATTGCTGGCAGCAATCAAACCGATACGATGAGTTTTAGACTCGTGCCCATAAGTTATTTGGAAGAGATGGAAATAACTTCTCTGTTTCCAGATTCAATTCCTACCGGATTGAATTTCCCCGTCAAAATTTATTTTAAAAATAATTTAAACAAGTTAGTTGATTCCGTCAGGATAAAAATCCGGTTTAATCCTGCCTTTTCAATCGTTTCATCAACTCCTTCACTAAATTACTATTTAAGTGATACCAGTATTTGGATTAAATATAATTTAGCAGCCCTGGCACAAGACTCAATTTCGCTTGTTCTTAGATCAAATCTACCACCATTATACGGTCCTGTTACTATCAATGGAATTGTACTACCGTTTCAAAACGATTACGACACAACAAATAACAGGATGTCTAAAACTATATTTATTAGTGGGCAAAATTCTTCCATAAAGAATCCAACAATTGATATAACATCAACTTATGCTGATGTAGGTAAAGGAGGAATAATTCCCTATAAAATTAAATACAATTTTGAAAGTCCCCTTGATACTACTAAAGGTGTAGTTAAATTGATAAAGGATCACAAATCAGTTTTTATATCTTCAATCCCTTCTCCCACGTCAGTTACAGGAGATACTTTACTTTGGAATTTTTCCAGTTCAAACAGGAACACAGTGGATATTATCAACCTGAACTTATTAATAAATGACAGCCTCAATGTTCATTTAGGTGATACCATAAAACATTTGGCTTCGATTAGATTTTTTACGCAGGATACCTTTGCGCTAAAACTTTCGGATACCATTCAGCAAAACATTAATGTTGTATGTACTACACCTGATTTAACCAATACTTCTCTCAATGCGCCGCAAGGCATTCAATGGTTACGTACATTCGGTGGTAATGCAGATTAATGGACTATTAGTTCTGCACTGTGTAACGATACAAGCTTTGTGATTGCCGGTTTTACAAACTCAATAGATGGAGATTTTTTTCCTGCTCCTTTTGATTCCAGCGCCACTGTAGTTAAATACAACACAAATGGAAACATCCTCTGGAAGAAATTAATAGGAGGAAACAAATCAGACATGTTATTTTCTATTCAAAAGAACACTGATGGTAGTTTTATAGCGACCGGTGATACTGAATCAAACAATGCTGCATTTAGCGCAAATCATGGAAATGGAGATGCCTGGATAATAAAATTAGACAGTGCCGGAAATACAGTTTGGCAGAAAATATTGGGTGGCAGCCAGAATGATCATGGCAAAATTATCAGACAAACTGCAGATGGAGGTTATATTTTTCTTGGAACCACCAATTCAAAGGATGGCGATGTAATAAACGCGCCATATACGAGTTCATATTCTGACCGGACTTGGGTAGTAAAGCTAAATGCATCAGGTAATATTACCTGGCAACAATTTTTTCCTGATACAACCTTATCTGAAGCCAACGAGATCATTCAAACATTAGATAGTGGATATATAATGGCAGGAGCTAAATCCTATGATGATGTATTTGATTTTGTTAGTGAGACTACAATATTAAAAATGGATACTAATGGTAACAGAGTTTTTTTTAACACCCTTTCTATCCCGGGACACCTTTACTCATATAACTCAATACTTCAAATTCCTGATTCTTCATTCGTACTGACGGGGAATATCTCCAAATCTTTTTTTTCAGATACGTCCTGCATTGGCCTACATAACAATCGGGACCTATTAATTAGTAAAATTGATAAGAATGGTAACAATTATGCCAATAAATACTATGGTGGAAATTATGAAGACGGGGGTCTAAAAATAATCAAATCAAATGATGGTGGTTATCTTGTTGCAGGCTATACAAATTCTTTTGATGGTAATGTTACATGCTTTCATTCATTATTTCCTTCACAAGTATCTAATCCGATGGATGGTTGGATTCTTAAATTAGATTCAGCAATAAATATAGTTTGGCAAAAAACAATTGGAGGAGACGGTTTTGACCAGCTTACAAATGTTTTACAATTTCCCGATAACAATATAATCGTAAACGGAATGACTTCTTCAACAAATAACGGTGATATTTATAATTACAAAGGAGGGCCATCAGATGTGTTAATCGCAAAAATTGGTGCAGCAAATTATATACGAGGCTATGTATTTGCCGACCAAAATAATGACGGTGTTAAACAACCGGCGGAACCATATTTTAATACAGGATCTGCCAGGAGTGATAAGGGACTTTTGACAAGCGCAAGCAATATAAGCCAGGGCTATTTTGCTAACAGCGTCGATACCGGCACTTATATTACTAAAGTGATTGTCAATAATAATTACTATTCCTCTAACCCAATTGCTGATACAAGTAAGTTTAGTACTTATTTACAAACAGACACATTAAGTTTTGCAATGGTTCCTAAACAAGGTATCAATGATCTTCGCATTACTTTAATACCATTAAATGCTGCCCGTCCCGGATTTGCCACACATTATCAATTGAAATATGAAAATATTGGTACAACAGTTATTTTCAATGGGTCAGCAAAACTCATAATCGGCAACAGAACAGTTTTTGATTCCGCATCAGTCGCACCCACAAATATTTTATCAGATACGCTCTCATGGAATTTCACTAGCCTTTCACCACTTGAGAGTCAAACAATTATTGTTCATTTGCGTTTATTGCCACCACCAAAAAATAATATTGGTGATACGCTGGCTATTGCTGCAAATATTAGCCCTTTAATACAAGACACAATTCCCCTAAATAATGAATCCAGCATTAATCAACCCGTTGTTGGTTCGTTTGACCCCAATCTAAAAATAGAAACGCATGG
Organism: Bacteroidia bacterium; assembly: GCA_025450095.1. The sequence continues at coordinate 903 of JANWID010000324.1, read as the reverse complement.
CGGTACGCTAACAAATGATCAAATTTTGGATGGAGAATTTTTGAATTATGTAATCTATTTTCAAAACACAGGAAATGATACAGCATTTCGGGTTATTGTAAGAGATACCCTCAGTAATAAGCTGGACTGGCAAAGTTTTGAAATGATTAGTACCAGTCATCCGTACATTCTATCCATTAAAGACAGCAGTATACTTGAATGGAAATTTGATCCAATAATTTTGGCCGATAGTATCCATAATGAAATTGAAAGCCATGGTTTTGTTGCTTTTAAAATTAAACCGAAGTCAAATATCAGTGCAGGGAATCTGATCACCAATAGAGCATCTATTTACTTCGATTTTAATTTACCGGTGGAAACTAACACTACCCAAACTTCCGTTTCACCTGAAAGTAGTATTTGTCCGGGCTCGAACACATATTTTACTTCCGGTTTTTCAGGCAACCACACTTATCAATGGCAGGTTAACGACGGTAGTGGTTATATTAATTTAAATAATAACGGGGTTTACAGCGGTGTCAACAATGATACATTAATACTTATTGCTCCTCCAACTTCCAACTATGGATATCAATATCAGTGCCTGATTGATGGAAATTTGCAAGGGAAAAAACACAGTTTGAAATTCGCAGCCAAATGGAAAGGGTTGCTAAATTCTGCCTGGGAAAACCCTGCTAACTGGAATTGTGGGACCGTACCAGATGATAACACCGATGTAATAATTAATTCCGGGTTATTGAATTATCCGGAGATAAATATAAATTCAGGATGCCGGAGCATTAAGTGTAAGCCGGGGTCATATGTTTTAATTAAGGCCGGGATCAAATTTATTCTAAAAGGAAAATGATATTGAGAATCAAGGGTAGTACGGGCTCACGCAAAACTGTCTTAATTGGGCTATTT
>JANWID010000323.1 GCA_025450095.1 Bacteroidia bacterium | reverse complement strand
TTATGTGCACAATCATATCATGCGAAATCTGCTTACCGGCCAGTGGGGTGAAACCATTACCACAACAACCCAGGGATCTCTTGTTACCCGTAGCTACTCTTATATTGTTCCGACGAATTTCAATATCGACAACTGCGACATAACCATATTCGTTACACAGAACGATAATAAAAATACACATACCGGTATTACTTTCCCTGCGAAGAATGGATCTACAGTTGGCCTTGCAGAAGTTTCTGCAACAACTGTTACAATTTATCCCAATCCTGCTTCAAAGGAGATCCGGATAACAGGGATCAGCAATTCCGTTTCTGAAATTAAAATTGTTAACATGATTGGTAAAACTGTAATGCAGTTGGAAACCGGTCATGAAACAATTGTAAAAGATATCTCCAACTTACCTTCCGGCGTTTATTTCGTGAATCTTACCTCATCTGAAAAAAACACAGTAAAACGTTTTGTGAAGGAATAGTCCTTAATCGGACTAAAAAAAACGCCGCAATTTTTCTGCGGCGTTTTTTATTATATCACGGCTAAAAGCAATACGATCTTAATCCAGTCCTTCCAATGCTTGTGTAAGCGCGGCTTCTGAGGTTGGAGTTAAACTGAATGAAATAGTTTGATTTGTAGTTCCAATCTGAACCGGCGTAAAAGATGAATAGAGCTGGCCGTTTTTGAATCCAATTGCAACCACGGTTAAATTTGAATTACATGGTGTGTAATAATTACCAAAGCTCGTGGGCCCTGCTGAATAAACATGAATCATAATATTATCCGGAAAAAAAAGAAATACATCTGTTGAATACTCGACAGGTGGGTCATTCGCGTTCATGTATAGCTGCACCCACGGGTTGGAAAAAATTGGCTGATCACAATTGATCCAGGTGAGCGTATCGGTTTGTATTACATAACCACCAACTGTTGGAAATGCCACGGTAGGCCATCCTTGTTGGTTCATAGAATTCCAGACAAACAAACCCGCTGAATCGCCCTGGATGAATCCAAACATCGTATCAACAGCTGCTGCAGCCGGGAAAAGGATATTTACGGAAGGTGTGGTGTCTCTTATGATCAGTTCTTCTCCCGTACTCCCGAGTGTAGCTTTTAGGAACACCTCACCACCTGATTTTAGTGGTTGTCCGGAAGGTATAACAGTGGGCTTTCCGGCATAAAGCATATCGCTTTTTTTGTAAATTTCTTTCAGTTCAATTTTCACATTACCAGTTGCGATCTGGCCATTGGGTTTCAAAAAAACATGTTCGCTAAAAGTTACTTGGGTGCCTTGCTGCCCGGTGATAGTTTGATCAGACTGGCTATTAATAGTAAAAAACTGGCTGGACTGGGCGTGGTTATCATAAAATTCCTGTAGCGAATTCAATGCATTGCCCGGTGCGGAATCGGGATCGTCTTTGTTACAAGAAAACCAAACAACGATACATGTTAAAATGGCAGACATAAATAAAAATGAATGTTTCATGGTTTTGAAATTTAGATTGTAAGATTAAGTTAAGATTGAAGAAAGTCTTTATATAGATTTAAAAGGTTCTTACGCATTCAAAACAATTCAAAAATTACCTATAATTGAGAAAGAAGTTTAACGCAGGTTTGATTAATTAATTGTTTAATGAACGTAGATGGAGATGTTGAACAGACCAGGCTCGTTCCGACCCGAATGCCAGCTTGATAGCTGATAATTTGTTTAGATTAATGTCAGTAATTCATTTAAACCCTGAATCAAAAATCACGAATTTTTAGTAAATTTACTTTTATGAAACTCCGCCTCCATATAACCCTGATGCTCCTACTATGTGCTGTGGTTTCAATAGCACAGACGCTTGTTACCACTTCTGTGTTGCCCCGGAATGCGGTGGTGGAACTATTTAACGGTATCAACTGTGCTTATTGTCCGGATGGTGATTACCGCGCAGAACAGTTGTATAACAGCTATCCGAACAGAGTAGTCCTTATTTTTATACATACGGGGCCGTTAGCCGATACCATTCTACCGGGACAACCTGATTACAGAACACCTTTCGGTGCTGCAATCGACAGCATGGCTGCTTCCGTGGCTTATCCTGCAGGAACTGTGAACCGGGTTGTTTGGCCTGGAACATACAGCCAACCTCCGTTTTTTCCACAAAATCCTCCGGGTAACCTGGCTATCCGTCGCCCGGGATGGTGGGATCCGGGATACATAAACCAGGGCGCAGGTGCTGATATTATCCTGCAGGGCGGAAACACTCCGGTCAATATCGGTGCTGCCTGTTCGTTCGACAGCATTTCACGTGAGCTGACTGTTAACATCGAATTGTATTACACGTCGACTGAAACACAGAATAATATGCTGAATGTTGCGCTCACTGAAAACGGTGTAATCGGAACCCAGTCCAATGTATCAGCTTATGATTCCAATTATGTACACAATCATATGCTACGTCACCTGCTGACAGGACAATGGGGAGATACGGTTACAACCACACTTCAGGGAACTCTTGTTGCTCGCACCTACACCTATACGGTTCCTGTTGGTTTCAACATCGACAGTTGTGAAATATCTGCATTTGTTACACAAGCCGACTATAAGCATACGCATACCGGAATAACACTTGCTGCCAAGGATGGAACAACCGTTGGACTTGATCCCGATCCAGGAACTGTAGATTTAAAAATTTATCCAAACCCTGCGTCTGATTATTTCCGCATCATTGGTAATTCTGAAACTTTCACTTCAATTTCAGTAATGAATATTACGGGTGAAATTGTTATGGATCTGAAGCCAAAGAATGGTGATGAAATTTTTGATATCGGTAGTTTATCACCTGGCATGTATTTCCTGAAAATTTTATCGGGAAAAAGCAACAGACTGCTCAAGCTTGTTGTAGAATAAGGATTTTCCAATTTGCTTATATAAGGGAACCTCTGGAAATCGCTTAGACAAGGTTTGCGAATTTTTTAAAACCGGAGTCCCGACGAAAATGTCGGGATGAGGATTTTAATCCGCCGCGGCGGATGTATAACGAAGTATAAGTAGATTTATAGAGGTTCCCATGAAAATTTCAGGTAACAAATCCTGATCCCCTGTGCCAGGTAACGTTTTTCGTAAGTAGTAGTAATGGAGAGGAGTTCATCTTCATGTTCGGAAGCATAAAGATCTTCAGTAGCTTCCCAAACCTTTGCATTCATTTCTTTTACTCTTCGTAGAGTATATGAATATAGAGCGGCATTGTCAGTCTTTAAATGCACCGTTCCACCTTCGGGAAGAAGTGTTTTATACATTTCCAGGAATCTTGGTGATGTCATCCTCGTATTTTCTCTTGAAGGTTGTGCCTGGGGATCCGGAAAGGTGATCCAGATTTCATCAATTTCACCCGGTTTGAAATAAAAATTCAGTTGTTCAATCTGAATCCTCAGAAATGCAGCATTAAGCAAATTGTCTTCATTAGCGGTTTTTGCTCCACGCCACAACCGGGCTCCTTTTTTATCAATACCAATAAAATTACGATCGGGAAACTTCCTGGCAAGATTGATAGTATACTCACCCCTTCCGCAACCCAACTCCGCGATAATAGGATGCTGGTTATGAAAGATCTTTTCCTTCCATTTACCTTTCAGAAAAAAATTCTCATCGGGTGCGCGGCGACCTGGCTGGAACACACGGTCCATAGTTTCCAGTTCTGCGAATCGTTTCAGCTTATTCTTACCCAAAATATTTAACGCTAATAATTAACGCGCGAAAGTAGTGATTTCAGGTGTACTTTTGACCAAATGAAAGATCGGGAAATACATGTGTTGGTTGCACCTCTCGACTGGGGTCTTGGACATGCTACGCGATGCATTCCTGTTATCAACCAGTTACTGCAACACAATATCCAGGTTACACTTTGTGCATCCGGCTATGGGAAAATCCTGCTGGAAGAAAGATATCCGGAACTTCCTCTTGTTGTAATTCCCGGATTCGATATCCGATATCCTGCTAACGGTTCCATGGCTGTTTCCATCCTTTTACAATTTCCGAAAATTTTGGCAGGAATCCGGAAAGAACATAGCTTCCTTGATCAGTTGATTTCTGAAAAAAAAATCACCCATGTTATATCTGATAACCGTTACGGCTTTTATTCTGAAAAAGTAAAGACAGCATTCATGACACACCAGGTAAGAATCAGCGGTGGTAATGGGTTGAAATTCATCGAACCGTTGTTATTCCGGATGAATAAAAAACGGATTGAAAATTTCAATGAACTCTGGATCCCTGATGATCCGGATGTAAAAATATCGGGTGTGCTTTCCAATTCATCCGGGATCAACATCCCGGTAAGGCACACGGGCATTTTATCACGATTTGTAAAACCAGCATCTGCAACCGAAAAGAAATATGATTGCATTGCAATTTTATCCGGCCCCGAACCGCAACGAACTATTTTTGAATTCAAGGTGATGCAATTTTTCCAACAACAAAATAAAAAATGCCTGGTAATACTTGGGCAACCGGGTAATCCGGTGAATACGACTTATGAAAATATAACGGTTATGGCTACCATCCGTGATGATGAATTTTCAGGTTTGTTGCATCCCGAAACATTGCTGATCTGCAGGCCTGGTTATTCAACTATCATGGATCTGGCTGTGTTGGGACACCGGAATGTTTTATTTGTTCCGACTCCGGGACAAACAGAACAGGAATATCTTGCGAAAGATTTGAGAAGAAAATATAATTATTGCACAGCGTTACAAGCGGAGGATCCTGCAACTTGGGAGGAAATAACTCCGGGACGTGAGATAGCTTTCAGATCTAAAGACGAGATATTGCAAAAAACAATCGGTGCGTTCCTATCTCCCGAAACAAAAAAAAGCCCTGCCATTTAGTGGCAAGGCATTTCACGCTTCAGAATTAATTACTGTTGAGGAGAGGAAGCTGTTGCACCACCAAATCTAAAGGCAAGACCTCCGCCGAGTGTAAACTGGTAGATTGAAGAATAAGAACTAAGGCCTGCACCAGTACCACCGGTACCGAAGTAAACGCTTCCTCCCATTGATTGGGTTGCAGAAACCATTTGTGCCATCAGCTTAATTCCGATATTATCAGTAATCCAGATGTTGGCACCCCCTTTAAGTCCCCAGGCAAATTTTGTTGTGGAAGCGCTGGACCCGGTACTTGGTATTTCAACATCCGCAACCACCATTCCCATCATCAATCCTGCAAAACCATCCACTCTTCCGTCAGGCTTTCCAAAATGACGGTTGCCACTCACCAAAATATAATTAATTGCCATATCGAAATCGGCAAACTGTACAGTACCATTATAGTTGTCGGTAAGATACCTTGTAGGAGCTTTTGTATCCTGGCGCAGATATACTAATTCCACTCCGGTTGCATGATGCAGCATGTATTCAAAACCTGCTCCCCACTGTAAGCTTCCTTCAATAGTTCCGTCATAATAGTTATATGCATCATAATAGGAATCGAACTGATCGTCGAAGGCGTAACCTGCATAAATATTAAGGCGGGCTTTCTGAGCTTCACTTTCCATTAACATTATACAACAAAACATCATCAATACACACAATAGTTTTTTCATAAGAAGTAGGTTTAAATTTTATTCATTTAAGAAATTCTCATTGTTGAGGTACTAATCTGTCGGACCGCAACCGTTCAACAATCAAGGCTGCATACTCCTGCGCAAACTTATCAATGTTCTTAGGGTTGGTTGTCTGTGATTGAGCCGACCATAACAATTCCTCAGAGGCTGCATCATAGAGGTTACATTCTATAAAATATACTTTATCGGTAGTATAATATCCTTCTGTATAAACTTCGGAATACGCCGTTTTATAGTAACCATAAAAATTATTGTAATAATTATTAGACTGCACCGGTTCGTACGAAGTGGAACCGGGAACATAACGGGTGGCGTTTTTGCTGTCTTTCAGATTCACTGTA
>JANWID010000322.1 GCA_025450095.1 Bacteroidia bacterium | reverse complement strand
AATGATCCGTGGAATGGGATCTATAGAAGCCATGAAAGAAGGTTCTAAAGACCGGTATTTTCAGGATGCAGAAGATGACATAAAAAAGCTGGTTCCCGAAGGTATCGTAGGCCGTGTTCCTTACAAGGGTACCCTGGCTGAAGAAATCTACCAGTTAATAGGTGGACTCCGTGCCAGTATGGGTTATTGCGGAGCTAAAAATATTAAAGTTCTGCAGCAGGCACGATTTATTAAAATTACCATGAATGGTGTTAAAGAAAGTCATCCTCATGGCGTTACTATTATACGGGATGCTCCCAATTATTCACGATAATTTCATTTTTCAAAAAATAGTTTTGATGTCGATTTTTTAAGGAATATTTCATTGAATTGTTAAATTTGCATCCCTTTAATTGTCAATAACATATTAATAGCCTTCATATGAAAAAACTGATCTGTAGTTTTCTAATTATTTCATGCTTTGTGTTTTCCGCAAAAATTATTGCACAGGAAAATACGAGTCCGGTGCTGATGACCATTGCCGGTACACCTGTGACCAAAGCAGAATTTGAAAAAGTATATCGTAAAAACAATAACAAAGAAGGTGCTTATGATATGAAAGATCTTCGGGAATATCTCGATTTGTATATCAACTACAAATTGAAAGTTAAAGAAGCCGAAGAGGAGAAACTGGATACGAGTCAGACTTTTATCAATGAATTGAAAGGCTACCGGAAACAACTGGCACAACCTTACATGACTGATAAGGAAGTTACGGATGCCCTGATAAAAGAAGCATATGACCGTTTACAAAAAGATGTACGTGCCAGCCATATTCTTTTGAACCTGGCACCTGATGCACTGCCAAAAGATACACTGGCTACCTATAATCGTGCAATGAAAATCCGGGATATGATTTTAAAAGGTGCTGATTTTGCAAAAGTAGCCCGTGATTCATCCAATGATCCGTCAGCAAAAGAAAACGGAGGTGATCTTGGTTATTTTACAGGAATGCAAATGGTTTATCCATTTGAAACGGCTGCTTACAATACAAAACCAGGACAGCTTTCCATGCCAGTCAGAACGAAATTCGGATTTCATATTATTAAAGTAACGGATGTAAGGGAAGCGCAGGGCGAGATTAAGGTTGCGCACATCATGATAAAATCCGCAGCTAATGCTCCTGATTCCGTAACCAAAGCAGCTAAAGCAAAAATTGATGAAATCTATCAGAAGCTTAAAACAGGTGATAAGTTTGAAGACCTGGCGACTAAATTTTCTGATGATAAAGGTTCAGCAAAAAATGGTGGCGTGCTTCCTCCTTTTGGCACCGGACGTATGGTTCCTGAATTTGAGAAAGCCGCATTCGGTTTGAAGAACGATGGCGATTTTTCTGAACCGGTGAAAACCAGTTACGGATGGCATATCATTAAACGGCTTGAAAAGAAACCTGTTCCTTCCTTTGAAGAAAAGAAAACTGAGCTGAAAAACCAGGTAGCACGTGACAGCCGTGCTGATATCAGCAAAAATTCCATGATTGCAAGAATAAAGAAGGATTATAATTTTAAAGAGTTTCCAAAGAATAAGGAAAGCTTTGTTAATGCACTCGACACAACAATCCTTGGTGGAGAATGGGATCCTGAAGTGGTTAAAGGGATGAATAAACCACTCTTTACATTAGGTACCATGACTTACACACAGGAAGATTTTGCAAAATATATCAACAGCCACCAATCCAAAAAGCAAAATTCAACTCCTAAACAAGTTGGATATACACTCTACAACCAATTCGTGGATGAGTCATGCATGAATTACGAAGAAAGTCAATTAGAAGCAAAATATCCGGAATTTAAAGCGTTGATGCAGGAGTACCGGGATGGAATCCTGTTATTCGATCTTACCGATAAAAAAGTATGGTCAAAGGCTGTAAAAGATTCTGCTGGACTTGCCGATTTCTATGAAAAAAATAAAACAAAATATATGTGGGATCGTCGTTGTGATGCAATAATTTATACCTGCGCTAACGCAGATATTGCTTCTAAAACACGTAAAATGCTCAAGAAACAGAAGCCACTTGTTGAAATTCTCAATGCTATGAATACTGATTCTCAGTTGAACCTGAATACCAAAGATGGAAAATTCCTGAAAGGAGAAAATGAGATCATTGATTCGATCGCCTGGCAAAAAGGTTTGTCACCCGATATGATCCGCAATAACTCGGTAGTTTTCGTTGAGGTTATCAATATTATTGAACCTACACCAAAAACTTTGGATGAAGCCAAAGGAATCATTACTGCCGATTACCAGAATTATCTCGAAAAGGAGTGGATAAAGAGTTTGCGTGCCAGGTACCCGGTTACAGTTAATGAAGATGTCCTGAACAGCTTCAGCAAATAAATACAGCTTTTGTTGATTGAAAAATTATTCATACAACACCGGTTACTTTCATTACCTTTTACCCAACAGGTATTGATAACCGGTGTTGTTGTTTTTTTTTTATGCTTCACCTCGTGTGACAAATTCCGGAATGAAAGCAAGGTTATTCCTACCGGAGCAGTGGCAAGAGTTAATGATAAGTACCTCTATGCCGACGATATCAGCAGGATGATTACTGCCGGCACTTCAAAAGAAGATAGCATCCTGATGGCAAACAGCTATATCCAAAGCTGGATAAAACAACAGGTAGTATTGCATAAAGCCGAGAATAATCTGGATGAAGAAAAAAAAGATGTAGAAAAAAAGCTGGAAGAATACAGGAATTCTCTCATAACTTATATTTATGAAACTGAATTGATCAGGCAGCGGCTTGATACCGTGGTTTCAGACCAGGAAATAGAAAAATATTACGGCGATAATCAGAGGAATTTTGAGCTGAAGGATAACATCATTAAGGTGCTGTATCTGAAAATAAAAAAAAATGCACCTAAGAAAAACAAAGTGATGGAATGGTATCGCTCCGAAAATCCCAAAGACCGACTGAAATTAGAAGAATACTGTTACCAGTTTGCGACCGATTTCCACCTGGACGATGATACATGGTTGCTGTTTGATGACCTGCTGAAGAAAGTTCCGATTAAAACTTATGACAAGGAAGCATTTCTCAGAAACAACAGGTATATTGAAATGGAAGATTCCACTGATCTCTACCTTGTCAATATCAGGGATATGAAAATAAGAGAAAGCCTTTCTCCGTTAAGCTTTGTTAAGGATGATATTCGAGTGTTGATTATAAACAAACGCAAATTAAGTCTCATCAAGGAAATGGAAAAAGCTGCCTATGATGAAGCGTTATTGAAAAATGAATTTGAAATTTATAAATAAGATCCTCTTTACAGGATTGTTTCACCTCCTGGTTGTGTCATCACATTGTGTTGCGCAGCCGGGCCAGATCATTGATCAGGTCGTTGCTGTAATTGGAAGTAAAATTCTGTTGAAATCAGAAGTCGAAACACAGTATCTTCAAATCATAGAACAGGGAAATACCCCGGGAGAGGCTTTGAAGTGCCGGATCGTTGAACAACTACTGGTTAATAAATTATTATTGAACCAGGCTATTCTCGACAGTGTTGAAATTACAGACGCACAGGTGGATAATGAACTGGATAGAAGGATAGGCTACATGGTAAACCAGATTGGATCAGAGGCCCGGCTGGAAGAATACTATGAAAAAAGCATTGTGGAAATACGTGATGAATTTAAACCTCTCATAAAAGAACAGCTCCTGGTCCAGTCTATGCAGTCGGATGTAACAAAGAATATTACAGTTGCACCTGCAGATGTAAAAGAATTTTTTAACAGTATCCCCCCCGACAGCCTGCCGTTTATTAATGCAGAAATTGCATATGCCCAGATCGTAATAAAGGTTCCGGTTAGTGAAGAAGAAAAACAAAAGGTGAAAGCGAAGCTGGAAACTTACAGGCAACGTGTTCTTGGTGGAGAAGACTTCGCAACCCTGGCCGTTTTGTATTCACAGGATGGATCATCAAGAAATGGAGGTGAGCTGGGATTTGTAAACCGTGGAGAGCTTGTACCTGAATTTGAATCATCCGCATTTAAACTACGTAAAGGCGAAGTTTCTGAAATTGTTGAAACTAAATTCGGCTTCCATATCATACAGCTGATTGAACGACGTGGTGAACAGATCAACGTAAGACACATCCTTATTAAGCCGACATTCGGAACCGCAGATATCAACAAAACTTTTTCAAGGGCAGATAGTATTTATCAAAAAATAATCTCTGACTCCCTGAGCTTTTCCGAAGCCGCTCAACGTTATTCTAACGATTCCGAATCGCGGTTTAACGGGGGAAATGTAGTTAATCCTAAAGCAGGCACTACCCGTTTTGAATCAGATGAAGTTGATCCGGGTGTCTTTTTCCAGCTTGATAAAATGAATGTGGGTGACATATCTGCTCCTATACAATCACTCTCTGCGGAAGGTAATACTGCCTTCAGAATATTATATTTGAAATCGAGAAGCGCACCACACGCGGCAAATCTGACTACGGATTATCAAAGAATACAGCAGGCTGCTATGACTGAAAAAGAAAACAAAGTCCTGATGGATTGGGTGCAGAAGAAAAAGCAAACAACCTTCATCCAGGTTTCTGAAGATTATAAAAGTTGCCCAAACCTCGATTATTGGTATTTGAAAAATTAATTTTTGAAAATTAACTTATGGTTAGAACCTACAACTCCGATGTGGAGGCATTGAATGACCTTGTAACAGGATATAAAAAACTGCGGACCGAAATAGGACATGTAATTATTGGCCAGGATGAAGTGGTCAGGGATGTGCTTATTTCGATATTCAGCCAGGGTCACTGCCTTCTGGTGGGTGTTCCCGGACTTGCGAAAACGCTGCTTGTAAATACAATTTCACGAGTACTGGGACTCAGTTATAACAGAATTCAGTTTACACCTGACCTGATGCCATCAGATATTATTGGAACTGAAATACTGGACGACAGCCGACATTTTAAATTTATTCGGGGTCCTTTATTCGCTAATATTATCCTGGCTGATGAAATCAACAGGACTCCTCCCAAAACTCAGGCAGCCCTTCTTGAAGCCATGCAGGAGAGAGCTGTTACTACCGCCGGTAAACGGTATGAGCTGGATAGCCCTTTCTTTGTTCTGGCTACTCAAAATCCAATCGAACAGGAAGGAACCTATCCCCTGCCCGAAGCACAGCTGGATCGTTTTATGTTCAACGTGCTACTCGATTATCCGACAGTACAGGAAGAAATACAGGTTGTTAAAAATACTACTTCTGATTTCAATCCGGAATTGAAGAAAGTCATCAGTGGAGAGGAAATTCTTTATTTCCAACATCTCATTCGACGCATTCCAATTCCCGATAATGTTCTGAACTATGCCGTGAATCTTTCCACTAAAACACGACCCAACACTCCGGCTGCTACTGAAATGGTGAACAACTATCTTTCCTGGGGAGCAGGTCCACGTGCATCACAATACCTCGTGGTAGGTGCTAAATGTCACGCAGCTTTTAATGGTAAGTACTCACCCGATATTGAAGATGTAAAGGCAGTTGCCCCCGCAATACTCCGTCATCGCATCGTGAAAAACTATAAGGCGGAAGCAGAAGGTATCAGCGTAGAAACAATTATTGAAGGTTTACTGAATTGAAATAATTGAAAAATAAGGAAACCTCTAATAATCTACTTATACTGCGTTATGCGAATTTTTTAAAATCCTCATTTACTTTTATGTAAACTCCGGTTTTAAAAAATTCACATGCCTTGTTTAAGCGATTTTTAGAGGTTTCCTTAAAGTTCAAAAAAAAGTCCCGCTTAAAAACGGGACTTTTTTTTTCAGAACAGATATTTCTTAATAGTATGTAAGTCGGATTACATTAGCAAGATATTTCGCAAAACGTATTACCTGTCGACTGTAGCCATACTCATTATCATACCAAACATACAGCACAACGTTCTTTGCGTCTTTCGATACAATTGTTGCAGGGCTGTCAACAATCGAAGCACAGGGATTGCCGACAAGATCCGATGAAACGGTTTCGTTGGAGGAAAGATATTGTATCTGTTCAACAAGATTACCGTTTAACGCAGCATCACGCAGTAATTCATTAACCTGGTCTTTTGAAGTGGATTTGTTTACACTCAGGTTAAGAATAGCAAGAGAAACATTTGGTGTAGGTACCCGAACTGCATTACAAGTGATCTTTCCTGCAAGTTTAGGCAATGCTTTGGAAACTGCTTTATCAGCACCGGTTTCTGTAATTACCATATTGACCGGAGCGGAACGTCCACGACGATACTTAGGATGGTAATTATCGAGCAGGTTTTGATCGTTTGTATAACTGTGAATGGTTTCAATATGACCTCTGTCAATTCCCAGTGATTTGTCTATTACTGCCAACACCGGAACAATAGCATTGGTAGTACAGGAGGCAGCAGAAAAAATAGATTCATTTTCCAGGTGTTCTTTCTGATTAATGCCATAAACAATATTTGGAATATCACCTTTACCGGGAGCAGTTAGCAACACTTTACTAACACCAGCCGATTTAAGATGTCTTCCCAAACCTTCACGGTCACGCGAAACACCGGTGTTGTCGATAAGCAAAGCATCGTTAATTCCGTATGATGTGTAATCAATTTCTTCCGGGTTTTTCGCTGAAATCATATGAACTTTATGACCATTGATAATAAGCGCTCGGTTTTGCAAATCTTCAACCACAGTTCCTGGAAAAGGACCGTGAACTGAATCTGCGCGAAGCAGGTCTGCTCTCTTTATAATATCTTCATCTGATTTATCACGTGTAACAATAGCCCGCAACCGAAGTTGTTCTCCCTTTCCCACCTGCGCAACAAGTTCCCGCGCAAGGATACGCCCGATCCGTCCAAACCCATAAAGGATTACATCCTTCGGTACAATTTTACGTTTTTCTTCACCGATATAATCACGCAGCTTATTACTTACAAAAGAAGCGGCGTCTCCTTTAAAATTATCTTTTTCATTCAGCCATTCTGAGGTGAGTCTTCCCAGGTCGATGCGTGAAGGTGCCAGCTGAATTTTTTCCAGTTCCTTTGCAATGACAAGCGAATCATAAATAGAGATTGGCTTTTTAACTATTTCCTTTGCATACTGATGTAATGCCAGAATCTGACTAGCGCTACGATCCACTATCTGGTTCCGGAAAATAATAAGTTCCACCGACCGGTCGTACCAGAGGTTTCCAAGAATGTGAATCAATTCAATTGCTGCTTTTTCCTGTTGAATCCAATCGTTTAATCCGGATTCATACTTTTCTTTGGTAAGCAGCACATTTAAATTTTCGGTTAACATGATCTTCGGTATATAAATGAAGTAACGGTGTTCAATTTAGATTGTAGTAAATTTACGATTATCCCAGGTAAGCTTTCAGGAGCTTACTTCTTGATTTATGACGCAATCTTCTGATTGCTTTTTCTTTTATCTGGCGCACTCTTTCTCTTGTCAGTTCGAATTTTGCTCCGATTTCTTCCAGAGTAAGTCCATGGTTGATCCCAATTCCGAAAAAGAGTTTTACAACTTCGCGTTCACGTTCAGTAAGCGTACTCAGTGAGCGATCAATTTCTTTTTGTAGAGATTCTGACATTAACAAATTATCCGCTTTGGGACTATCGCTGTTTTCAATGACATCGAGCAGACTGTTATCCTCTCCATTTACAAATGGAGCATCCATTGAAACATGCTTGCCGGATATCCGCATTGTATCTGTAATCTTATCCGGAGAAATTTCCAGTATGCTTGCAATCTCATCTGATGATGGCTCCCTTTCAAACTCCTGTTCAAGCTTACTGAATGCCTTGCTGATTTTATTCAGTGATCCCACCTGGTTCAATGGAAGTCTGACAATTCTTGATTGTTCAGCAAGCGCCTGGAGAATCGACTGACGAATCCACCATACTGCATAGGAAATAAATTTAAATCCACGGGTTTCATCAAACCGCTTCGCTGCTTTTATTAATCCGAGATTTCCTTCATTGATCAGATCAGGTAGGCTAAGCCCTTGGTTCTGATATTGCTTTGCAACAGAGACAACAAAACGCAGGTTGGCTTTAGTAAGCCTGTCAAGTGCAACCTGGTCACCCTCACGTATTTTCCTTGCTAATTTAACCTCCTCTTCGGCATTTATGAGTCCTTCTCTTCCTATTTCTTGTAGATATTTTTCTAATGACTGACTTTCACGGTTGGTAATGGACTTAGAAATCTTTAGTTGCCTCATGGAATGTTACTAAATTGTGTGTGTAGTGTTAAAAAATTTGACGGTGCAAAAGTATGACGAAAAAGTTTGTATGTCAAGGTCGTGTCAACCGGAAATAAAAGAGGCTCCCTCGCAGGAGCCTCTCAACCTAACACATTAACACTATAAACTTATAAACCAAATCCATAATATGCTCTCATTCCATTAGGATAGATGCCTTCAATGAGTACACCAACTCCTTGTTTATTTTGTAATGCGGAAACAATATCATCAGTACTTTTAATTGCTTTGTTATCGATACTCTCGATTATAAATCCTTCACGGATTCCGGCGCTGCGTAATTTGCCTGCATTAAGCTTTGAAATCTGTACACCGTTGCGGATACCCAGTTTGGCAGCTTCATCAGGTGAAATAACTTGAAATTCCGCACCGAGTAACGACACCATTTCATTTTTAACCACCCCGGTGTTGCCATCCTTATTGCGCAAGGTAACGGCAGTTGTTTTTTCAGTAGCACCCCTCATATAAGTTACTTCTACTTTATCACCAGGACGGAATCTGCTAACCTGTTCCTGGAGTTCGGGGGAGGAGTTGACTGGATTTCCGGATACCCGGGTAATTATATCGCCTTCCTGAAGACCGGCATTAGAAGCTGCTCCGCCTTCAGTAATCCCTGCGATATAAACTCCTTTCATTGATTTAAATCCTTTCTCACTGGCAAGTTTACTATCTATATCCCTGATATTCACACCAATAAATCCACGTTGAACATTACCGTATTCGAGAAGATCATCCACAACTTTCTTAACCATATTTACCGGAATCGCAAATGAATATCCAGTGTAAGCACCAGTGTTGGAGGCAATTGCAGTATTAATTCCTACCAGTTCACCAGTAGTATTTACAAGAGCACCTCCGCTATTTCCAGGATTTACAGCTGCGTCGGTCTGGATGAAGGATTCAATTGGAAACTGCTGATCAGGTAAAATGTGTATGTTACGTGCTTTTGCACTAACTATTCCCGCTGTAACAGTTGAAGTAAGGTTAAAAGGATTGCCAACTGCAAGCACCCACTCTCCTACTTTAACAGCATCTGAATTTCCATATGGAATAAATGGAAGACCTTTTTCATCAATTTTCAAAAGAGCGAGATCGGTTGATGGATCGGATCCAATAACCTTTGCATCTACAGTCCTTTTATCATTCAGCGTAACTTCTACTCTGTCAGAATTAGCAATCACATGATTGTTTGTAACAATATAACCGTCATCTGTAATGATTACACCGGATCCCGAGCTGGATGCCGGTTCAGGGCTTCTGAAACCACGATCGCCCCAGAAGAAATCCTGGAATGGATTATAGGATTGATTTCCTGCAGAAGTAGCACCATACGTTGTTTTCACATGCACCACGGCAGGAACTGTTGATTCTGATGCAGCCACAAACTCCTGGACTCCTGATTCACCAGCCGGATGGCTGAAATTTACCAGTTGCGTAGGTTGCTTTTGGATAGTTGCAGGCTTTGTAATTTCGTTTTTGACAATAAATTCATTGTATACCCCTGCTCCTGCGAAACCGGCAGCAGCGGCAATCAGGAACATTCCTATTGATTTTTTAAAGGCGTTTACCATTGTGATTTAGTTTAATTAAAGAGTAGGTAGAGCTTTAACGTTTATGATATTCTAAAATTTTAATGCAAATTTAATTTCAGTAAAATGAAAGCAAAATGAAGAGACTTCCCTGAAGATGAACATTTAATGAAGATTTTGTTGGCAATTAAACTGCTCAGGATACAATAATTTTGTGTGTTGAAGTATCTTTAACCTGTCGTTTGAAGTATTAAACAACAACTATTAAAATTAGTTACCCGCTTAAAATTGAAAACACTTCCATTTTCCAAATACCACGGAACCGGAAATGATTTTATCATTATCGATAACCGCAACGGGGGTTTTAGCAAATTATCCACAGAGGTAATTACTTCGCTCTGTGACCGTCGTTTTGGAATCGGTGCCGATGGACTGATCTTGTTGGAACTGGAATCAGGTAGTGATTTTAGAATGAAATATTACAATGCGGACGGTCGTGAAAGCAGCATGTGTGGTAATGGAGGCCGTTGTATTACGGCATTTGCAAATCACCTGGGATTAATCAACAATTCATGTGTGTTTATTGCAATTGACGGAATGCATGAAGCGAAACTCCTTAAACCGGGTGATCCGGTCGGATTAATTTCATTAAAAATGAAAGATGTTGTGGGAATTAAGGAAGAAGGAAATGCATATATCCTGGATACCGGCTCACCACATTATGTTACATTTTGTGATGATACTAATAAGATTGATCTCAAAGCCGTAGCTCATAGTATCCGGTATAGTGACCGATTCCGGGATAAGGGTATCAACGTTAATTTTGTAGCCGGACAAAATGGAAGCTATGATATCCGGACTTATGAAAGAGGTGTGGAAGATGAAACATATTCATGCGGAACGGGAACAGTTGCTGCAGCAATTGCTGTAGTTTTGAAGGAACGCCAGGAAACAGATAAAACTGTAAAATTTACAGCTCCGGGTGGTAACCTTGAAGTAAGTCTGAAGAAAAAAAATGGACTGTTTACGGATATCTGGCTTACTGGTGAAGCAACCCGGGTTTTTGATGGTACAATCAACTTGAAAAAAGTATGATTCAGGGGAAAAAAATATTGCTCCGTTCTCTGGAAACAGCAGATATCAATCTCATGTATGAATGGGAAAATGATACTGGCATTTGGCCTGTAAGCGGCACTTTGACTCCTTTCTCCAGGTATACCATGGAACAATTTGTAAAACTTGCACATCAGGATATTTATACAAACCGCCAATTGCGTCTGGCAATTGACAGGAAAATCACTGAACAGGAAACAGAAACAGTAGGATATATTGACCTTTTTGATTTTGAACCGGCCCATATGCGTGCTGGTGTTGGAATCCTGATTGCAAAGAAAGATTTCCGCAGAAAAGGATATGCTCTTGAATCACTCCAACTGTTGTCAGGATACGCTTTCAATATTTTGCATCTTCACCAATTATACTGTCATGTGCATGTTAATAATGAACCCAGTATCCGGTTGTTTTCTGCAGCCGGATATAAGTGCAACGGGGAGTTGGTTGACTGGACATTAAGTAACGGCAATTGGATCAGTGTATATGTTATGCAAAAGGTGAATGACCGTTAGATAAATTCAATGTCCTCATCTTTCCTGCGGTGGATTATCATTCTTGTAATTGGTGCATCGGTGCTTTTATTCCATTTACATTGCCGGAATGCACCTGAAGCTGCTCCTCCTGTTTATGCTTCTCTTAACCCTGATAATGGTTATACTGGTATGCAGACCTGCAAGGAATGTCATGGATCCATTTACGAGACGTTTATCGAAACCGGAATGGGGAAATCGATTGATGTTGCAAGCATGTCAAAAAGCGCTGCTTCTTTTGATCATAAGCCGGTTTATGACAACCATCTTGATTTTTGGTATCGTCCATTTTGGGAAGGAGACAGTCTTAAAATAATGGAGTACCGGATAGAAGGACATGATACCGTTCACAAGAGAGTCGAAACAGTAACTTACATTATTGGTTCCGGGCAGCATACCAATTCGCATTTAATGAATACTGGTGGTTACATTAACCAGATGCCAATGACTTTTTACACACAGAAAGGCAAATGGGACTTACCTCCCGGTTTTGAAAACGGAGGTAATTCAAGGTTTGGACGACTCATTGGATTGGAATGCATGACGTGCCACAATTCGTACCCGGTATTTGAAATGGGATCTGAAAACAAATATTCATTTATTGATAAGGGTATCGGATGTGAACGATGTCATGGTCCGGGTGAAGAGCATGTGAAACAAAAAAAAGAAGGAAAATCAGTTGATGTTGTTACGGGGATCGATTATTCCATTGTGAACCCTGCTAAATTATCTATTGACCTGCAGCTAGATGTTTGCCAAAGGTGCCACATTCAGGGAAATGCAGTTCTGAAAGAAGGTAAATCATTTTTTGATTTCAGGCCGGGAATGCGACTATCTGAAGTAATGGACGTTTACATGCCGGTTTACAAGGGTCGTGAACATGAACATATCATGGCTTCGCACGTTGAGCGATTGAAGCTGAGTAAATGTTTTGCGGCTACAGTGCAGCAAGCCGAAAGCCTGCATAAAAATGAACTGCGTCCTTACAAAAACGCAATGACATGCGTTACATGTCACAATCCGCATGTTAGTGTTCGTAAAACCGACTCAGGACATTTTAATAATGTATGCAATAAATGTCACGAAACTGCAAAAGGCAATACATGCACTGAAAAACCTGAAATATTGGCTATTGAAAATAACGACTGCGTAAAATGTCATATGCCTGCTTCCGGGGCAACCGATATTCCGCATGTTTCGGTGCACGACCATTTCATCCGTGTTCCGTTAAAAGATGAAATCGTGAACGACATCAGGGAATTTATAGGAATAAACTGTATCAATAATCCAACGCCTGATAACATATCAAAAGGAAAGGCGTTCATTGCTTATTATGAAAAATTCCATTATAGCAAAGATGTTCTCGATTCCGCCAGGAAATACCTGCCTGATGGTACACCGGAACAAATACGTAAAAATTTCAGCTCCCTCGTTCACCTGTCATTCCTTGAAAATAATTATGACCGGGTTGTTGAATATGCTGCTGCTTCGGGAAAAGCTACAGAACTGCTTAACCGGAAATCTTACGATAATTCCGATGCCTGGACTTCCTACAGGATCGGAGAATCATTCCTGCTGAAAGGCGACAGCAAAACAGCGGAACGATACCTTTTCAATGCATATACCCTTGCACCGTTACACCCTGAATTCTGTAATAAGTATGCATATGTTCTGTCGATGAATAACAAGCAGCCTGAGGCAAAAAAAATACTTGAAGAGTCGCTCCGGGCCTATCCTAAATTTCCTCCGGTAATTTCAAATCTCGGATACCTTGTATTAATTACCGAAGGTGATACGTTAAAAGCAAGACGACTGTATGACCAGGCACTGGCACTGGATCCTGATTATGAGCAGGCCATTATTAATAAAGCAGGTTTATATATTGCTACCTCCCGGAAAACTGAAGCCGAAAACATGCTCGGACATTACCTGAAAAGAAACCCAGGGAGCATGAAAGTAAAAGCCATTCTTGACCAGTTAATGAAAAATTCCTGATGGGAAAATCAAATAAAAAGTCAACATTTCGAAAGGTAATTATTATCAGTGCGCTGTTTGTTGTTGTTTCTGCATTAGTAATCGGTTATAATTTTTATAATCGCATTTACAGACCTAATGTAACGCTGGATGCGGAGAATGAATCATTTGTTTACATTCCCACAGGGGCCGATTTTCAGGATGTAGTAAACCTGCTGAATGCAAAAAACCTGCTCCGTAATTCTGCTTCATTCGAATGGGTAGCTCAACAAATGAAATATACCGGGAATATTAAACCCGGCAGGTATCGCCTCCATAAAAAAATGAGTAACCGGGAACTTGTTACGTTATTGCGAAGCGGTGAACAGGAACCGGTTATGGTTGTGTTTCATAATATACGGACACGGGAACAACTGGCATCTGTAATCAGTCAACAGCTTGAGGCGGATTCGGCTGCAATTACCGGCCTTCTGCGTAATGAGAATTTTCTTAAACAGTATTATATGACTGTTAACAACTGCCTTTCGATGTTTATTCCAAACACCTATGAATTATACTGGAATACGAGTGCCCGGCAGTTTATTGATAGAATGGCAACAGAGTATAAAAATTTCTGGGATGAAGAGCGGAAACAAAAAGCCAGGGATTTGAATTTGTCACAATCCGAAGTCAGTGTACTTGCTTCTATCGTGGAGCAGGAAACCCATAAAGATGACGAAAAACCACTGATTGCAGGGGTATACCTGAACCGTTACAAGAAAGGATGGAAACTGGAGGCAGATCCAACCCTGATTTATGCTGCAGGTGATTTTACCATTCAGCGGGTCCTGAATGTACATAAGGAAATCGATTCTCCTTACAACACCTATATGAATACCGGATTACCACCGGGGCCGATCTGCATCCCCTCCATTGCATCGCTCGATGCGGTTTTGAATTACGCCCGTCATGAATACATGTTTTTTTGCGCTAAGGATGATTTTTCAGGTTATCATTGCTTT